>NZ_CAXHZL010000003.1:0-433989 GCF_964022235.1 uncultured Limimaricola sp. | reverse complement strand
GATCCGCTATGTGAACCGTTAGGCGGGGAGTTCCGCAACAACGCCTCGGCTATGACCAATAAGACCATTTCCCTGTGCGACGGCCTCACGATTTCGCGCAGCATCGCCGAGGTCGGTGCCATTCTGTCGCTGCTGCGTCGTCGGGCCAACATGCTACGCGTGCGCCATGCGCTCGACGCGGCCGTGCACCGGCGACACCTGCCACCGGCAGGTCTTCGGCTCACTGGCTCGGGTGCAGACGGCGCTGGCGCAGGTCGATATTTAAGCGCTGCGTGACGGGGGCGATATCGACATCCCCTCGCTGGCACGCGTCCTGCAGGGGCTGCGTGACACGGTACAACGCCTGCGCGTTAATGGCTTAGAAGACGGGAAAGACCTCATGGCAGCGGTCCAGCGTTCGGGGCAAGTCCACTTAGCCGAAAGCTCCAGTTTCAAAAGGTCGCGTTTCTAGGGGGCAGAGCACCAGCCAGTCGAGCCCCGCCATCTGGATCGGACTCTCGACCGGTCCGGCGGTCTGCCGAAGCGGAAGGCCGGAGAGCACCTTTAGCGTCAGGCATACTTGGATCGCGGCATCGGAGTAGGTCTTCTCCTGATGACTTCGCTTGCCGCTCTTGGGCACCCGCCAGACGATCTCGGGATCGAACGAGATCGACAGCGAGCCGCGCTTGCGCAGCGCTGCATTGTCGTCGGACCAGTTCGTCGTGCGATTGCGGGTCCGGGAAGGCTTTGGCATGCCACTGAGCTAACTGTCAGAATTCGCCTAGTGAATTCCCTTCATCGAGATGTGCAACAACGTTGCCAGCCCTGCTCACGGTTCGAATGACACACCTGACGCAAGGTCATATGTGGCGCGAGTAACACGCTACACAACTCCTCCATAGATTGATCTGCGAGGTGCCACAATCGCGCCTCAATCCATTGGCTTATCCATGCCTGCTGCGGCAATCGCCGATTTCGTCAGAAAGACGACCAAACAGTAAGAAGCTGGAGAACGACAATGTCTTCGATCATCACCAACAACTCCGCAATGTCCGCGCTTTCGACCCTGCGGAACATCAACTCCAACCTGAACAGCACTCAGGACCGCATTTCGTCGGGCCTTAAGGTATCCTCGGGCAAAGACAACGCTGCCTACTTCGCCATCTCCGAGACGATGAAGGGCGACAGCGGCATGACCAAGGCGGTCAACGAAAGCCTGACCCTGACCAAGAACTCGGTCGCGACCGCACGTCTCGGCGCCGAGCAGTTCTCGAATCTGGCGACCGAATTTCGCGACAAGATCGCCTTCGCCCAAGAGAACAAGGGCGGTCTCGACAAGATCGAAGCCGACCTGAAGCGTCTCGTGGCTGATATGGGGGCGATCGTTTCCCAGTCGACCTTCAATGGCGACGATCTCGTGAACGCGAGTGCCACCAAGCTCACGACCAACGATGGCACCACCGACGTCTACATGGTCGTGAATGCCACCGGAACAATGACATACGCTCCCAACGCTGACGGAACTGGCACCGCCATCGCAGAGGGCACCACAGCTACACAGTTCAACGCGGAAGGAAAGACTTCAACCCGGAGTGTCGTGTCTGGTATTTCTCGCGCCGGCGGCCTCAACACCACGACAATCAATGTCGAGACAGTCGACCTCTTCACCATGAAGAAAGAGTTCGAAGCAATTTCTAACGGTTTCGCTACCAAAGCCAAAGACGCTACGAATGGTGAAGCCTTCCTGAAAGGCGTTCTCTCAATTGCAGATGCGGCCAAAGGCAGGGCGGTTTCTGCGGCAACCACTCTTGGCCAGTCCGAGAAGTCGATCGAGCGCCAGCAGGAGTTCCTGACCAAGCTCTCCGACAACCTCGACTCGGGCGTCGGCGCGATGGTCGACGCCAACATGGAAGAAGAGGCGGCGCGTCTGCAGTCCCTGCAGGTCCAGCAGCAGCTGGCGTCGCAGTCGCTGTCGATCGCCAACCAGGCACCGCAGAACATCCTGAGCCTGTTCCGCTAAAGCCTGACGCGGCTCGCCCCTAGAGGCGGGCCGCCCCCTTGCCGGGCCGAGGTTCGGTCCCCTGACAGTTTTCGACCGGCTGACGCGCCTGTGCGATCCTCGGGTTGCCGCAGCACCGGCCTTCACCGCCCCCGCCAGAAGCGCGGGGCCCTGAGCGAGAGCAGAACGCATGAGCATCGCCGCCTACAAGACCACCATCCGCGAAAGCGAAACCCCCCGCCAGATCGAGCGCCGCGTGCTGAGCCGCGTCACCGGACAGCTGGCCGCCCGCGCCGAAGCCTATGACCGCGCCGAGAGCATGCGCGACCGTGGCACGCTTCTGGCCGAAGGGCTGCGCGACGATCTCGCGACCAATCAGAAATTCTGGAACGAGCTGAAGTTCGATCTGTCGCAGCCCAAGAACGCGCTGCCGACCGATCTGCGCGCCGGGCTCATCTCTCTCGCCATGTGGGTCGATCGACAGACCAGCAGCGTGATGGGCGGCAGCGCCGGTGTCGGCGCGCTCGTCGACATCAACCGCTCGATCGTCGCCGGTCTCGCAGGGCAGGGATTCACCGTGGCGGAGGTGGCCTAACATGGCACTCAAGCTTGTCCTCAAACCCAACGAGCGCGTCGTCATCAACGGCTGCATGATGCGTAACTCGGCGCGCCGCCTCGTATTGAGCGTCGAGAGCTACGCCGATGTGGTGCGCGGCCATGACCTCCTAGACGAGGACGCGCCGGTGACGCCTGTGTCGCGAGTCTACTACCTCGTACAGAACGCACTGATCCATTCCAAGCTGCGCGAGGATCTCGTGCCGATCATCCAGCGGGAAATGGCGAACCTTGCCAACACCTTTGAGCATCCGAGCCTCGGCCACATATTCGAAGCAGCGAACTTCGTCAGCATCGGTGACTACTACAAGGCGATGCGCGCCCTGCGCCATGTCCTTGAGCATGAGGCGAAACTGTTCGACCATATCTCGTCGAGAGCGCACACATCTGCGGGCGCTTCGTTTGCCGCCGAGTGATCTCGCTGTTGGGGCAGAGCAACAGGTTGGTTGCGGATATGGTCGCAGATCCGAACTTTATCATTTCTTTGCTTAGCTTCATGTGGGCTAGGCCGGTAGCATCCCACCGGCACATAGCGCGAACTGGGACTTCCTGTGTAGTTGGAGGGACAACACCGGAATGCTGTCCAGCGGTGCGCTCTCGACCATATTTTGGACTGAGCAATGGTCGGTCGCGAGCAATGCCTTCTACATGGAGCGCGGCCTTCTCGCGTGCATGGACGAGAGGCATTGTTCGGAAACGAGCGCGACCGCATGCGGAGCACGGTGAGCCCGAACGGCTAGCGAGCACCTATTCCTATGCGATCAGAATGAAGACTAGCGTGCTGCCCAGGCTATTGCCTGCCAGTATCGGCAGCGGGTAGCCAGGGGTCGCGCATCTCGGACAGGCCACCGGGGCTCTGTTGCACGGACCGCCTGAAGGCTGAGCGTTCCCTTACCCCGAGCGGCTCGGACGACCGGTTCTGTGACGGGAATGCCGAGGGCGGTGAAGCGGTTCAAGATCGCGATGCGGAGCTGAAGCTCGGCGGTCTGGCGATCGACGTCTCGCGCCATCGGTTTCTGACCGAGCAGCTTCATACCGTTCATCTTGGTCTCGGCGCGGCTTTGACGGTGATAACCGGTCCAGTGCCGCCAAATAGCCCTGCCGAGATGCTTGATGGCGCGCACGGCCTCGTTCCCGTCTGCCGCTCCGGGGCCGTCCTTCCTCCACAGCTTGGCGTTGTGCCCGGGCGGTATGAGCGCGTCCGCGCCCCGGTGCGCGACGGCGTCGCGGCAGCCGCGCGTGTCGTAGGCGCCGTCACCCGTGACCGAGGCGATCGCTTCGCCCTCGGGGATCTGGGCGAGTAGTTCAGGCAACACCGGCGCATCGCCCACGCAGCTGCCGGTGAGCTCGAGAGCAGGCACCTTTACGGTCGCCTCGTCCATGGTCAGATGGACCTTGCGCCAAACCCGCCTGCGCGAACCACCGTGCTTGCGCGCAGGCCATTCGCCCGCGCCGCGGACTTTGAGGCCCGTGCTGTCGATGAGCAGATGCAGCGGACCGGTGCTGCTACGGCAGGGCAATGGCACAGCCAGCGTCTTCTGCCGCCGACAGAGCGTTGAGACGTCCGGGACCGGTCAATCGAGTTCTGCGAGCTTCAGCAGGCTTGCCACGAAGCCAGACGTCTGGCGAAGCGGCAGGCCGAACAGGACCTTGATCGTCAGACAGGCTTGCACCGCGGCGTCGCTGTAGACCGGCTGGCCTCCACGCTTGCCCGATGGCATCGCGTGCCAAGGCGTCGACGGGTCGAACCGGACGGTCAGTGATCCACGCTCACGCAACGCCGCGTTGTCGGCGGACCAGTCTAGCGTGCGGTAGCGGGTGAGTGCGGGTTGGACATGCCACCCAGCTGCGCCGTAGGCCTCGTAATGTGAATCCCGGGCAGAAAGCGCGCAACAAGGCCCGTGCGTTGCACTGTCTCAACTTATTGCCCACGAGAATGTCAGTGGCTAAGCCGGGGGGCTTTCTAAAACTTGCTCAACGCATCTCATGGCAAGTATGGGGCGTGACCGTCTGTAACCGTACTTATCATGTCGCTGGTCGGCCTGATGTCCGAATGGCTTACGGGCTGCATCAATCGCCTTTTTGCGACGCCGCCAAGTCAGGTGTGAAGTATAGGCGATTTGCAAGGGCGACCCGATTGCATGCTGTTTCGGGCTTCTGCAAACAGGCCGCTTTATATGTCAGCCGGTAGTCGCTTCTCAGGGGCGGCTACAGTATCAACGCCGATCTGCAAGACAGGTTCTAGAACGCGTGGCGGAGCGCTTTCGCCTGCAGGAGGGACATGCGATCTCGGTGCCGCTGCACCTCTAGCTCATGAGACCGCAAGGGACGGGACTGTCGATCTGGCGTATCAATGATCTGCGCCCCGATCTCCTCCAAGCCAGGCAGCCTGGCTTCGATCTCGGCCTCCGAGACGCGACCAAGGCCGAGGCTTTCGTGGATCACGGCTGCTGGGTCGCCAAGGCCGAGGAGCGGGCGCGCTGCCGATGTACCGGAGATCCAGCACGTGCCGGTCCTCGCGCCGGCTACGAAAACCGATGCCCCGGCGCCTTGGCTCAAAAGGTTGGCCAAGCAGGCATCGATCATTTGCACCGCTCCATCTGTCAGAGGCAGCGGCGTGCTCGTCTCGGAGCTTTGGTAAGCATGCCCTGTGTTGGTTCGCGAGTAGGGTGAGTGAAATCTCAAACAGAGGAGCCGTGGCTGCCGCTGTGTCCAAGCCCGAAGCGCAAGGGTCTGCAGCGAAGCGATTTCCGCCAGCCATCTCCGCATCTCTACTTGCGGCGCGCGCGTGGTATCTTGGGGCAACATGGCCCTAACTGCATCCTCGGCGATCATGTCGGGCGCCAGAAAATGCGCAGCTACATCGGGTCCAGTTTCTGGGGGGAAGACGCTGCCCGGTGGTAGGCCCTCGACCGGCGAGCGCCGCGCATAGTCGGAGAATGCGATATCGGCGACAACGCTTCCGCCGGGTGGTGCCGAGAACCGCGTCGCAGGGAAGTTCAGGACCGCCACCTCATGCCCGCTCGATGCCGCCCTGTCCCAGATCGGCGGAGCGGCCCACGCGTCCCGACACGGGTAATCTAATCCCATCCCGTCGGGGCGCGGGACGGCAACCGACATCAGTCCGTGCACTAGCGGAGGCTGACCCGAGGCGAAGGTCGCGTCGCGCATGATGCCGGTTCCGTCCGCCCGCACCGCCTGCGCTCCCTCAAGAAGCAAGCGAGCCAACGTCGGCGCGCGGCCGTCGTGTGCGGCGGCACGTGCCAAAATCCAGTCCAGACCGTCGATCCAGATCAACATGAAACGCTCGGTACTCATTCGAGGCGTGTCCTACCAAAGGTGACAGGATGGCCGACAATTTCGGCTGAAAACATCCGGTGCAGACGGTGCATAGCTGTGAAGGCGTCAGGCGTGACTCCTCCCAACGACTTGGCGCCATGGCGTTTAGCGTTCTCGAACATCAGCTCCGCGCTCGCAACGGCATGGCCGAGCCAATTTCGCTCGTCGACCACCAGCCAGGGTTCAAGCAGGCCATAGTCGCCGTGCATCAGGATTGCAGCGGACGCGATGACACGGCCGTCCTCGGTGAAGATCGCCGAGGCCGAAGCCTCCACCCGACCGTCTTTTGCCGCGTCGACCGCAACGAGGTGGCCGCGCAGAGGCGCTCCGAAACGTGCCGCGCAAAGCGCGTCGACCTGCTGTAGCTGAGGCGCCCTATAGGGCAGGGTGGCCAGCCTGTCTCGATGGGGCACGACGCGCCCGAGCCTGCGGCGTAGGCCCGCGCAGGCCACGAGCGCCTTGTCTACATCCACCCGTGTCCGGACCAGCTTCGTCTCCGGCTTGAACCCTGCGGCAAGCAGGGCCTCCGCGACCTCATAGTCCTCCAATTCGCGGGCCATCTTGACGCGCGGAATGACCAATCGCTCGCTCTCGGTCACAACACGCGCCATCAATGCACCGATCACCCCGGCCGGGTCCGCACCGGGTACTAGATAAAAGTCAGTGAGGTAGACGTCGTCGAGACTCGTTGCTTTGCCCAGATAGGCTGCCCCCAATAGTCGATCCCCCTCAAGCGCCAAGTAGAGTGCAGGGCGATGCCGGGTAAAGAGGAGGGTGGCGAACAAGCGTGGCAGAAGCGCACTATGCGTGCAGGAGGCGTCGACGACCCTCATCTATGCCCCCCAAGTTTATCGTGCAACTTGGACGCGGCGTCGACGCGCGAAACCCAAGGCACCTAGCCCGCAAGCTAGCAGAAGGGCCGAGGCTGGCAGCGGCACGGGAGCGGGCACCGAGAGACCGTCACCTGCCCTGAGGGAGGCGCCGCTATCCTCGTAGGCAATATCAAACAGCGTTGCTGTAACGTCATTCGCATCCGAGTTCCGGCTGAAACGTGCCCAACCAAACAATTTGTCGGAGCCGCTGGCGAACTGGAGGCCTACGAAACTGCTCTTCGGTGCAACCTCAGCCTGAAAAGGGTGAGAATACGCCTTGTTGGTTGCAACAACCTGTGTCCCGTTAAATACAACCGTATCATCTATTACATCGCCTAGAGCCAAAAAGCTGCTCAAGAGGTTAGTGCTTTCCCCCTCAATGTCGATGGAATCGAGGGGGGAAGTAAAATCTAAAAAAGATGCGTCCCGGAACGTAAAATCGTTTGACGAATTCCCATCGATATCCAAGTTGTACGAAGCTTTACTTCCAAGCTTAATGGAAACATCGGGGATATCATCATATATGACGGCAGCTCCTGCGCCACCTGCGAGGATAGTTGCGGGGAGGGCTAGCAGTAGGCTGTTAAAGGCATGCATGGACGATACTCGGTAAGGATTTAAGATCGTCAAGGATTGGCCTTCATTTCGTCACAAAGTCAACTATCATCCGAATTATCCACACAATTTCGAGGCTGTGAGTGCTGGCATGGCCCCGATGCGGAGACAATCTGCGAGGCACGGACCACATTATTGCGGGAATGAGGGCTGAAGATTGGTACCTGCCGACATTGATGATCGGCGTTATTGCAGAACTCTCCACCTGGCGGTTCAAACAGGCTCTGTTAAGCAACCGGACTGACAGGTTTCATCTCCGGAATCCAGCGTGCTAGCTGGGGCGAATGAGCAGCAGACCCAAGCCGCCGAGCTACGAGACCAGGAATTGGTCTGATTATAGCGCGGCGCTGAAGAAGCGTGGCTCCCTCACGATCTGGTTCGATCCCGACATGGTCTGGACGCCGCCGCCGAGCGACAAAAGGGGCCGCCAACAGAGCTACAGCGATGCCGCCATTCAGGTCTGCCTGACGATGAAATCACTGTTCGGCCTAGCGCTCCGCCAGACATCCGGCTTCGTTGAGAGCCTTTTGCAGCTGATCAGTCTGGACCAGGGGGTGCCGGACTTCAACACGCTGTGCCGACGCCAGAAGGCGTTGGCCATGGACATCCCCTCTCGCGGCTCACCGGGCCCGCTGCATCTGCTGGTCGACAATGAGGAATTGTCCGCCATCGTTCCGAGGACGATGCCGAATGGGATCAAGGCCGAGGGGAAGGCGAATGGCACGTGCGTAAGTACGGCGGTCCAAATCGATGTTTGTGCCGCAAGATCCACCTCGGGATCGACGAGGACACGCTGAAGGTTGGGGCTGTCGAGATCACGGGGAGTCAGACCGGTAATGCCCCCAATGCTTCCGGAACTGCTGGACCAGATCCCCGGCAACTACGACATCCGCCCGGTCACGGCAGACGGCGCCTACGATACGCGCAAGCGCCATGATGCCGTCGCTGATCGGGGGGCGCATGCGGTCCTCCTGCCGCGCAAGAACGCGAAGCCTTGGAAGCCCGGCACCGCTGGGGCGCTTGCCATTGCTCTTGAACCGATGGCGGACAAGGCTCGCCCCGCGACGAAGCCCTCGGAGCGGCAAAGTATCTGGGCCGATCCCCATGGTGCCATTGGAGTGGGTATCACCGCCGAAGCCACGCGAGACGAAGATGCACCGTGTGAAGCTGCTGGGCCAAAGCCTCACGGCCCGGGACTTTGATCGTCAGGTCGCCGAACTCCAGATCCGCATCGCCGTACTCAACGGCTTCACGGCGTCCGGCATACCCGTCACAGAGGCCGTAGGATAAGTCCGTCCGGGGAAAGGGGCACCTCGGCCATTACCCGTTTTGCGCAACCGAGCCTCTAATGGCTTCCGCGAGCTGGCGCTCGGAGAATGGCTTGCCGAGACGCCCAGTCATAAAATGCTCGCTCCCTGCGGGCAGTTCGCCATAGCCCGTACACAAAAGGATCGGCAAGTCCGGTCGCCGATGGCGAAGGATTTCCGCGAGCTGCGCCCCGGTCATGCCCGGCATGGCCTGATCAGTCAGTACGAGGTCGATGTCGGGGTGCGCCTCGAAGATGGCGAGCGCCTCTTCGCCGCGCCCGGCTTCCAAGACTTCGTGCCCCAGATCCTCCAGCATTCCAACCGTACCCATCATCACGAGAAAGTCGTCGTCTACCGCGAGGATTTTCAAGGGGCGGTCCAATGTGGTGGTCGAGGTTTCCTTTGTGGGGAGTTCCACCGGCTTGTCCTGACGGCTCGGCGTTGCCACCGGCAGGAGGATCTCTGCTGTCACGCCAAAGCCGGGCGTGCTTTCCAGACGGAACGCCCCTCCGGACTGACGGGCGAGGCCATGAACCATGCTCAAGCCAAGCCCCGTTCCCTTTCCGACACCTTTCGTCGTGAAAAAGGGTTCCGTGGCCCGGGCAAGCGTCGTCGCATCCATGCCCGGCCCGTCATCTGCCACGGCCAATTGGACATACCGGCCCGGGGCGAGGTCCGGGTCTCCGGGGTGTTCGAGCATCGCGCATGATATGGTCAAGGTTCCCTGACCATCCATCGCATCGCGCGCGTTCACGGCAAGGTTGAGAACGGCCATCTCGAGTTGGTTCGCGTCCACCAGCGCAGCAGGCACGTTCTCTTCGAAATGGCGCCTGATCTCGATGCCCGGCCCGAGCGAGCTGCGCAGCAGCTGATCCATTTCACCGATCAGAGTACAGGCGTCGATGCAGGTCGGGGCGAGATCCTGGCGTCTGGCGAAGGCAAGCATGTGCTGCACCAGTTTCGCGCCTCGATCCGCACCCGATTGAGCGTTGCCGAGAAGCGCGACCGCTTTCGCGTTGTCGGCGTCGATATGCTGGCGCAGCATGCTCAGGCTGCTCTGGATAGCCGCCAGAAGATTGTTGAAGTCATGCGCAACGCCCCCGGTCAGCTGGCCTAGGGTTTCAAGCTTGCGAGACTGGGTCAGGGCCTCTTCGGCCAGACGCAATTGTTCCTCCTGCCGCCGCCGCTCGTCGAGGTTTCGCCCTGTCGCGAAAATGACGTCGCCCCGGACCACGGCGCTCCAGCCGAACCAGCGAAGCGCACCGCTCCTGTCGCGCATGCGCATCTCGACATGGTCGGCCGAGCCGGTGGTGGCGAGCTGTTGGAGCAGCTCCTCAATGACGGTTCTATCGTCTTCAAAGGCCAGTGCCTCGAACCTCGTGCCCGGAAGGTCTTCGGGGTCGAAGCCAAGCTGGCCGTTCCAAGCATCGCTCAGCTCGATGAAGCGGCCATCGAGCGCCACAATCGCATGCAGATCGCGCGAGGCCGACCACAGGTTGCTGCGCTCGGCGCGGCGCATCTCGAGTTCGGCGGCCTGCTGTTTTTCTTCGGTCACGTCGCGCGCCGTGGAATAGACCTTGCCGCCGTGGGGCACCGCCACCCATGAAAGCCATCGATAGCTGCCGTCGGCATGCCGGTAACGGTTCTCAAAGCGCAGGATGGGCTGGTCCTGCCTAACTTTCTCGAAGGCGGCGATCGTACTGTCTCGATCGTCTGGATGGACCAGATCGATGAACGGGATCTGTGTCAGTTCGATCATGTCGTATCCAAGGGTCGACAACATCGCCGGGTTGGCCTGTTCGAAATGACCGTCACGGTTCGCGACCACCTGAATGTCAGGCGAAACGTCCCATGTGCGGGCGCGGGCACCGAATTCCGCGCGGATCTGGATCTCCAGTTCTTCCGTGCGCCTTTTGAGCCTCGCCTCGCTTTCTTCTCTTTCGGTGACATCGAGAAACAGCAGGCCGAACCGGTCAGCGGCGACCGGGAAGGCTCGGATATCGTATGTCCGACCAAGCTGCGACACCGGTCCCACGAAATTGCGCGACTGCTGATCGAGCGCGACGCGGGCGAAGTCATCGATCCAGTGCTGCTCGACGTTCGGGATCACTTCGCTGACGTTCTTGCCGACGATGCCGACCGCACTCAGCCCCGTCAGGTTCGACCAAGCCTCGTTGACATGAAGGTAGCGCCAGTTGATCTGGCCATTCGCCTCCCGAAAAACCTCTGCGATGACCAATCCTTCATGAAGCCGGTCGAAGACCCCCGGCCAATCGATCTGCGAGGGGGCTCCCAAGCCGAGCCCGTCTAAGAAGTCAGTGTTCGTCATGAGTCCAGCTCTGGTTCTACCGCTTGGAATACGGGATGTCGGGCTTTTCGATGGCCCCTTGGCTCTAGCGAGACACCGATCCGAGTGCGCGCACATCAGCACTGCCTTCTAGCTTTCCGAAGAACGCAGTTCAATCTCCCGAACAGGAAGGGCCGCGGGGGAAGGGGACTTCGGACTGAGGGCGCGACCCGTCGATCGCAGGCGAACGAGGAATCAGTTTCGGGGGGGCGTTGTCCGAAGCCAACCGAAAGCTCAGAGCCTTGTTCTTTGGACGACAGTCTGGATGACTGCGATGCCGCAGCAATCGTAGCCGCAGCCAGCCGTTGGCGGGGCTCTGGCGGTACTGGCGCAGAAGGCGCTCATGCGATCGGATCGTGTGTCACTGCAACATGATGGCGGCCGTGACGACGTCGCGGCCCGATCAGGGCAGACGCCACAGCCGACATAGCCCTTGGAGGTCCGCTTATTGCCAGAATCACAACCTCCAGTGTCTTCGCGGATGAACCAGAAGGAGCATTCTGGCGCGGCTTCAGTGCTTCCTGCGAGCCCTCAGAGAAACGAGATGATGGGTATGGAAAGTCCGGGGGTGGCCCCCGGCCAGCTGGCCTTGGCGCCCCGCTGGTATCCATGAGCCGCAAACAATCGTAGCGCGAGTGACACACTGCCAATTGCTCCCATGCGAAAATTTTCCGGCCGCCACAATCGCGCCTTAATTCACGGATTATCCGTAGATACCGCGGCGGATGCCGACTTCGTCAGAAAGACGATTGGTTAGTAAGAAGCTAGAGCAAATATGTCGTCGATCCTCACCAACAACTCCGCAATGTCCGCCCTCTCGACCCTGCGGAACATCAACACCAGCCTGAACAGCACCCAAGACCGCATCTCGTCGGGCCTGAAGGTGTCTTCCGGCAAGGACAACGCCGCCTACTTCGCCATCTCCGAGACGATGAAGGGCGACAGCGGCATGACCAAGGCGGTCAACGAAAGCCTGACCCTGACCAAGAACTCGGTCGCGACCGCGCGTCTCGGCGCCGAGCAGTTCTCGGATCTGGCCATGGAGTTCCGCGACAAGGTCGCCTTCGCTCAGGAAAACAAGGGCGGCCTCGATGAAATCGAATCCGACCTGACCCGCCTCGTGGCCGACATGGCCGCGATCCTGTCACAGTCCACCTTCAACGGCGATGACCTGGTCAACGCCGGTGGTAAGCGGACGGATGGCGGCGCTCCAGCAGCGGCAACCATCTCGGCCACCACCGGTGCCATCACGGCAGCGACCTCTCCAACCGGGAGTGGTGCTGCTGCGCCGCGCGAAGTCATCACCGGCATCAGCCGAAATACCGCCGGCACGCTGCAGACCACGAAGATCACCGTGGCGCCGGTCGACCTGAACGCGCAGCGCGAGAAGTTCGCCCTTATCGCCACCAACTTCAAAACGAACGCGAGCAATGCCACCACTGGTGATGCCTTTCTTGCCGGGGTGCTGACCGAGGCCGACGGCGCGACCAAGGCCACGGTCGACGCGGCCACCTCGCTGGGTCAGTCCGAGAAGTCGATCGAGCGTCAGCAGGAGTTTCTGACCAAGCTCTCCGACAACCTCGACTCGGGCGTCGGCGCTATGGTCGATGCCAACATGGAAGAGGAAGCGGCGCGTCTGCAGGCCCTGCAGGTCCAGCAGCAGCTGGCGTCGCAGTCTCTTTCGATCGCCAACCAGGCACCGCAGAACATCCTGAGCCTGTTCCGCTAAAGCAGGATCGAGGGCGGCTTGAACAAGCTGCCCTCGCTTGTTCCGAAATCAGACGGCTCGTCAGGACGACGAGGGCCCCAAAAGAACAATAAGAAATTTCTCATGTCTTCCATACTTACAAACCCTGCCGCGCGCTCTGCCTTGCAGTCGCTCCGGGGGATCGAGACCGCATTGGACCGAAACCAGACGCGCATCACGACGGGCCTCAAAGTTGCCTCGGGCAAGGACAACGCTGCCTACTTCTCGATCTCCGAGACGGTGAAGGGCGATAGCGGCATGAACAAGGCTATGAACGAAAGCCTGACTTTGACGCGCAATGCCATTTCGGTCGGCCGCCTGGCGACCGAAAGCGTGCTTGAGATGACCGAAGAACTCAGCGAAAAACTGATGCTGGCCCAAGCCCAGTACGACATGAATCCTGACTTTGACGGCGCGACGATCCAGGCCGACATCAATGCGATCCTCAAACGCATTACTGGCACGGTGGCCCAAGCCAGCTTCAATGGAAGCTCGTTTGTCGACGGACATGGCAACCAGCACCAGTTGAGCAACGACGGACTCGTGACCGGTATCAGTTCCAGCACCACAGTGCGTAACAGTGACCGTGATTATGATGTTCGGGCCGATATGAATGACCCGGCCTACGACCCGGCGCTTGATCCCGACGTCGTCCGGGTTGCTATCGGGGTCAGTCGCAACGGCAACGTCTTCGAAGCAAATGATCTGCCTATTAAGAAGATCGACCTGCTATCGATTGATGAGCGTCTGCGAATGCTCGACGTGACACAGGATTTCCCAGCTGGCTACGAAGCCATCAAGGACGGCCCAGTTTTCAACGCCGGCGATGATCGTATCGCATTTTATGTGGATCTGGTCGAACGGACACGGGCGATGCTGATTGGCGACGCGACAGCGCTGGGCCAAGCCGAAAAGAGCATCGAGCGGCAGCAAAGCTTCTTGACCGAACTGACGGATATTCAGGATGCCGGGGTCGGCAAACTGGTCGACGCGGATATGGAAGAGGAAGCGGCCCGGCTTCAGGCACTTCAGGTTCAGCAGCAGCTGGCATCGCAGTCGCTTTCGATCGCCAATCAAGCGCCGCAGAATATCCTGAGCCTGTTCCGCTAGGACACCCTCACCTGGGCTGGAGGTGGGCTGGCCTTAGGTGGTTTTTGACCGGCAGTTGCGTCTGAGCGACCTTGGGGCTGTGTCCGCGCCCGGCCTTCACCGTCCCAGCCAAGGTGATAGGCTGCAAGCAATTAAGTGAACCTGCAGACCTGACATCTCTGCGTCTTGAATATTGCTTGTTCTCCATATGAGGGGGCCTGCGCGGCCAAATCACTTGGTCCATGGCCACGGTGCTGCGATTTCGCCTTCCAACCGCATCTGTCTGCCAAGAGCTTTCGTGATGCGACGCTTGCGCGAGATCAGGCACAGGCTCATCACCACTCAGCCAGGACCGAGCCCCCTCAGCCGGAGATTCTGATTGAGACGCAAGCGCATTGATCTCGAGCAGTATTTTTAAACTCGTGCCTGCGTTCTGGGTTGGGTCAGCCGACGGTACCAGAGCACTTTTGCCACAGCCTTGCGAGGGCACGGCGTTGTTCCGCTTCTGTCAACATTCCGCCCCAGTTTTACGAAATTGTGAATGACACCCCGAGAGCGGCAGCCCCGTGCCGAAGGGGGCGGTGCCGCCGGATCGGGCCGGCACCGTGCAATCAATCGAAGACTGGAATGCCCATGCGACATCTATTTCCCCTTTGCCTCGTGGCGCTCGCGTCAGCTCAGCCCGCGGCCGCGACCGAACTCTGCGTCGGCGGTCCTCGTGACCAGTGGCTCAGCAAGGACGAGGTTGCCGAGATCGTCACCGAGATGGGCTACGGCACCGACGAGTACATGCTCATGATCGAGGACGGCTGTCTCGAAGCCAAGCTGATCCACGAGGGCCAGCGCATCGAAATCTACCTCGAGCCGATCACCGGAGAACTGGTGCAGGTCAAGACCGACTGAGCCGAACCGGCTTTTGTCCCGAGCGAAGGAGTGCCTGCCCGATGGCGTTTGATCTCAAATCCCGTATGTTCAAATCCCTGCAATTCAGGGTGATGGCCGCCCTGATGCTCGGGCTGGGCCTGTCGGTCACTTTGTTGATCGTGCATCTTAGCTCGTCGAAGCTGGAAGCGCTGATGGATCTTGGGGAGGCGGCGAGCCGCAACCAGACCCTGCTGGCGGCGGGTCAGGCGCGCGCCGGCATCGAACGTCGGGACAAGACCTATCTCGAGAACATCTATTTCGACCTCGTCTTCGGACAGGAGGACGAGGCATTTGAAAAGCCGATCATCCAGATGTTGCGCGTCTCGGATGCACAAGGCGACGGGCTGAAGAGCTACGAGACGCTCGATGGGCCGCAGGTCGACCCGAGCGTGCTCGATGCGCAGGCGGACCAGGCCGTGGCCAGCCAGACCGCGCAGGAGAGCCGGCAGGGCGATCTCTACGTCATCTCCGCGCCGGTCTTCAGCGACATGGAGCGCGAGGTGATCGGTGCGATCAGCATCGCTTGGGACCAAGGCCCTCTGCGCGCGGGCGTGGTGCAATCGACCATGCGGTCGGCCTTCATCGGCTTTGCCGCCGCAGTGGCGGTGCTGCTTGCCATCGGCATGGTGATGCAGCGCCTCGTGCTGTACCCGATCAGCGCGCTTGCCGGGGCCGTCTCGCGAATTCAGGAGAGCGGCGATCTCGCGACCATGCCCCCCGAGGTGGTTGAACGGCAAGATGAGATCGGCAGCCTGGCGGCCCGATTTCAGGCGCTGCTGGCGCAGTCGAACGCGCAGATCCTCACACGTCGCCAGCAGCTCGACACCGCGCTCGAGAGCATGGCGCAGGGGTTGTGCCTGTTCGACGGCACGCATCGGCTGGTCATGAGCAACCGTCGGGTCGAGGAGATCTACGGTCTGGCGAAGGGCACGCTTCATCCCGGCATGCACATCCGCGACGTGCTCAAGGCGTGCCGCGACGCCGGGAATTACAGCGACGCGCGTATCCTCGAAATCGAGCAGACCCTGTGCAAGCCCGCCCGGTCGCAGCGCGCGCTGCCCTATCTCGAAATCATCTCCGGAGGGCGGTCCATCTCGGTGCTGCGCGTGCCGATGCCCGAAGGCGGCTGGGTCGCCACCTTCGAGGATGTCACCGAGCGCAAGCGCACCGAAGCCAAGATCGAGCACATGGCGATGCATGACGCGCTGACCGGTCTTCCGAACCGGATCAGCTTTCGCCAGCAACTCGACCGGGCACTGAACACCACCGCACGCGGCCAGCAGCTGGCGGTCATGTGCCTCGATCTCGATCACTTCAAGGCGGTCAACGACACGCTGGGCCACCCGATCGGCGACGCGCTGCTCAAGCAGGTTGGACAGCGGCTTCAGGGCTGTCTGCGCCAGTCCAAGGTCGTGGCGCGGCTGAGCGGTGACGAGTTTGCCATCGTCGAGAACAACGTCTCTTCGGTCGAGGAGGTCGGCCAACTGGCCGAGCGCATCGTGAACCGGTTGAGCGAGCCCTACGAGATCTGCGGCCATCACATCGTCATCGGCAGCTGCATCGGCATCGCCATCGCGCCCGCCGACGGCAGCGACCCCGAGGCGCTGGTCAAGGCGGCCGATCTCGCGCTCTACCGTGCCAAGTCCGAAGGCCGCGGCACCTACCGCTTCTTCGAGCAGGCAATGGATGCGCGGATGCAGGACCGGCGCGCGCTGGAGCTGGACCTGCGCGCAGCGTTCGCCAAGAACGAACTGGAGCTGTACTACCAGCCCATCGTCAACCTGCAGACCGGCCGCGTCAGCTGCTTCGAAGCGCTGCTGCGCTGGACCCACGAGACCCGCGGCGCGGTGTCGCCGGCCGAGTTCGTGCCGCTGGCCGAAGAGATCGGCCTGATCACGCAACTTGGCAGCTGGGTGCTGAAAGAAGCCTGCCGGACGGCGGCGCAGTGGCCCGACGACGTGCGTATCGCGGTGAACCTGTCGCCTGTGCAATTTCGCTCTCTGGCGCTCATCTCCGAGGTCGAGGCCGCGCTCGAGGACTCCGGTCTCGCGCCGGACCGGCTCGAACTCGAGATCACCGAAACCGTGTTGCTGCGCCATACGGAGATGACGCTGTCGATCCTCCAGCGGCTGCGCAAGCTCGGGGTGCGGATCTCGATGGATGATTTTGGCACCGGCTACAGCTCGCTGAGCTACCTGCGCACCTTCCCCTTCGACAAGATCAAGATCGACCGGTCCTTCATCAAGGACGTGGTGCATCACGGCGATGCCCAGGCCATCGTGCGCGCCATTTCCAGCATGGGCACGAGCCTCGGGATGGCGACGACCGCCGAAGGGGTCGAAACGATCGACCAGCTCGAAAAGCTTCGATCCGAAGGCTGCACCGAAGTGCAGGGGTTCTACTTCAGCCCGGCGGTGCGTTTCGGCGAGGTGCAGGCCTTGCTCGGTAGGATCGATGCGACATCCAAACCTGCCTGTTCGATCGCGGCTCTCACGAGGGCCACTCCTCCCGGCGAGGCGCCCGGAGCCATCGCCAGCCCGGCGGCTCTTGCCGCCACCGCGGTCTCGGCTCAGGCCCCGGTCATCGTCAACAACTTTGACGACCAGCCACGACCAGTCGTGTACCGCGCGCTGCAATAGTCTCACAGCACTGCCTTCGGGGTGAGGGCGGAAGGGCAGGGATGGCTTGTTCGGTTTCCCGACATCGGCCTCGACGGCGCTGTTTCAACAGTCGGCCCTGTGGATACGACCTTAGCCGGTCTCGGTGCAGGCGGGCCGATCCAAAGACAAGCGGGGCGGTGTGAACGTTTCACGCCGCCCCGCAGAACCAAATGCCTCTTCAGTCGGCTTCCAACGTGCTGTTGCGGCAGGCCCTAGCGTCCCTTGAAGAGCGTGCCGAGGATGCCACGCACCAACCGACGACCCGAAGTGCCTTTCAGCTCCTTCAATAGCGCGCCGGTCATCGCATCCCCGATGCTCTGACCAAGGCTGTCCTCTCGACGGGTCGAGCCGATGCCCCGAGTGGTGCGGGCCGGACCATCGGGCGCATAGCGCCGGCCGCGTCCGGGCCGCCGCGCCTCCGGCTCCGACGCGTCTTTCGATCCCGCCTCCGACGCCTGGGCTGCGGCCTCTGCGCGCCGGGCGAGCGCCTCGAAGGCGCTGTCGCGATCAACGCTGGCCTCGTATTTGCCGCGGATCGGCGAGGCAGCGAGCATCTCGGCGCGCTCGGCGTCCTCGATCGGTCCAAGTCGCGAGGCGGGCGGGCGGATCAGCGTCCTTTCGACTATCCCCGGCACGCCCTTCTTCTCCAACATCGAGGTCACCGCCTCGCCGACGCCCACCTCGCGGATCGCGGCTTCGGTCTCGAAGTCCGGGTTGTCGCGGTAGGTCTGGGCCGCCAGCCGAAGCGCCTTCTGGTCGCGCGCGGTGAAGGCGCGCAGCGCGTGCTGCACCCGGTTGCCGAGCTGGCGCAGGACATCGGCGGGCAGGTCGGCGGGGCTTTGCGACACGAAGTAGACGCCGACCCCCTTCGAGCGGATCAGCCGCGCCACCTGTTCGATCTTTTCGACCAGCGCACGGGGGGCATCGTCAAACAGCAGATGCGCCTCGTCGAAGAACAGCACCAGCTTGGGCTTTTCGGGATCGCCGATCTCGGGCAGCTCCTCGAACAGCTCTGAGAGCAGCCACAGCAGGAAGGTCGCATAGAGCCGGGGCGCCATCATCAGCTGCCGCGCATCGAGGATCGAGATCAGGCCCCGACCGGTCTCGTCGCAGCGCATCATGTCCGACAGCTCGAGCGCGGGCTCGCCGAAAAGCTGCGCGCCGCCTTGGGTTTCGAGCACCAGAAGCCGCCGCTGGATCGCTCCGATCGAGGCCGATGAGACGTTGCCATAACGCCTCGACATCTCCCGCGCGTTCTCGCCGAGCCAGATCAGCATCGCGCGCAGATCGCTTAGGTCGAGCAGCGCCAGACCCTCTTCGTCGGCGACCCGAAAGACGATGTTGATCACGCCCTCCTGCGCCTCGGTGAGGTCGAGAAGACGGCTGAGCAGCAGCGGTCCCATTTCGGCCAGCGTGGTGCGCACCGGGTGGCCGCTGGTGCTAAAGACATCCCACAGCAGCGTCGGATAGGATTTGTAGGAAAAGCGCTCGTAGCCGATCTGCGTGGCCCGTTCGGTGAAGGGCGCGTGCAGCCGGTTGGTCGGGTCTCCGGCCCGCGACAGCCCTGCGAGATCGCCCTTCACGTCCGAAAGGAACACCGGCACGCCGTGGTCCGAAAAAGCCTCGGCCATGATCTGCAGTGTCACGGTCTTGCCGGTGCCGGTGGCTCCCGCAATCAGACCGTGGCCGTTGGCGTATTCGAGCAAGAGCCACTGCGGAAGCGCGCGCCCGTCACCTCCGCCGCCTAGAAAAATCGCGTCGTCCCGCCAGTCCATGCCTGCCCCCGCACCGGTTGCCTGCTCAGGACCATACATGCAGAGAGGGCTGGCACCATAGAGAGGGCAGACTTGCTGGATTTGCGCGGGATGTACGCCCTGCGGCGGCTATCCCGGGCATCGACAAAGCCCCATTCATCGCCGAAGCTTGCGAACGGTGCCGTGCGGCTATCGGGCCCCTGGCCCCGGCAGCCATGGGCATCACCCTGTGCCCCCCGGCGCTTGGTGCCCTGATCGGACAAGGCGTGCCCGGACCGGGACTTGATCCGGCCACGCCTGATCTGCGCTCCCAGGGTCGCCCGGACGGGCCTTTGCACAGCTGTTTCCAAAGACATTGTGCGACGGCTTTCGACTGGCTAGCGTCCCTCCCATACACAAGGGAAGGAAAGCACATGACCCGTCAGCGTCCGCTCGGCTTCGATACGCTGCAGATCCATGCCGGGGCCAATCCCGATCCGGCGACGGGGGCGCGGCAGGTGCCGATCTACCAATCGACCTCCTATGTCTTCAAGGATGCCGACCACGCCGCGCGCCTGTTCGGGCTCGAGGAGGTCGGCTACATCTATTCGCGCCTGACCAATCCCACCGTCTCGGCGCTGGCCGATAGGGTCTGCGCGCTCGAGGGCGGCGCGGGGGCGGTGTGCTGCTCCTCGGGGCACGCGGCGCAGATCATGGCTTTGTTCCCGCTGATGGGGCCGGGGCTTAATGTCGTGGTCTCGACCCGTCTCTACGGCGGTTCGGTCACCCAGTTCAGCCAGACCATCAAACGCTTCGGCTGGTCGGCGCGCTTCGTCGACTTCGACGATCTGGAGGCCATCGAGGCGGCGGTGGATACCGACACCCGCGCCATCTTCTGCGAGTCGATCTCCAACCCCGGCGGCTACATCACCGATATCCCCGAGGTGGCCAAGCTCGCCGACAAGGTCGGGCTGCCGCTCATCGTCGACAACACGCTGGCGACGCCCTACCTGTGCAACCCAATCGCCCAAGGCGCGACGCTGGTGGTGCATTCGGCGACCAAATACCTGACCGGCAACGGCACGGTCACGGGCGGCATCGTGGTCGACAGCGGTAGGTTCGACTGGTCCGCCAGCGACAAGTTCCCTTCGCTCTCGGCGCCCGAGCCTGCCTACCATGGTCTGAATTTCCACGGGGCGCTGGGCCCGATGGCCTTCACCTTCCATTCGATCGCGGTGGGCCTGCGGGATCTGGGCATGACCATGAACCCGCAAGGTGCGCATTACACGCTCTTGGGTATCGAGACGCTGAGCCTGCGCATGGCGCGGCACGTGTCGAACACCGAAAAGGTGGCGAACTGGCTCGAGGCCGACCCGCGCATCGACCGGGTAACCTGGGCCGGGCTGGCGTCCTCGCCTTGGCATCACCGGGTGGCCAAGGTGACGCCCAAGGGTGCGGGCGCGCTGTTCACCGTCGGCGTGAAGGGCGGCTACGACGCCTGCGTGAAGCTCGTCGACAGCCTCGAGCTGTTCAGCCACGTGGCCAACCTCGGCGACACGCGCTCGCTGATCATTCACCCGGCCTCGACCACGCACCGCCAGCTGACGGCGGATCAGCAGATGGCGGCGGGGGCGGATGCCGATCTGGTGCGGCTGTCGATCGGCATCGAGGACCCCGAGGATCTGATCGCCGATCTCGACCGCGCGCTCGATATCGCGACGGGGCAGCAGGCCGTATGAGCCGCTGATACGGCGGCCCTTCGCGGAATGATTGGCGGGGGGCTGTATCAGCTCGGAAGATACTCCCGGCTCCAGCTGTCGCTAATCGCGCCTGTGTCGAACATCTCGGCGATTTCCTCCTCTGCGAACCCCAATTCGGCCAAGACCGCGCGCGTCGAGGCTCCGTATTTCTCGGCGCAGGGCAGGGCGCGCACCGCACTGCGCGCGGGGCGCACCGCATAGGGGTCGAGCTGCGTGACCTCGTGGCCGCTGGGATGATCGGCATAGGTCGAAAAGGAATAGCTGCCCCGGTCCAGCCCCGGTGTGCCGTCGGCGGGGCGGCTGTTGTAGGAGCGGATGCCTTCGATGTTCTCGCAGACGGCGGCGCCGATGTCGGCCTGCTGCAGCCTCTCGACCCAATCGGCGGCGGTGGCCTGCAAAAAGGCCCCCGCGAGGAACATCGACCGCTTGTCCTCGGGCATCTTCGAGAACCCCTTGAGGCCCTCGACTGTGTCGAGCCGCGCCGCGTCGGCCTCGTAGGCGCTCAGCAACAAGAACCCGTCGGCGGTGTAGAAAAAGCGCGACAGCGCATCGTAGCCCAGCGCCTCGCGGCCCGAGGGCTCATTGAACAGCCCGCGCTTGAGGTAGTCGTAGCAGAACGGAATCTGCGCCAGACCGCTGAGCGCCGAGAGCGAAGTGCGCGCGCGGCCCGCGCGGCCGGTCCGGGCCTTTTGATACAGCGCCGTCGCGATGCCGAGCGAGCCGCCAAAGCCGCACATCACGTCGATCGTGCCGACATGCGCATGCTCCTCCGGCGTTTCCATCGCACCTCCAAAGCGCAGCATGATGCCTGTCGCGGCCTGCACGAGATCGTCATAGCCCACGTAGTCAGTGCGCGGCCCACGCCTCGGCCCGCCGAAACAGTCGAGCTGGCAGAACACCGCATCGGGGTTCATCGCGCGCAACCCATCGAGGTCGAGGCCCATCGCCTTCACTTGGCTGTCGGGCGCGTTCCAGACCACCACGTCGACCGACCTCACCAGCCGCTCAAGCACCTCGCGCCCGCGCGGGCTGCGGATGTCGGTGAGCACCGAGCGTTTGCCGCGCATGTGCGACATGCCGAAGATCACCGTGTTCCAGCAATCGTAGAAGGGCTGGGCGGGGTCGAGCTTGACCACCTCCGCGCCGAAGCGGGCGAGGTAGGAGGCCGAATGCGGCCCGGCGATGACGTTGCACAGATCGAGCACCCGCACGCCGTCGAGCCAGCCGCTGCGATCGCCCGGATCGGCGGGGGTCGGCAGGGTGGTGGGCAGGGCGGTCAGCGCCGAGAGGGCCTCGTCGAAATCCACCTCGCGGCGCGGCTCAGGCGTCAGCATCTCCTCCGCGCTTTCCTCGAGCCAGACCATCGGGCCGGGCTGGATCATCGTGCCGTAAGCCGGGTCCTCGACCTCGATCATCAGGCCCGCCGTTTCGGCGTGATCGTCGTTGATCCACTCCTGCAGCCAGCGCTGCGGCGCGCCCGGAAAGCGACGCTTGCCGAAGATCCGTTCCCACTCCTTGGAGGTGCGCGTCATGAAGACCTCCTTCATGCGCGCGGCGATGTGGTCGGCCCAAGCCTTGGGCAGGGGGTAGACGCCCAAGGAGACGTTTGATGCCCATTCGGAGGCCGGCAGGTAGGTGTCGGATTCCTCGCTCAACCCCTCGGTCACCAGATCGTCGTAAATGCCCAAGGTCTGCAGGCAGCGCTTGGCATGGTTCTTGTGGCTCGGGCAGACGACGTAGAACATGCGCCCGTCCTTGCAGCGATAGCTGCGATAGAACGGGTCGAGCAGTTCCTGCAGCTCGTCATAGCTCAGGTTCATCGGCAGGCCCTCGATCCGCCGCCGCTCGATCTCCTGCTCGCGCTGGGTCTTGTAGCGTTCGGGCAGGTTCTCGATGCGGATCGAGTTGTAGGTCAGCCCCTCCATCACCGCCGCCGCGAGCGGCACCTCGATCCGGTCGCCCAGCCCCGTCCGCTCGCGCGCCTGAAGCGCCAGAACGGCCGCCGAGGCCGCCAGCATCGTGCCATAGGCCGAGGACAGCGGCAGGGGCGAAAACGACGGGTTGATGCCCATCAGCACGCGGTTCAGCCCCATGTCGGTAAACACGCCCGAGGTCGCGGCAATGACGCTCTCATAGGCGCGCCAGTCGCGGCGCAGCGCGTCGTTCGAGGCAAAGCCCGGGATCGAGACGGCGATCAGGGTCGGATGCTCACGGCACAGCTCTTCGGGGTCGAGCCCGAGCCGCGCCATGGTGCCAGGGCGGAAGCTTTCGACGAGGATGTCGGCCTTGGCCACCAGCGCACGGGCGCGCGCGAGGCCCTCGTCGGTTTTCAGATCCAGCCTCAGGGTCAGCTTGCCCCGGCCCAGCGTGGCGTTGGCCGGGCTGTCCCACAGCGGGCCGTCGGGCGGGTCGACATGCACCACGGTCGCGCCGAGGTCCCCGAGGATCATCGCGACGGCGGGGCCTGCGATGTACTGGCCAAAATCGACCACCTTGACGCCTACGAGGGGCAGCTTGGAGTTGGGATCGCGCATCACTGGCCTCCTGTGGGGGACTGTGGGACGTGGGTCAGGCTGGTTCAGGGGCTGGCGCGCGTGCCTCTTCGAGGATCCAGCGCGCGGCTTTTTCGGCGATCATCATCACTGGGGCACTGGTGTTGCCGCTGGTGATCTCGGGCATGACGCTGGCATCCACCACCCGCAGCCCTGCGACGCCGCGCACCCTGAGACGGGGGTCGACCACCGCCATCGGATCGTCCGCGCGGCCCATCTTGGCGGTGCCGACAGGATGGAAGAACGTGTTGGCGATGTCACCCGCAAGACGCGCCAGCTCCTCGTCGGTCTGAAACTGGATACCCGGCTTCCATTCCTCGGGCGCGTATTTCGCCATCGCGGGTTGCGCCACGATCTCGCGCACCTGACGCAGGCTTTGTGCCGCGATGTGACGGTCTTCGTCCGTGGCAAGATAATTCGGCGCGATGCGCGGCGCGTCGTCGAAACGGTTCGAAGTGAGGCTCACGCGGCCCCGGCTGGTGGGGTTGAGGTTGCACACACTCGCGGTGATCGCCGGAAAGCCATGCAGCGGTTCGCCGAATGCGTCGAGGCTCAGGGGCTGCACGTGGTATTCGAGATTGGCATGCGGGCGCTGCGGGTCCGAGCGGGTGAAGGCACCGAGCTGGCTCGGCGACATGCTCATCGGACCGGTGCGCCTGAGCGCGTATTCAAGACCGATGCGCGCCTTGCCGAAGAGGTTGCCCGCCAGCGTGTTGAGCGTCTTGGCGCCCTTCACCTTGAACACCGCGCGGATCTGCAGATGGTCCTGCAGGTTTTCGCCCACGCCGGGCAGATCGCGCAGCACCTCGATGCCATGCGCGCGGGCCTGCTCGGCCGGGCCGATGCCCGACAGCTGCAGGATCTGCGGCGAGCCGACGGCCCCCGCCGAGAGGATTACCTCGCCGCGCGCGCGTACCGTCATCGCGTTGCCGCTGCGCCGGACCACGGCTCCGGTGCAGCGGGTGGCACCAGGGACGGTGGACTCGAAAACCAGCCGCTCGACTTGAGCTTCTGTCCAGACCTCGAGGTTGGCGCGCGACTTGATGGGCCGAAGAAAGGCCTTGGCCGCGTTCCAGCGCCAGCCTTTCTTCTGGTTCACGTCGAAATAGCCGACGCCCGCGTTGTCACCGGTGTTGAAATCCTCGGTGTGCGGAATGCCCGCCTGCACGGCGGCGGCGGCGAAATCTTCGAGCACGTCCCAGCGCAGCCGCTGCTTTTCCACCCGCCATTCGCCACCGTGCCCATGCAGGTCGGAAAACCGCCCGTTGTGACCGCACTCGGGATCGGCGCCGCCGTCGCGCCTGTGATGATCTTCGTGCGCCATAAAGTCGGGCAGGGCGTTCTCCCAACTCCAGTCGTCATCGCCGGTGATCCGCGCCCAGTTGTCGTAGTCGCGTGCCTGACCGCGCATGTAGATCATGCCGTTGATCGAGGAGCAGCCACCCAACCCCTTGCCGCGCGGGTAGCGCAGGGAGCGCCCGTTCAGCCCGGCCTCGGGGGCGGTCTGGTAGAGCCAGTCGGTCCGCGGGTTGCCGATGCAGTAGAGATAGCCCACGGGAATGTGGATCCACGGGTGATTGTCACGCTTGCCCGCTTCGAGCAGCAGGACACGTTTTGCCGGATCGCGGCTCAGGCGGTTGGCCAGCAGGCAGCCAGCCGAGCCAGCCCCCACGATGATGTAGTCGAACGGATCGCACGACATCCTGTCTCTCCCCCGGTTCGAAGAACACCGTGTTTCGCGTCACGCGCGTTGACACCAGTCGCCCTCCCGTCTCCTCCTCCAAAGCGATGCGGGAGCCAGGACGCAAAATCCAATGACTAATAAAGCGCCGCATTATAAGTCGGACTTATGAAGCACCCCGCTGACCTTCGGACCCTGCAGTCCTTCGTCACCGTGGCCCGCGCGGGCAATGTCTCGCGCGCGGCGGAGATATTGCACCTCACACAGCCCGCTGTGAGCCTGCAGCTCAAACGGCTTTCCGAAGACACCGGGCTGGTGCTGTTCCAGCGCACCGCCAAGGGGCTCGATCTCACGCGCGACGGCGAGGTGCTGTTGAAGAAGGCCGAGCAGGTGCTCGAGGCCGTGGCCGAGTTCGGCCAGACAGCGCGGCACATGACCGGCACGCTGCGCGGCACGTTGCGCATAGGCACCATCGTCGATCCGGACTTCATCCGGTTGGGGCGGTTCCTCGCGGGGCTGATCGAGGCGGCCCCCGATCTGCAGGCGCAACTCGTGCATGGCATGAGCGGCGACGTGCCCGTGCGGCTGCAGCGCGGCGAGATCGACATGGGCTTTGTGTTGGGTGAAGCGGGGGATGAGACAGGCGAGGAAACCAGCGAGGAGACGCTTTTCGAGCGGCATACGCTGACGCATTTTCGCTACTTCGTGGTTGCCCCCGCGGGGTGGGAGCGTCGCGTCGCAGGCCTCGACTGGGCCGGGTTGGCGACGCTGCCGTGGATCGGCACGCCGCCCGCCTCCGCGCACCACCATCTGCTCGAGCGTCGCTTTGCCAAAGCGAGGGTGGTGCAGAACCGCGTGGCGCTGGTGGATCAGGAGCCTTCGATGCTTGCAATGGTGCGTTCTGGCGTCGGGCTCAGCCTATGCCGCGAGTCGATCGCGCTGCACGAGAAGCAATCAAACGGGCTGGTGGTGATCGAAAGCGCGCAGATCGCGACGACGCTCGGCTACATGCTGCTGAAGACCCGCCGGGACGAGGCTGCGATCGGCCTCGCCGTCGACATCCTCAAGCGCGTCTGGGCGGTTTGACACGACCGCCGGGCGATGCGCTTGGCCACATGCAAGTGCCCTGCGTCGGCATCGAGATCGCCGATGCGGCGATTCCAGTGCCGGACCGTGCAGGTCTCGTCGCCACGGCATGGCTTCTCGACCTGCGGTCGGGGCGTGGGCCGGAGGATCACGTGCTGGCGCTTATCTCGGGCGGCGGCTCGGCGCTCTTGTGCGCGCAAGTCGAGTTGCTGACACTCCAAAGGACAAACAGCCAGCAATGCCGCGCTTCTGGCCTCCGGCGCGCAGAACTCGGCGATGAACGTGGTGCGCAAGCAGCTCCACCGGGTCAAGGGCGGGCGGCTGTGCGTGCGTCCTTTGCGGTGCTAAGGCAAAAGCATGGGCGATATTCACCACTCCTTTTCACAGGCCATGATGCGCAATCCCGGCGCCCGGCCATTTCCGAAAGGGCCAGCCGCATGACGTTCATCTGCCCCGAGGACCGGATCCCGCTGCTGTCGGCAGACGACGATCACGAGGAGATCGCCCGCCTGCTGACCACTTGCGCTTTTTCATGGGACATCGAGCGGGCGCTCGAATTCGCGCTGTTTCGCACTTATGCCGTACCGTCGATCTCGGCGCTTCTGGCGCGGACCGGCGAATTCGCGGAACGGCCCGCCAAGCGCTATGACGACACCGAGCTGTTATTGTCGGAGCCCTTGGAGAACGGGCTCGACAGCCCGCGCGGCCGGGCCGCGATCGCGCACATCAACGACATGCACAGCTGCTACCGCATCACAAATGACGACATGATCTATGTCCTTGGCACCTTCGTGCTCGAACCGATCCGCTGGCTCGACCGCTTTGGCCGCCGCGCCATGACGCCGCATGAGCAGCGGGCCTGGACCAACTACTACCGCGCGCTGGGCGCGCGCATGGGCATCCGCGACATACCGGTCGATCTCGCGGGCTTTGCCGCGTTCAACGCCGAAGTCGAGCGTGCCAAGGTCCGGTTTGCCACGAGCAACCGTGCGGTCGGCCAAGCCACGCTCGACCTGCTGCTCGGCTTCTACCTGCCGCGACGGCTGTTCGGCCTCGGGCGACCGGTGGCGCTGGCGCTGATGGACGCGCCGCTGCTCGAGGCGATGGGTCTGCCCGAACCCGCCCCTTGGCTGCGCCGCGCCGTGCCGGAGGCGATGCGGCTGCGTGCCCGGATCTTGCGCTGGATGCCACGACGGCGCCGCCCCCGACTGGTCACGGCGCGGCGACGGGCGAGCTACCCTTCGGGCTACGAGATATCGGATCTCGGGGTTTGGCCATCAGAGCGGCGAGGGACCCGGTCCTGTCCGATGGGGCAGGCGAGCGAACCCCGGTCTTAGGAGGCGTCTTGGGGCTGAGGCACCGCTAGAGGTCGGGTCGCCCTGCGGTGGCGGGGGCGGCGTCCGGGGTTTCGAGCGTCTCCGCGAGATAGCGGGTGATCTTGTCGACGGCGCGGGTGAGACCTTCGAGTTCCGCATCGTCGAGAAGCTCGGTGAATATCTTCTGGCGATCGAGCAGCCCCGGCTCGAATGTGGCGAGCGCGGCCTGGCCCTCGGGCGACAGGCGCAGCAGCCTCTTGCGGCGGTTCGCGGGGTCGGGTTGCTGCTCCAGCAACCCCTGTGCCAGCAGGTCCGACACGGCCCGGCTGATCTGCGCACGGTCGATGACCATCAGTCGGCTCAGATCCGCCGCCGTGGTTTCCTTGAAGATGCCCAGCACCATGAGAATGCGGTAGGAGGTCAGGCTGGTGTCATGCACCGCGAGCTGGCGCGCGGCATGGGTGTCGAGCAACTTCGACAGGCGACTGATGCGAAACGACAGGCGCTGTTCCAGTTCGGTCAGAGCCCGAAGCCGGTCGGCCATGCGCCGGGGGTCGTTCATCATCGCCATGCTGTCGTTCCGCTCCCGTCGTTCCGGGCCGTCGAAGTCCCGCGTGCGACCCTACCAAGCCCCTGCAGGCCCGTCCATCGGCGGCCTCTTTGGTCAGCCGGGCGGCGCGCCGGTCAGCAGGGCGCCGAACCGACGTGCCGCGACGAGCAACTCGGCGCCCGCGCGTGTCATCAGCGCATAAGGCGCGACCGACAGCCCGAGGTCCAGCGGCAGGACAGCACAGGTCTCGGTGGCGAATTGGTCGGCCACGGCGCGGGCCAGCGGGGCGATGGCGTTGCTGCGCTGGACCAGTGCCAGCGTCAGCAGGAACGACGAGGTGGTGATGCGACGCTTGGGCGCCGGCAGACCGCGCCGCGCCAGCTGGTCGATCACCGTGTCGTACAGGATCGTGCCTGCCTCCGGCAGCACCCAGTCATACTCGAGCAGCATCTCGGGTTCGGGCGATGGGGTCGAGAGCAGACGGTGGCCGTGCCGCACCACGAGCGCGACGGGCTCGGGCCCGAGCGGTTTCAGATCGAACAGCTCGGCCGGGTGGCCCTGCGGCAGGCGCGCCAGAGCGAGATCGATGCGCCCCTCGGCCAGAGCCTCGCCCAGCACCTCCGAGTTGCCGACCTCGACATGGATGCGCAGTTTGGGCATCTCCAGCCGCGCGCGGCGCAGGGCGGGCAACACCCGGTCCATCGCCGCCCCCGTGACCGCACCGATCCGCAGGTCGCCGGACAGCCCGGCGCTGATCTCGCGCAGTTCATGCTCGGTATCCGACAGCTCGCTCAGGATCCGCCGCGCACGCCGCGACAGCGCCCGGCCCTCCGGCGTGAGGCTGATGCCGCGCCCGTCGCGCCGGCGCAGCGCGCAGCCCGCTATCCGCTCGGCCTCGGACAACAGGCGCGAGGCGGCGGGCTGCGCCATGCCCAGCGTCCCGGCCGCAGAGCCCAGACCCTCTCCGTGATCGAGCAGGGCCAGCAGCCGCAGATGCGTCAGCTTCAGACCCCGGCGCAGCAAAGCGTCAGACATACATGCCAATCTGGTTATGGAAACATCATCTCTCATTATTTGAATGGTATCTCCAGGTTTGCCAAGCTGCAGTTGTGTCATCGGGGAAGGGCGCTTGCCGCAAATCCTGCGGGGGGTTGGGGGATCACCATGAAGATCAAGGTTGCGGCACTCAGCGCCATGGCGCGGGCAGCAAGGCTCGGAGCGCCCGCGAAAGACAAGGGTACGATCAGCATGCCGATGCCCACGAAATCCTTGGGCCGCTGAATGTCGGAGGGCGTGCTCCAAGGCGAGCAATGCGAGGCGGCAGGCTATGAGACAGACCTGCAATGCGTCGGAGACGACATTTCAAGCCAACTCGCGCAGACCGAGACCACGATTATCAAAGGCGTTGATGCGTTGGCGATCCCCGTGATCGCCCGGGACCGGCAGGTCTGCGAGACCTTCCAGCGCAGCGATGCGCGGCTCGCCGAGACACCGACCGAGGACGTGCGGTTCTATAACAAGAACAAGTGAGGCCAAATATGCTGCTGTCGCAGATCAGAACGGATACGGGCATCGCCGTGGTGGCGCGCGAGGGGTCGGAGGCGGCCATCGTCAAGGGCGCGACCTCGACCTACGCGCTGGCGCAAGAGGCGTTGCAGGCGGGCACGAACCTTGCCGAGGCGATCGGCGCGCGCGGATTGGACCGGGCGGTCGACCTCGCGAGTCTCGCCGCCGAGGGGCGGCTGTTGCTGCCGATCCACCATCCCGATCCGGGCCATATGCACCTGACCGGCACCGGCCTCACGCATCTGGGGTCGGCCGCCACCCGCGACGCGATGCATGCGGGCGGGGATGCCGAAACCCTGACCGACAGCATGAAGATGTTCCGCATGGGGCTCGAGGGCGGCAAGCCCGAGGGGGGCGGCGTCGGCGCGCAGCCCGAATGGTTCTACAAGGGCACCGGCCACTCCGCCGTGGCCCCCGGCGCGCCGCTGACCTCGCCCGGCTTTGCCGAGGATGGCGGTGAGGAGCCGGAGATCGCCGGGATCTACCTCGTCGGGCCCGATGGCCAGCCCGCGCGCGTCGGCTGGGCGCTGGCCAACGAGTTCTCGGATCACGTGACCGAGCGGGTGAACTACCTCTGGCTCGCGCATTCCAAGCTGCGCCCGGCGAGCTTCGGCCCCGAGATCCTCGTGGGCGATTTGCCAAGCGACATCCAAGGCACCAGCCGCATCCGCCGAGACGGCGCGGTGATCTGGGAAAAGCCCTTCCTCGCGGGCGAGGCAAACATGTCGCACAGCTTTGCCAACCTCGAGCACCACCACTTCAAATACGAGATCTTCCGCCAGCCCGGCGATCTGCACATCCACATGTTCGGCACCGCGACGCTGAGCTTCGGCGACGGCATCCGCGCCCAGCCCGGCGACGTCTTCGAGATCGAGGCTGCGCCTTTCGGGCTGCCGCTGACCAATCCGCTCGCCCAATCTCCCGACCGGGGCATGGCGCGCGTCACCTCCCTTTGAAAGGCCCTCCATGAGCTTCACCCCCGCCCCCTGGCCCCGCAAGCTGCGTTCGCAGGAATGGTTCGGCGGCACGTCCAAGGACGCGATCTACCACCGCAGCTGGATGAAGAACCAAGGCCTGCCCGCCGATCTCTTCGACGGGCGGCCCGTGATCGGCATCTGCAACACATGGTCCGAGCTGACGCCCTGCAACGCGCATCTGCGCGATCTGGCCGAACGGGTGAAGTTCGGCGTCTACGAGGCGGGCGGCCTGCCGGTCGAGTTCCCGGTGTTCAGCCCATCGGAGTCCACCTTGCGCCCGACGGCGATGATGTATCGCAACCTCTGCGCGATGGATGTCGAAGAGGCGATCCGCGGCAAATGCATGGACGGCGTGGTGCTGCTGGCGGGCTGCGACAAGACCACGCCCGCGCTGCTGATGGGCGCGGCGAGCGTCGATCTGCCGGCGATCCTCGTCTCGGGCGGACCGATGCTCAACGGGCATTTCCGGGGCGAAAAGGTCGGCTCGGGCACGCATTTGTGGCGGTTCTCCGAGGCGGTGAAGGCGGGCGAGATGACGGCCGAGGAGTTCGTCGAGGCCGAGGCCTCGATGTCGCGCTCGCCCGGCTCGTGCAACACCATGGGCACCGCCTCGACCATGGCGTCGATGGCCGAGGCGCTCGGCATGGCGCTGTCGGGCAACGCCGCGATTCCGGCGGTGGACAGCCGCCGCCGCGTTATGGCGCACCTGACGGGGCGGCGTATCGTCGACATGGTCAAGGACGATCTGAAGCCCTCGGACATCATGACCAAGCCCGCCTTCGAGAACGCGATCCGTACCAACGCCGCGATCGGCGGCTCGACCAACGCGGTGATCCACCTGCTCGCCGTCGCGGGCCGGGTCGGCATCGACCTCACGCTCGAGGACTGGGACCGCTGCGGCCGCGACGTGCCGACGGTGGTGAACCTGATGCCATCGGGCAAGCACCTGATGGAGGAGTTCTTCTACGCTGGCGGCCTGCCGGTAGTGATCAAGCGGCTCGGTGAGGCCGGGCTGTTACACCGCGAAGCACGGACCGTATCGGGCGGCACCGTCTGGGACGAGGTGCGGGACGTCCGCAACTGGAACGAGGATGTGATCCTGCCCGTCGAGAAGGCCCTCGCAAAATCCGGCGGTATCGCGGTGCTGAAAGGCAACCTCGCGCCGCTGGGCGCGGTGCTGAAGCCCTCGGCCGCGACGCCATCGCTCATGCAGCACCGGGGCCGGGCGGTCGTGTTCGAGGACATCGACGATTACAAGGCACGCATCGATGACGAGGATCTCGACATCGACGAAAGCTGCGTGATGGTGCTCAAGAACTGTGGCCCGCGCGGCTATCCGGGCATGGCCGAGGTCGGCAACATGGGGCTGCCGCCTAAAATCCTGCGCCGCGGGATCACCGATATGGTCCGCATTTCGGACGCGCGGATGTCGGGCACGGCCTATGGCACGGTCGTGCTGCACACCTCGCCCGAAGCCGCGCGCGGCGGGCCGCTGGCGGTGGTGCGCTCGGGCGACATGATCGAGCTGGACGTGGCCGCGCGTCGCCTGCATCTCGACATCTCTGACGAGGAACTGGCGGCCCGTCTCGCGGATTGGACCCCGCACAGCCAAGCCCCGGCCTCGGGCTATGCCAGCCTCTACCACGAGCGGGTGATGGGGCCGGAGACGGGGGCCGATTTCGATTTTCTCGTCGGCTGTCGCGGCAACGCGGTCGGAAAGGAGAGCCACTGATGGCTTACGGTACCACACCCCGCAAGATCGCCCTCGTTGGCATCGGCAAGATTGCCCGCGATCAGCACGTCCCCGCGCTTGCGGCCAGCGAAGACTGGGATCTCGCCGCGACGGTAAGCCGATCCGGCTCGATTGAGGGCGTCGAGGCGCATGACGATTTCGACGCCTTCCTTGCCGCGCGCCCCGATGTCGAGGTGGTCTCGCTCTGCCTGCCACCGCAGCCGCGATTCGACTATGCGAGAAAGGCGCTTTTGGCACGGCGGCACGTGATGCTCGAAAAGCCCCCCGGCCAGACGCTGGCCGAGGTGCATGAGCTGGAGCGACTGGCGGCCCGGCAGGGCGTCACGCTCTACACAACCTGGCACAGCCGCATGGCGGCGGGCGTCGCGGCGGCCAAGTCGCGGCTGGTGGAGCGGGTGGTGCGGGACGTGCGCATCACCTGGAAGGAGGACGTGCGCAAATGGCACCCCGGTCAGGATTGGGTCTTTGCCCCCGGCGGCATGGGGGTGTTCGATCCCGGTATCAACGCGCTGTCGATCCTGACCGAGATCCTGCCCGCGCCGGTGCATCTCACCTCTGCCACGCTGGAATTCCCCGAAAACCGCGACACGCCGATTGCCGCCACGCTGGAGTTCACCGGCCATGTCAGTGCCGTGTTCGACTGGCGGCAGGAAGGCCCGCAGACATGGGACATCGAGATCGAGACCAACAAGGGGGCGATCGCCCTGCGCGACGGTGGCGCGCGGATCGAAGTCGACGGCACCGAGCAGAAGCTGCTTGACCATCCGGGCGAATACCCGTCGCTTTACGCGCGCATGGCGCAGCTGGTCGCGGCAAGGGAGAGCGAGGTCGACCTCGCCCCGATGGTGCATGTGGCCGATGCGCTGACGCTTGGGCGGCGGGTCACCGTCGCCCCGTTCGAATTCGACAAGGAGACGACATGACCGGATCCCACATCATCGCGGGCGAGACCGTCACCGGAGGCGAGAGCTTCGCCTCTTCGCCTGCCACGGGAGCGGCGCGCAACTATCCCAAGGGCACGCCCGAGCTGATCGACCGCGCGGTGCGCGCCGCTGAGGACGCCTTCGCGCGTTTTGCCGCCACCACGCGCGAGGAGCGCGCGGCGCTGCTCGAGCGGATCGCCGAGGAAATCGAGGCGCGCGGCGACGAGATCACCGCCATCGGCACCGCCGAGACAGGCTTGCCCGAGGCCCGGCTGACCGGGGAGCGGGGTCGCACCTGCGGCCAGCTGCGGCTCTTCGCGGGTCATATCCGCGACGGCGCCTATCTCGACCGGCGCCACGACACCGCGCTGCCCGATCGCGCGCCGCTGCCGCGCCCCGACCTGCGGATGATCCAGCAGCCCATCGGCCCGGTGGGCGTGTTCGGTGCCTCGAACTTCCCGCTCGCCTTTTCGGTGGCGGGGGGCGACACGGCCTCGGCGCTCGCCGCCGGTTGCCCGGTGGTGGTGAAGGGCCATCCGGGCCACCCTGGCACGAGCGCGATCGTCGCCGAGGCCATCGCGGCGGCGGTGGCGGCCCAAGGGCTGCCGGGCGGCGTGTTCTCGATGGTGCATGACGGCGGCCTCGCGGTGGGCAAGGCCTTGGTCGAGCATCCGCTGATCAAAGCGGTGGGCTTCACCGGCTCTCTCAAGGGCGGTCGCGCGCTCTTTGATCTATGCGCCGCGCGGCCCGAGCCGATCCCCTTCTTCGGCGAGTTGGGCTCAATCAACCCGGTGTTCTGCCTGCCGGGCGCGATGGAGTCCCGCGCCGAGGCGATGGGACGCGACTGGGCGGCGTCCCTGTCGATGGGCGCGGGGCAGTTCTGCACCAATCCCGGCGTGGTCTTCGTCACCGAAGGCGCGCAGGCCGAAGCGATGGTTGTCGCGGCGACCGAAGCGATGGGCGCGGGCGCGCCGCAGGTGATGCTGACCGACGGCATCGCGCGCGCCTTTCACGAAGGCGCCGAACGCATGGCCAAGGCCGCGAAAGCGAGCTTTGGTCAGGCCTGCGAGGGCCGCAACGCGACGCCGTGGCTGATCGAGACCGATCTGGCCGCATGGGAGGCGAACGAGGATCTGACCGACGAGGTGTTCGGCCCGCTCGGCGTGGTCGTGCGCGTGCCCGAAGCCTCCGACATGGTCCGTGCGGCGGCCGGCCTGCATGGCCAACTCACCGCGACGTTGCAGATGGAGGAAAGCGACACCGAACTTGCCCAAGCGCTGGTGCCGCATCTGGAGCGCAAGGCAGGGCGCATCCTCGTCAACGGTTATCCCACCGGGGTCGAGGTGGCCGAGGCCATGGTGCACGGCGGGCCGTACCCGGCCTCGACCAACTTCGGCGCGACGTCGGTCGGAACGCTGGCGATCCGGCGCTGGCTGCGCCCGGTGAGCTATCAGAACATGCCCGAGGCGCTGCTGCCCGAAGACCTGCGCTGACCTCGGCGCACGGCCTCAACGCAGGGTAAGAAAAAAGGCCCGGTCGCATCGTGCGACCGGGCCTTTTTTCGAAGTCTCGTAGGTAGTACTCAGACCATTTCCTGATCGCGTGCCATCATCGCCGCCTGGGTGCGGTTCTTGGCCCCCATCTTGCGACACAGGGTCTTGACGTGCAGCTTGACCGTCACCTCCTGAATGTCGTGGTCGAGCGCGATCTCCTTGTTGGACTTGCCTTTGGAAATGCCTTCGAGCACCTGCCGCTCGCGTGGGGTCAGATGCGACACCGCCGGATTGTCGGCCTCCTTGGCGGTCATGAAGTCGACCGGCACATAGGTTTCGCCCATCACCATGAATTTCACTGCATTGGTCATCGAGCGGGCGGACATGGTCTTGGGCAGGAACCCTGCGGCCCCGGCGGCCAGCGCCTCCTCGGCGACGCTCTTGTCGGCGCTGCCGGAGATCAGGGCAACCGGGTTGCCGCCGCTGGCCTCAAGCGCGGCGCGCAGACCCTCGAGCCCCTTCATTCCCGGCATCCGGTAATCAAGCAGCACCAGCTCGAACGGGCCGTTGCTGGTGATCTGCGTCATCGCTTCGTCGAAGCTGGCGCTTTGCGTGGCCTTCATGCCACAGTCGCGCTCGAGATAGGCGGCCATCATCTCGCGCACCAGGTCGTGGTCGTCTGCGATCAGGATACGCATGATCCGTCCTCTCGATGTCGTTTTGTTTCGCACACCGCGCGGGAGTGGTCTCAGCGCAGGTTAGTAGAACAGATAAGCTACGAAACGGGCGATTCCGAGGCCATCCTACATAATTCCGCGTCTACTCCCGCCTTATCTGGTTAATTGTCGCCACGTTCGCGCCATTCCGACACCACAAGGATTCGTAAAATGGACGGCGATCGCGCATCCTGCGCGCGTCGTAGCGGATCTGGAAAGGAACCGACATGCAGATGGTCTATGCAGGTGCCATCGTCGGGCTGACCTTCACGGGGCTGGCTCTCGTTGGGTTAAACATGCCGATGTTCTCGGGGGCGGAAACCGACGCCGCGGTGACCGAGGTGCAGCGCCCCGTGTCGGTGGGGGCGGCGACGACCGAGCCTGGCGTGCTCCGGGTCGGCCGCTCTGCCGGGAACGCGATGAAATTCGATATTCAGGACTTCGACGCTTTGCCGCAGCTGGTGTTCGAAACCAGCACGATCTGGACCGATGGAGTGTCGACCTTCTCTGGTGTGCCGGTGGCGGTCCTGCTCGAGGAGGCGGGGCTGGGGGAGAAGGTGGCGCAGCCGGAAGCGATGCTGGAGCTGGTCGCGCTCAACGATTACCGGGTCCGCATCCCCATGGGAGAGATCGGGCCGGAACTGCCGATCATCGCGACGCGGATCGACGGCAAGACCGTGCCGATCCGTGACAAGGGACCTTACTGGCTGGTCTACCCGTACGACGCAGATCCGCAGTTCCGAACCGAGGACATCTATGCACGCAGCATCTGGCAGCTTGCCCAGATGATCGTGATCGAGTGAACGGACAAGGCGGGTGAACGGTCCGGGGTCATTCCGACGCGAGCGTTGGCGAATGAATGTGCGTACCGGGCTTGGCCTGGCCGCGGCGGTCGTTCTGACGGCGGTGTTGTCGCTGGGCTGGATGCTGGGACGACAGATCCGCGAGCTTGAGAGCGCGGGCATCGACAACACGCAGTGGACCCTCGCGCAGCTCGAGCTTGAAACCGCGATCTTCGCCCGCGACGTGATCGGCGTGGCGCAGGAGGCCCAGAGCAACGCCGATCGGTTGCGGCTGCGCTTCGAGATCCTGTTGAGCCGCCTCGGGCTGGTGCGCAGCGGCAAGATCGGTCGATCTCTCGTCAACTATCCTGGCGTGCCGGAGATTCTGGCGCAAATCGACGATTACGTCGCGCGTGTCGACGCGCTCTTTGCCGGCGAGGTGGACGAGGCCGATCTGGTGCAGGTCTTTCAGGCCACGCTCGACGTGCAGCCGAGGATGCGCGAGTTGTCTCTCGACGGGCTCGACATCCTCGCCGAGGAGGCCGAGGCCTACCGCCATCAGGTGCGCCGTCAGGCCGAACTGACGGCGCTGGCGGGTGGGCTGCTTCTGATCCTGCTGGGCGCATTGCTGCGGCTGATCGACGTGCAGCGCCGCCGGGTGCTGGAGCGCGACCGGGTGCTGTCGCGCACTGCCGAGCGCCTGAACTCGGTGATCGGCTCCTCGCTCGATGCGATCGTGCTGGCCGATCATCAGGGCATCATCACCGACTTCAACCCGGCGGCCGAGGAGATCTTCGGCTGGCGCAAGGATGAGATCTTGGGCAGTTCGGTGATCGACACCATCGTGCCGGAGACGCGGCGCGAGAGTTTCGCCGAGCGCATCCGGCATTTCCTGAGCACCGGTCAGGGCGTGTTGATCGGGGCGGGGCGGGTCGAGCTTGCCGCCCGCCGTCGCGACGGCGAGGTGTTTCCCATCGAGGCCGTGCTGACCAGCGTCGAGGGTCCCAAGGGGCCGGTTTTCATCGGCTACCTGCGCGACATCACCGATCTCAAAGCCGCGCAGGCCCGGCTGATCGCCGCGCGCGACACCGCCGAGCGGGCCGACCGGGCCAAATCCCGGTTCCTGTCGGTGATGAGCCACGAGATGCGCACCCCGCTCAATGGCATCATGGGCGTGCTCGACCTGCTCGAAACCTCGCAGCTGGCACCAGAGCAACGGCGTCAGGTCGGCGTTGCGCTGGCCTCGGCCGAAATCCTGCTGCAACTGGTCAATGAATCGCTCGACATCACCCGCATCGAAACCGGCGAGGAAACGATCGAGGCCATGCCCTTCGCACCGGGGCCGATGCTGCAGCGGCTTTTGTCGGTGCTGCGCCCGCTTGCCGCCGAAAAGGACCTGCCGCTTGATTTGCACGCCGAAGATACGGATCTCGGCCTGTGGTACGAGGGCGATCCGAACCGCGTCGCGCAGGTCATCACCAACCTCATTGGCAACGCCATCAAGTTCACCGAGCATGGCGCGATCGAGGTGGCGATAAGCCTCGAGCCCGAACGCATCGAGATCGCCGTGCGCGACACCGGCATCGGCATCGCGCCCGAGGATCTGGAAAAGGTTTTCGCCGAGTTCGTGACGCGTGCCCGTCCCGAGGGCCGCCAAGGCCGCAGCGACGGGCTTGGCCTCGCCATTTCGCGCCGTTTGGCGCGGCTGATGTCAGGCGATATCACCGTGCGCAGCACGCCGGGCCAAGGCAGCACCTTTCGCCTCACGCTACCGCTGCACCGGGTACCGCCTCCGCTCGAGATGCCGCAGCCCGAGGCGATCGCCCCGGCTCCCGGCGCGCCGCGGCTGTCGGTGCTTGTGATCGAGGACAACGCCGTCAACCGCATGGTGCTGCGTGGCATGTTGCAGCAGTTCGGCCACGAGGTCACCGAGGCGCAGAACGGCGCCAAGGGGGTTGATCGATTGCGGGCGCAGCATTTCGATCTCGTCTTGATGGATTTCGAGATGCCGGTGATGGGCGGCATCGACGCGGCGCGTCTGATCCGCGACACCCTGCCTGCCGACCGACAGCCACCGATCGTCGGTCTGACCGCGCATGGATCGGCCGAGGCGCGAATTGCCGGGATCGAGGCAGGTATGAACGAGGTCTACGCCAAGCCGATCAGGCTGCCGGTGCTGCGCCGTCTGCTCGGCACGTTCGAAGCGTCAGGTACTGTCGCCGCGACCGAGACCGTGGCCTTGCCCCATTCCGAGATCGCGGCAGAGACCGCGCCATCGAGGGGGCAGGTGGAAGCGGGCCTGATCGATATCGATGATTTCGATGAGATGGTCGACATGCTCGGGACCGAACATCTGGAGCGCGCATTGCGCAGCTTCGAAGCGGAGTGGCGCGACTGCGCGCCGCGCCTGACCGGGGAAGCCCCGTCCGAGGAGGGGATGGTTGCTCTCGCGCACAAGCTGCGCGGCGGGGCGGCGATGCTCGGCCTTGTCGGGCCGGTCGATACGCTGGGCAAGATGGAGCAATGCGCCCCACTGGTGTTCTCGCAAGACGAGGTGGCGGCACTGGGTATCCAGATTGAACGCTCTCTCGCCGCCGCGCGGCACCGCCTAGACATGCTGGAGCCGAGCGGGGCAGAGATCTGAACTCTGCCCGCCCGGACCCCTGCCGATCAGGTCAGCCCTGAATACGCGCCGCCATCAGCGCGATGGCCTTCTGATAGACGCCCGCCGCGTTCCATTCCTGGATCACCGCAAAGTTGGGCTGCCCTTCCTGATAGCCCGCACCTGGCTGCCAGCCCTTTTGACGCAGATAGTTGGCGGTCGAGGCCATGGCGTCCGTCAGGTTGGTCAGATCGACCCGGCCATTGCCATCGCCATCCACGCCGTAGCGCAGGATGTTGCCCGGCAGGAACTGAGTGTGGCCAAGCTCGCCATGCATGGCACCGGTCGAACCGGGCGACACCCCTCCGCGATCCACAAGCATCAACGCGGCCAGCGCGTGCTGCGAGAAGAATTCGGACCGGCGGCAGTCATAGGCCAGCGTCGAGATCGCCGAGAGCACGTTGGAATCGCCCATGAAGCCGCCAAAGCCGGTCTCCATGCCATGGATCGCGATCAGCACGCCCGCAGGCACGCCGTACTGGCTTTCGAGGCCCTGCCAGAAACCGGGGTTGGCGGCGAGCTTCTTGCGGCCCTGTGCCACGATGGTATCGGCGCCGCGCACCTGCAGGAACTTCTCGAGCGAGTAGTTGAAGCTCTTTTGATTGCGGTCGGCATTGATGGTGCGCTGGGCATAGCTGGTTTGGGCCAGCGCGTTCAGCCCGGCCTGGCCCACGCCTTGGGCCGCGGCTTCTGCGGCAAAATCCTGTTTCCAGCGCTCAAAGCCGGAGGCGTCGTTGCCGCAGGTCGCGGCGGCGGCGGAGCTTGCGCCGAGACCGAGCGCGAGGAGGGTAGAAAGCACGTGTCGCAATGGATAACTCCCGTGACATGGATGGCGGCCATCGGACGGGGCCGCTTTGTCGATAAAACTAGCACGGGCCCGTGCAGCGACAACGCCGATGGTAGGAGGGATCATGCGTGCCAGTCTCGCAGGGGCGGTGCTTGCCCTGATGCTCATCGCGGCCTTTCTTGCCGGGCGTCACTACTCCGCGCCTCAGGCCGTGCCCCCGACCGCGCCCCGGACTGCGACTCAGACCCCATTTCCACCCGACCCGCTCGACATTTCATCGGCCGAAAGCCGTACCATCGCCGTGTTTCAGGCCGCCCGCGATAGCGTCGTGGCCATCACCACATCGGCGCGGTTCGTCGATCCCTTCACCCGTCGCACGGGCGAGACGCCGCTGGGCTCGGGCTCGGGGTTCTTGTGGGACGACGCGGGCCATGTCGTCACCAACGATCACGTGATCCGCGAGGCAAGCCGCGCCACGGTGCAGCTTGCCGACGGTCGGTCGCTGCCCGCCCGCGTGGTGGGCCGCGACCCGGGCCATGATCTTGCGGTGTTGCGCATCGAAGGACGCGATCTGCCCGCCCCGCTGCAGCGCCCCGGTGCGGGCGAGGGGGCGCTGCAAGTCGGGCAATCTGTGCTGGCGATCGGCAACCCCTTTGGCTTGGACTGGACACTGACCACCGGGATCGTCTCGGCGCTCGAGCGCGACCTGCCGGGCACGGCAGGGCGGACGATCCGCGGCCTGATCCAGACGGATGCCGCGATCAACCCGGGCAACTCCGGCGGCCCGCTGCTCGATGCGCGCGGACGGTTGGTCGGGATGAACACAGCGATTTATTCGCCTTCTGGGGCAAGCGCGGGGATCGGTTTCGCGGTGCCGGTAGCCGTGGCGGCAAGGGTGGTGCCGCAGCTCATCGAGACCGGGCGCTACGCCCCGCCAAGCCTGGGGCTGGGCTTCGACGCGCGGATCAACGCCGCCGTGAACCGGCAGGGTCTGGCGGGGGTCTTGGTGCTGGAGGTCGCGCCGGGATCGCAGGCCGAAGCCGCCGGGATCGTCCCGGCGCGGCTGTCGCGCGGCACCTTGCTGCCGGGCGACGTGATCGTCGCGCTCGATGGTGCAGCGGTGCAGGGTCTCGACGATCTGCTGGCGCTCCTGGATCGCCACCGTGCAGGCGAAGAGGTCACGCTCACGCTCGAGCGCGACGGCGTGCGCCGCGAAGTGGCCCTGAGACTGCGCCCCGGTCGGTGATCGCGTCAGTGGTTCTATCGTGGTCGGCCCCGGATGCCGCCCAGCGCCGCCGCGAACAGTCCGGCCAGCGCCAAGGTGCCCAGCACCAGATCCGTGATTTCCGCCGGGGCGGCCCCGGCAAGTCTTGGCACCGACTGCTGCAAAGCTTGGGCGCGAAGATGGCGGCATCGGTGCCGGGCACGAGCAAGAGCGCCCAGACACTGATGCCGTTCAGCGCCGCGGTGCGGCGGCGCAGTGACCCCGACAGGGTGGCGGCGATCTACCCCGCCCCGATCAGCGCCGGCAGCGCATGCCATGGGTCGCCCGGGGCGGGCAAGACACGGGCCAAACCACACCAGAGCAGCACCAGCGGCACCATCAGCGCTAGGCCGATCGACCTGCCAGTCAGCACTGCGTGCCTGTGCCGCGGCTCACACTAGCGCAACCCCTGTCGGTCCGATCCAGCCCTTTTTGGCGGGAGCCGTCGATTTTTCGCTCTACGCGCCTCGCGTGCCTGCAAAACGCGCCTGCCAGTCCTCGCGCTCCTCGTCGGTGATCTTGCGGAAGGTCACCTCGGGCACCGCAAAGCCATGGCCCGCGGGCAGGGTCGACAGCGCCTGCGCCACGTCACCGGGCCAAGCGTCGTCCTCGGTCTTCATCGCTTCCAGCAGCTGTGCGCTGGCGTCGGGGATGAAGGGCGAGGACAGCACCGCGTAGAGCCGGATCAGGTTGAGCGCGAGGCGGATCTGCATCGCCGCCGCCTCGGGGTCGGTCTTGAAGCTGGCCCACGGGGCCGCGTCCTGCAGGTACTCGTTTCCCGCGACCCAGATCGCGCGCAGCTCGCCCGCCGACTTGCGCACCTCCATCGCGTCCATGTGGCCCTCGTAGGCGCGCACCCGTCGTTCGAGGTCGGCGATGAGCTTGTCCTCGCGCTCACCGTAGGTGGCGCCCGCCGGCACCTCCTCGCCGAACTTGGAGCGGCAGAACTTGGTGACGCGGCTGACGAAGTTGCCGAGCACGTCGGCGAGGTCCTTGTTCACCGACTGCTGGAAATTCTCCCAAGTGAACTCGGAATCCGAGCTTTCGGGCGCATGGCTCAGAAGCCACCAGCGCCAGTAATCCGAAGGCAGCACCTCGAGCGCCTGATCCATGAAGACGCCGCGACCGCGCGAGGTCGAGAACTGGCCGCCGTCATAGTTCAGGTAGTTGAACGACTTGATATAATCGACGAGCTTCCACGGCTCGCCCGACCCGAGGATGGTGGCCGGGAAGGACAGGGTGTGGAACGGCACGTTGTCCTTGCCCATGAACTGCGTGTAGCGCACGTCGTCGGCGCCGCGGTCGGTGCGCCACCAGCGCTCCCAGTCGTCGCCCTTGCCCGCATCGACCCATTCCTGCGCGCAGGCGATGTATTCGATCGGCGCGTCGAACCAGACATAGAAGACCTTGCCCTCCATGCCGAGCCAGTCGGCCTCGCCCTTCTTGACCGGAATGCCCCAGTCGAGGTCGCGGGTGATGCCACGGTCCTGAAGCCCGTCGCCGTCGTTGAGCCACTTCTTGGCGATCGAGGTGGTCAGGATCGGCCAGTCGTGTTTGGAGTCGATCCACTCCTGCAACTGGCCGCGCATGCCGCTTTGCTTGAGGTAGAGATGCTTGGTCTCGCGCGGCTCGAGGTCCGTTGAGCCAGAGATCACCGAGCGTGGGTTGATGAGATCCACCGGATCGAGCTGCTTGGTGCAATTGTCGCACTGGTCGCCGCGCGCGCTCTCGAAGCCGCAGTTGGGGCAGGTGCCCTCGATGTAGCGGTCGGGCAGGTAGCGGCCGTCGGCCTTCGAGTAGATCTGCGTCTCGACCCGCTCCTCGATCAGCCCCGCCTCGTCGAGCCGTGCGGCGAAGTGTTGCGTCAGCTTGTGGTTCTGTGCGCTGGACGAGCGGCCGAAGTGGTCGAAGGACAGCCGGAAGCCGCGGGCAATCTCGGCCTGCGTCTCGTGCATCTCGGCGCAATATTCGGCCACCGGTTTTCCCGCCTTGGCAGCGGCAAGCTCGGCGGGGGTGCCATGCTCGTCGGTGGCGCAGAGAAACAGCACCTCATGGCCGCGACCTCGCTGGTAGCGCGCGAAGAGGTCGGCGGGAAGCTGGCTGCCGACCAGGTTGCCCAGATGCTTGATCCCGTTGATGTAGGGGATGGCCGAGGTGATGAGATGCCGTGCCATGCTGCTGGTGTCCTTCGCTGATGCGCGCCCCGTGTAGCGCCGCGCGCGGCCAAGGGCCAGAGCGCTGCGGACAGGGTCTCATGGCGCGGCTATATACAAATACGCATTTTGGAATACGATGCCTCGGACATTCATGATCGGGGAGAACATGATGAAGCCGCTGATACTCGCGCTGGCGCTCGCCGCCGCACCTTTCGCCGCTTTGGCCGAGGGCGAAACCCACCGCGTGGCGATCCACGTGGACGAAAACGACCCGCAGGTGATGAACATGGCGCTCAACAACGCCAGCAACGTCGCGAGCTACTATGCGGAGCAGGGCGACGAGGTGGTGATCGAGATCGTCACCTACGGGCCGGGGCTCAACATGCTGAGCGTCGAGAACAGCCCCGTGGCCGACCGCATCGCGCAGATGTCGCTGGAGATGCCGCAGCTGAGCTTTGCGGCCTGCGGCAACACGCTCGACGCGATGGAGGCCAAGGCTGGGCATGATGTGCCGCTTCTGGAGGAGGCCAAGGTCGTGCCCTCGGGCGTGGTGCGTCTGATCGAATTGCAGGAAGAGGGCTACGCCTACGTGCGCCCCTGAGCCTACCGGCGGGCGGCTCTTTCGATCGCCCGCCTTGTTCGGACCCGGTCCCTGCGCTAGCTCTCGCCTTCGCAACAGGAGGCGAGAGCTATGAAGAAGATCCCCCTTGGCCGCAGCGGCCTCGAGGTCAGCGAATGGTGCCTTGGCACGATGACCTATGGCAGCCAGACGCCCGAGGACGACGCGCATCGTCAGCTCGACATGGCGCTCGACGCCGGGATCGATTTCCTCGACGCCGCCGAAATGTATCCGGTTAACCCGGTCAAGGCCGAGACCGTGGGTCGCACTGAGGAGTTCATCGGCAACTGGATCGAAAAGTCCGGCAAGCGCGACGCCTACAAGATCGCCACCAAGGCCGCCGGTCCCAACCCCGGCTGGGCACGCGACGGCAAGGGCTATGACGGCGGCAATATCCGCGAGATCGTCGAAGGCTCGCTCACGCGGCTCAAGACCGATGTGATCGACCTCTACCAGCTGCACTGGCCCGAGCGCGGCTCGTATCACTTCCGCCAGTACTGGAGCTTCGATCCTTCGGGTCAGGACCCCGAGCGCACCCGCGACCACATGGACGGCGTGTTGGCTACGCTCAAGGATCTGGTGGCCGAGGGCAAGATCCGCGCCTTTGGCCTGTCGAACGAAAGCGCTTGGGGCACCACGCGTTGGATCGACCGCGCCGAGGCCATGGGCGGCCCGCGCGTCGCCTCGATCCAAAACGAATACTCCTTGCTGTCGCGGCTCTACGACACCGACATGGCTGAGATGGCGGTGAACGAGGACGTGCTGCTGCTGTCTTACTCGCCGCTTGCCTGCGGCTACCTCACCGGCAAGTATCAGAACGGCATCCCCGAGGGGTCGCGCCTTGCGATCAATGGCGATCTGGGCGGGCGCAAGACCGACCGGGTTATCGCAGCGACGCAGGCCTATCTCGACATCGCCGAGCGCCACGGCCTCGACCCGGTGCACATGGCGCTGGCATGGCACCGCACCCGGCCTTTCGCGGTCTGCCCGATCTTCGGCGCGACCAACGTGAACCAGCTCGAGCGCATCCTCGCGGGGCGCGCGGTGGTGGTGTCGGACGAGGTGGTGGCCGAGATCGACGCCGCGCATAAGCAGCACCCGATGCCCTATTGAGCCCATAACGGGGCCCGTGCAAGGCTCGGGCTCCGACCTCCGCCCGACCCGCCCTGCGGGTTCGGCGGACCCCGCGCGCCATCAGGAGAACGTCGTGATCCTCACCCTACCATCGCGGCTCCGCCTCGCGCCCAAGCGTGCGCTCGCGGCGCTTGTGCTGCTCGCGGCCTGCGGCGCGGCCGAGCCGCCCGCCTCGACGACAATCGAGGCCCCGGTGTTCCGCACCTCAGCGGCGCCGATCGCGTCGAGCCTGCGCGGCAGCGCGTCGGATCTCAATGGCGACTGGCTCGTCGCATCGGCCTATCCCGGCGGCCCCGTGGCCCCCGGCGACCGGGTGACGCTCAAGCTCGACGCTTCGGGCGGCGGCGTGGCGCGGATCGCGGGCAAGGCCGAGGCGCGCCTTGTCGCGGTGACCTCCAAGGGGCGGGGCCGCTTCGAGGTCGGCGGCCAGCCGTGGTGGCTCCTTTGGACCGACGACGATTTCCGCACCGCGGTGATCGGCGCGCCGGATGGGGCTTATGGCTGGATCATGAACCGGCCCGGTCAGGCCGGGGCCGACCGCAACCGCGCCGCACGCGAGATGCTCGATTTCAACGGCTACGACACGGGCGCGCTTACCACCGCGCCAGGGGGCTAGGTCATGGCGGTCACGGGGGCGCGGACGGCGGCCATCATCGGCGGCGGGGTGATCGGCGGCGGTTGGGCCGCGCGGTTCGCGCTGATGGGGTGGAACGTGCGCATCCACGACACCGATCCGGATGCCGCGCGCAAGATCGGCGACATCCTCGAGCGGGCCCGCGCCGCGATGCCGGGCCTGTGGGACGTGGCCCTTCCCGACGAGGGCGCGGTGAGTTTTCACGATGATCTCGCCGAGACGGTGACAGGGGCGGAGTGGATCCAGGAGAGCGTGCCGGAGCGGCTCGATCTTAAGCACAAGGTCTATACCGAGATTCAGGCGGCCTGCACCGAAACCGCGATCATCGGCTCCTCGACCTCGGGCTTTCGCCCCTCGGAACTGTCCGAAGGAGCGGCCCGGCCCGGTCAGATCGTCGTGGCCCACCCGTTCAACCCAGTTTATCTGCTGCCGCTCGTCGAGATCGTGACCGGCCCCGGCACCGGCGATGCGCGGATCGAGCGGATTCGCACCACACTGCGCGACATCGGCAGCCATCCGCTTTTCCTGCGCCGCGAGATCGACGCGCATATCGCCGACCGGCTGCTCGAGGCGGTCTGGCGCGAGGCGCTGTGGCTCGTCTCCGACGGCATCGCCGACACCGCCGAGATAGATGACGCGATCCGCTATGGCTTTGGCCTGCGCTGGGCGCAGATGGGACTGTTCGAAACCTACCGCATCGCCGGTGGCGAGGCGGGCATGCGGCAGTTCCTGACGCAGTTCGGCCCGGCGTTGAAATGGCCGTGGAGCAAGCTCACGGATGTGCCCGATCTCACCGACGAGCTGGTCGAGACCATCGCCAGCCAGTCCGAGGCCCAGTCGGGCACGCATTCCATCGCCGAGCTCGAGCGCATTCGCGATGCCAACCTCGTGGCGATCCTGCGCGGGCTCAAGGCGCGCGACTGGGGTGCGGGGCGGCTGCTCAATGCCGCCGACCGCCGTGTGGGCGGCGCGCCTCAAGGTCTTGATGCGATGTCGCTCACGGGGCCTTTGCCCACGGGCGCACGCGCCGTGCCGCTCGACTGGAGCGATCACAACGGCCACATGACCGAGCACCGCTACCTGCAGGCCTTTGGCGATGCGACCGACCGGTTTCTGGAATTGATCGGTTGCGATGCCGACTACATCGCCTGCGGCCAGAGCTTCTTTACCGCCGAGACGCATATCCGGCATCTTTCGGAGGTGCACGCCGGGGCACGGATCACCCTCGACACGCAGCTCTTGCTGGCCGAGGGGCGCCGGGTGCGGATTTTCCATCGAATGTGGGAGAACTCGCGGCTGGTGGCGAGCGCCGAGCACATGCTGGTGCATGTCGATCTCGAGAGCCGTCGTGCCGCCGCGCCGCCCCCCGACCTGCAGGACCGGCTGGCCCGTGTCGCCAAGGCGCATTCGCACCTGCCGCTACCCGAAGGGGCGGGGGCGGCGGTTGGACGCCCGGTCGAGCGCAAGGGCGCCGACGAGGCGGAGTAGGGCCGACTGTCAGGGTCGGATGTCGGCCTCCATGGTGCCGTGAAAGAAGGGCATCGGACGAGTGGGATCGGGGTCGTTCAGACGCGCGCGGACCTCGTGCAGCGCCAACTGCGTGATCCGTGGCAGATCGAGCGCATCGGTCTGCGCCAGCGGCACCCAATGCAGATGCGCCAGCTCGTCCTCGGCCCGATCGAAATCATCGGGGTCGCTGGCGAGGTGTTCGGCGCGCGCGAGAAAGAACCGCGCGTCGAAGCGGCGCGATTGGCCCGGCGGGGTGATGGCGCGCAATACCGGCACGAGGGCCGCGGCATCAGGGCGGTGCCCGGTGCGGGCAAAACCGCGCCACCCTGTCGGCGCCTCAGGCCAGTCGGCGGGCCGCCCGAGGATCTGGCCGGTCTCTTCCCAAAGCTCGCGGATCGCGCAGGCGGCAAGCGGCGCCGCCATTTCTCCGAGCGTTTCGGCATGGGCCGCATCGAGCGGAGCCGCAAAATCCACGGTGGCATCCACCGGATCGAGCGCGCCGCCGGGGAACACGTATTTCGACGGCATGAAGGCCGCGCGCGCACCGCGCCTGCCCATCAGAACCGAGGGGCCGTCTTGCATCTCGCGCAGCAGCACCACCGTCGCCGCGTCACGGATTGGCACCGGGCTGGGCATCAATGCGCCTTGCCAAAGCCGTGCATGCGCCGCGCCCATTGGATGCCGACCACCACACCCTTGAGCCGCGGCAGCAGGTAGAGCGACAGCGCCACGGCGGCCACGGTCAGCACCGTCGCCATGACCAGCGGATCAGGGCGAAAACGGGTGAAGCCCACATGAATCACCGGGGCCAGCAGGTGCCCCACGATCAGGATGGTGAGATAGGCCGGGCCATCGTCGGCGCGGTGATGGCGCAGCTCCTCGCGGCAGACCGGGCAGCGGTCGACCACCTTGAGATAGCCCTGAAACAGCCCGCCCTCACCGCAGTTCGGGCACCGCCTGCGAAAGCCACGCAGTATCGCGGGCCGCGTCGGGCGGTCCTCGGTCTCGGCGTCAGGCTGGTGGGCAGGCTCGCTCATCCGGGTCTCCTCGGGAGGTGGCGTCTGCCTTCCACATGCGCGCTCCGGGACCAATTTGAAAGACCGGGCGGTCGGGTTGCGGCGCGATGCCGCGCGTTCGTGAACCGAGGCGGTACATGCAGAACGGCCCGCCGCGCAACGCGCGACGGGCCTGTGACCGGATCCTGAGTGGTGGTTCCGGCCGTCCCGGCAAGGGGTTACTCGACGGCGGGCAGCAGCACGGTGTCGATCACGTGGATCACGCCGTTCGACTGCTTCACATCGGCGATGGTGACCTTGGCGGTACGGTCCTGACCATCGGTGATCATGATGGTGCCGTCTTCGCCTTCGGAGACCATGAACTTGCAGCCGCCGACGGTCTGGACTTCATGCATGCCGCCATCGTCCTTGATCATGCCGGAGATCGCGTCCGACATCGCATCGGCTGCGACGACGTGGCAGGTCAGAACTTCGACCAGACGGTCCTTGTTCTCGGGCTTGAGCAGGTCGTCAACCGCACCCTCGGGCAGGGCAGCAAAAGCGTCGTTGGTCGGCGCGAAGACGGTGAAGGGGCCTTCGCCCGCCAGCGTCTCGACGAGGCCCGCAGCCTGCACGGCAGCGACGAGCGTGGTGTGGTCGGCCGAGTTCACGGCGTTCTCGACGATGTTCTTCTCGGGGAACATGGCGGCGCCACCGACCATCGGGTTGCCTGTTTCGGCGTGGGTGTCGGCCAGCGCCATGGTGGAGGTAAGGGCAATGGCGGTGCCGGCGAGGAGGGCTTTGAAGTTCATGGTGTCGTCTCCCTGACGTGATCGGGGGGCTCCATGCCCCTCGTGACGCCAGCAGACACGGCGGGACAAACACACCAGTTGCAGACTAGGGTATCACGCTTTCGTGATGGCGAGATCGTCCAGCCATTTGGGCAGCGCGCCGATATCTTCCAGCACCAGATCGGCATGCGGGGCCAGCGTTGCATATGGCGCAAGACCGGTCAGCACGGCGATCGCGGTCATCCCGGCGGCGCGGGCGGCATGGAGGTCGTGCAGGCTGTCGCCGATCATCGCGCAGGCCTCGGGGGCGAGGCCGAATGCCTTGGCACAGGCAATCAATTGGCCCGGCCCCGGCTTGGCGCCATGACCGCTGTCGGCTCCCGCGACGAAGCCGAAGGTCGAGGCGAGCCCCGAGACCTCCAGATGCACGCGCGCCGGACCTTCGGAATCGTTGGTCACGAGGCCGAGCGCCAGCCCGCGTGCCGCGAGATCCGCGAACAAGGGGCCCAAGGGCACGGCGGGCACCTGCGGCGCCTGGGCCGCGCGCTCGTTCATCCGCGCGATCAATGTTGCGCGGTCTGTGCCCGGCAGGAACGGCAGCATCCTGTCCGCGATGTCGCCCGCGGTCGCGGCTATGACGATGCTGTCGGGCGCAAACCGCCCGGCCTCCATGTCATAGCCCAACGCCACCGCGATCCTCCGGGCGAGCGCCGAATCGCCCCCGGCTTCGGCTTCGATCAACCCGCGCGACCAGCCGCCCCAAGTGGCGTGAAAGTCGAACAGCGTGCCATCCTTGTCGAAGATCAGCGCGGCCGGTGTCACGTCCAGTTCATCCGCGCCGGACCGGCAAGCACGAGCATGGCGGTGTGCGGCTCGTCATAGCCGTAGCCTGCGGTATCGCAAAAGGCGGTGACCCAAGCGTCGTCATTGGTGAGAAACTCAAGCACGGAGGCCTGAAATCCCGGCTCGGGCGCGCGGTCGCGCAGATCTTCGGCGGCGGCCCCGGTCGCCCCGAGGAACACCGGCCACAGCTCGTCATCCGCCGCCAGCCACCCCAGCGCCCCAAGCGCGATCACTTCGGCACGTTCTCGCTTCATCGTCTTCTCCCGAAAGGCCTACGAAAGCATTTGTTAACTATTCTTGACGACCCTGAGAACCGGGAGTGGGCGTAGCCCCGCAGATGGGGTGGCGGTCCGATAGGCGGATCGTCGGCCTGACCGGGCAACAAGCCCGAACAAGGACAGATGCATGTCGGGTCGTATCCTGATCGTCGATCGAATCGCAACGGAAAGGGTCCTGAAGGAGAGCGCGCTTGTTGCCGTGGGGTTCGACTGTCTGCACTGTCGCGGCTTCGAGGAGGTCTTGACGCGGCTTCCCGACCCCTCGGTCGACCTGCTCTTCGTTCCGACCGTGTCAAGCTGCCGAGAGGGTCTGGACGCGACGCTGGCCTTCTTGAAAAGACTGCGCGCCCGCCCCGATGGAAGGCACCTGCCGGTCGTGGTCGCAGGGCACTGGCACGAGGAGGGTGAGCGGCTCGCTCTTTTGCTCGGGGGGGCGGATGAGGTGGTGGTGGCCCCTGTCTCGACGACCCTGCTGCAGGCCCGGATGCGCAATCTCCTGCGGGCGCGCGACACCGAAGACGAGCTGGCACGCCGTGAGGCCACGCATCTCGCCCTCGGCTTTTCCGAAACGGCGGCAACCTTCGCGCCGCGTCAGCGCATCGCCGTGATCTCGCCGCAAGCGGAAGAGGGGGAGGCGGCGTATCGAGGCCTGCCGGGGCCGCTGCGCCGGGTGGCGCCACAAGCCAGTTTTGCAGAGACCGGGCTCGAGCAGGATCTCTTCGTGATCGACGGGGCCGCGTTGTGCGATGCGGGCCACCCCTCGCGCGAGCTGTACCGCATCGTGGCCGAGTTGCGCAGCCGATCGGCCACGCGGCGCGCCGCGCAGCTGGTGCTGCTTCCCGACGCGAGCCGCGAGGCGGCGATGCTGCTCGATCTGGGGGCCGACGACATCGTGCCCGCCTCGGTCCAGAGCGACGAGATCGCCTATCGCGCGCGTCGCCTGCTGCGTCGCAAATCTTTGGCCGACCGGCTGCGCGCGACCGAGCGGCACGGTCTCGAAGCGGCCTTGACCGATCCGCTGACGGGGCTGTGGAACCGCCGCTACGCGCGACCGCACCTGATCCGGCTGATCACCGAGGCGCGGTCGCGGTCGCGGCCCATCGCGGTGATGCTTCTCGACATCGACCTGTTCAAGGCGGTCAACGACCGCCATGGCCATGCCGCCGGTGACGAGGTTCTGGCACAGGTCGCACGGCGGTTGCGCGACGGGTTGCGCCCGGCCGATCTTCTGGCGCGGATCGGCGGAGAGGAGTTTCTCGTGGCGATGCCCGACACCAGCCTTGAGCAGGCGCGCGTGGCGGCGGATCGGTTGCGGCGCCGAATCCGCGATGCGCCATTCTCCGTGGCCCCGGAGGTGTCGTGCCGGATCACCGTGTCGGTGGGCGTGGCGCTGGGGCCGGGGCGGCCCGGCCCCGAAAAGGAGGCCGAGGCGCTGATGCGCCGGGCCGACGAGGCACTCTATGCGGCCAAGGAAACCGGCCGCAACCGCGTCACGATCAGCCTGAGCGCGGCCTAGCCAAGACAGTCCTGCAAGGCATCGGCCAGTCCTTCGATCAGTGCCGGGTAGAGATCGGGGCCAGGCGTCAGCAACAGCCCGTCGGGGTCGGTCGGCGCGGTCGCGGCGGATGTACCCTCGCGCAGCAGCGCCACCAGATCGGCGGGCGTTTCGGGGTCGCTGAGCACGCAGACGATGCCACCGGCCTCCACCGTGTCGCGCAAGCTGGAGATCCGGGCAGGTCCGGGGGCGGAAGCATCCGACAGCGCCAGCGCGCCCGCCGCAGGCAACGCAAAGCGGCGCTCGAAATACTGATAGGCGTCGTGTGGCACCAGATAGGGCCGCCCCGAGAGCGGCCCGAGCCGTTCGGCGATCCGGTCCGACAGTGCCGCATCGGCCTCGATCGCGGTCGAGGCATTGTCGCGGTAGAGATCCGCGTTCTCGGGGTCGGCCTCGGCCAGCGTCGCAGCGAGCCGCTCCATCCACACCGCCGCGACCTTCGGGTCGAGCCAGGCGTGGGGGTCGGTTCCGTCCTCGCCTCTCGTGTCGTCCTCATGCTCCTCATGCCCCTCGTGTTCGGTCTCGAACGCCGGATCATGGCGCAGTGGCAGCCGTTCCCAACCGCTCACCTCCAGCATCGCGAGCGTTTCGGCCTCTGGTGCCAGCGCCGCGAGGCTGTCGGAGAGCCAAGGCAGAAAAGCGGGCCCCGTCCAGATCACGAGATCCGCCTGCGACAACCGCCGTGCGTCCGACGGTCGCAACGCCGCGTCGTGCGGCGAGCCGCCCGGTGGCAACAGCAGATCGGGCGTGCCCGCACCCTCCATCACCCGCGCCACGAGGCTGTGCAGCGGCGCGGTGTCGACGACGACGCGGGGCGATTCCGCGAGGGCAGGTGTCGCGAGAAACGTAAGGTAGGCGGCGACGGGCAAGGCGGAGCGCATGGAGACCTCTTGAGCATCCTTGGATCAGAAGCTAGGGGCTATGTTATAACGTAACACGCGGTCAAGACCCGACCGCGCATCTCTGAGAGGCCGCCATGTCAGACCCCGGTTTTGCCTGCGGCGACCATGCCGCATGCATTCGTGGCGCGATCGATGCCGCCGAGGCACGCTGCGCCACGTCTGGCGCGCGGTTGACGCCGCTGCGTCGGCGCGTGCTCGAGATATTGCTCGAAGGTCACGCGGCGATGGGGGCCTATGACGTGCTGGCGCGGCTCGACGCCGAAGGTCTGGGCTCAAAGCCGCCCGTCGCCTACCGCGCTCTGGGTTTTCTCGTGGATCACGGGCTCGCGCACCGGATCGAACGGCTCTCGGCCTATGTCGCCTGCGCCCGACCGGGTGCCGCGCATGCGCCGGGATTTCTGATCTGTCGCGGCTGCGGTGCGGTGGCCGAAACCCAAGGCGCCGAAGGGCTGTCGCGCCCGGCGGCCGAGGCTGGATTCGTGATCGAACAGACGGTGATCGAGGCCGAGGGGCTGTGCCCCGCCTGTCAGAGGCGCGAGGCATGAGCGCAGGAATCGGGAGCGCATTGATCGAAGCGCGCGGGCTCGAGTTCGGCCCCAAGGGCGCGCCGGTGCTGCGCGACGTGTCGCTGCATGTGGACGCGGGCGAGATCGTCACCCTCGTGGGGCCGAACGGGTCGGGCAAAAGCACGCTCCTGCGTCTGATGATCGGCGCGCTGGCGCCCCGACGCGGCACGGTGCAACGCGCGCGCGGGCTGCGCATCGGCTACGTGCCCCAAAGCCTCGTGCTCGATGCCTCCCTGCCGATCACCGTACGCCGCTTTCTCGACCTGCCGCTGCGCGTCACGGATGCCGAGGCCGAGGCGGCGCTCGATCAATCGGGCGCTGGCGGTCTGGGGGGGCGGCAGATGGCCGCGCTTTCGGGCGGGCAGTTCCAGCGGGTGCTTCTGGCGCGGGCGGTGCTCAATCGGCCGCAGCTTCTCATCCTCGACGAGCCGACGCAGGGCCTCGACCAACCCGGTCAGGCCGCCTTCTACCGGCGGATCGAAGCGCTGAGACGCGACATCGGCTGCGGCGTGCTGATGGTCAGCCATGAGCTGCATGTGGTGATGTCGGCCTCGGACCGGGTGGTCTGCCTCAACGGTCACATCTGCTGCGAGGGCACGCCGGAGGTCGTCTCGGCCGCACCGGCCTACCGCGAGTTGTTCGGCACCGGCACAGGCGGGCAACTGGCGCTCTACCGCCACGAGCACGACCACGCCCACGAGGGCGGCGGGGCGGCGCATCATCACCATCAACATCACCACGCCGAGGGCTGACATGCTCGACGATTTCATGATCCGCGCGGCCCTCGCCGCGCTGGGCACGGCGTTGGCCGCCGGTCCGCTCGGCTGCTTCGTCGTCTGGCGTCGCATGGCCTATTTCGGGGATGCGACCAGCCACGCCGCGATCTTGGGCGTTGCGCTGGCGCTGGGGCAGGGGATGGCGGTGTTTCCGGGCGTTCTCGCTACGGCGCTGGCGATGGCGCTGGCAGTGCATGCGCTGTCGGGGCGCGGGCTCGCGCATGACACGGTGCTGGGCGTGATGTCGCACGGCGCGCTGGCGGCGGGGCTGGTGGCGGTGGCGCTCATGGGCGGGGCGCGGGTAAATCTCGAACTGTACCTGTTCGGCGATGTGCTGACCGTGACGCGCGGCGATCTTGCGTGGATCTGGGGTGGCGCGGCGCTAGTGGTGGGCGTGCTGTGCTGGCGCTGGCGCAGGTTGCTGACGGCGACGCTGTCGCCAGACCTTGCCCATGCCTCGGGCATCGCGCCACGCCGAGAGGCGCTGGTGCTGACGCTGCTGCTCGCCGCCGTGGTGGCCGTGGCGATCAAGGTGGTGGGGGCGTTGCTGATCACCGCGCTTCTCGTGATCCCAGCGGCGGCGGCCCGAGGTGCCGCGCGCACGCCGGAGGCCATGGCGGCGCTGTCCTTGGGCGCTGCAGCGATTTCGGTGCTGCTAGGGCTGCAGGCGGCGCTGTGGTTCGACACCCCCGTCGGTCCCTCCATCGTTTGCGTCGCGGCGGTGCTGTTCGCGGGCAGTTTGCCGCTCAGGCTCCTTGGCGCCGCGCGCGGATGATTGCCCAATCCGCTCGATAAAAAGCGCCTTGCCTTGCTCTTGCCTCATTCGATCTGCGATCTGGCGCAAACCGTTCGAGGGAAGCAGATGAAACGATACCTGATGGCCGTGGCGCTTGCCGCGCTGCCCATTGCTGGACTCACGCCCGCCTTCACCGCCACAACCGCCACCGCCGCCACGACCGGAGGGTGTGCTCTGCCGGAGGCGGCCAACGCCAAGGCCACCGAGATCGCGGCCGGCCTCAACGCCTTTCGCGCCTCGCAGGGGTTGGCCCGCGTGTCGCATGACCGCGAATTGTCGCAAGCGGCACAGGTGCAGGCCTGTGACCTCGCGCGAACCGGCCAGTTCGGACATCGCGGCAGTGACGGCTCGAATCATCGCGTGCGGCTGGAGCGCACCGGCTACTGCGCCGGTGTCAGCGCCGAGAACCTCGCATGGGGCTATCCGCAGACCAACCAGATCATCACCGGCTGGCAGGGCTCGCCCGGCCACCGCAAGGTGATGGAGTTGGACCGCGCGCGCGAGTTCGGCGTCGGTATCGCCCAAGGGGCCAAAGGCCCGGTCTGGGTGCTGGTGATGGCGCAGCCCTGCTGACGCCTCAGCCGGTGATCTCCAGCGGGATGGTCACCGGCCCATCATTGACAAGCGCCACCTTCATGTCGGCTCCGAAGCGCCCGGTCTCCACCGGCACGCCCAAGCCTGACAGCTCCGCCGCCAGCGCCTCGTAGAGCCGAGCGCCGATCTCAGGCGCGGCTGCGGCGGAAAAGCCGGGGCGGTTGCCGGTGCGCGTATCGGCAGCCAGCGTGAACTGGCTGATCACTAGCGCGGCCCCGCCCGTGTCGAGGAGCGAGCGGTTCATCCGCCCTTCCTCATCACGAAAGATCCGCAATTTGGCGATCTTGGCCGCCATCCGGGCGGGCAGGGCGTCGGTGTCGCCCTGCATCGCGCAGACCAGCACCAGAACGCCCGGCCCGGCGCGTCCGATGACTGCGCCGTCGACGCTGACGCTGGCCTCCGAAACGCGCTGGACCAGTGCCCTCAAAGCTCTTCGGCCCAAGGCGGGTTCGCGCCCGCGCGGCTGACGGTGATGGCGGCGGCCTTGGCACCCAGCGCCAGCGCGCCGCGGATCTGCTCTTCGCTCAGCGTGTCGATCGCCTCCTTGGTGAGCAGCCCCGCGCGATGCAGGCTCACCAGCACACCGGCGTTGAAGGTGTCGCCCGCGCCGACGGTGTCGGCGACCTCGACCTTGGTGGAGGCGACGCTGACGGTGTGATCGTCGGTGTAGCCGGTTGCCCCCTTGGAGCCTTCGGTGATGCAGACAAGGGCCGGGCCCTTGGCGAGCATCTGCCGCGCCAGATCGGCGGTCTCGCCTTCGCCTTCGAGCCAGCGCAGATCCTCGTCCGAGACCTTCACGATGTCGGCGCGCGCGATCATCCGGTCGAGCCGGGCGCGGTAGCTGGCCTCGTCGCGGATGAAGCTGGGGCGGATGTTGGGGTCGATCATGGTGACACGGGTCTCGCTCTCGCGCGCCTGCAGCGCCTCATAGGCGGCACCGCAGGGCTCGACCACGAGGGAGATGCCGCCAAAGAACAGTGCGTCGGCACCCGGCTCGGGCAGGTCGTCCTCCGATAGCATCCGCCCGGCGGTGTTCTCGTCGTAAAAGCTGTAGGTGGCATGGCCGTCGACAAGCTTCACAAAGGCCAGCGTCGTGGGCCGGTCGGAGATATGCGCCGGAAAGGTGTCGACCTTCGAAGCCTCCAATGTCTCGCGCAGGAGATCGCCGAACATATCGGACGAGATACCCGAGAAGAAACCGGCCGGGGCGCCGAGGCGGCCCATGGCGATGGCGGTGTTGAACACCGCGCCGCCCGCATAGGGCGCGAAGGCCATTTCGCCCGCTTCGGTGCGACGGGGCAGCATGTCGATCAGGGCTTCGCCGCAGGCGAGGATCATCGGATTTCCTTCCGGAGTAGAGGCTGTCGGATCGGCGCGGACAATGCCGCCTGACGCCGGGTCGTGCAAGCAAGCTTACTGGTTGAGATAGCCGAAATAGCCGATAATTGCAGCCACGATCAGGCCCGCGATCACCGCGAGGGTGATCTTCCACTTGGAATAGGGCCGCGCGCCCTGCACCTTGCCCGACCGTGCGTTGACCACGAAGGCGTAACTGTCGCCTCTGTAGCGGTAGGCGGCGGTCCAGACCGGCAGCAGCACGTGCTTGAAGGTCACGTTCGACACTCGGGTGTCCATCGCTTCGATCCGCTGCTGATCACCGCCGATATCGCGGCGCACATCGCCTTGGATCACCTGCTCCATCACCGCGCGCGCCTCGGTATAGGCGTCGTCGAGCTCGATCTGGTAGCCCTCGGCCATGAAGCCCGCGACGTATTCTGGCCGGTAGGGCAGCAGGGCCGGCAGCTCCCAAGGGCCAATCGCATCGGTATGCGCCTTGGGCAGCGATTTCGATCCCAGCACCAGCACGTCGTCAAAGAACCGCGCCACCCGGCCGCGCACGCGCCGCCAGCGGATGCGCGGCTCTTGCACCTGTACCTGTTTGCCATCGCGCATCACGGTGCGGGTGACGTAATAGGTATCGCCGCGCTGGCCGCGGTAGTCGGTCTCGGTCTGCGCGTCGAAGGTCCAGAACGGCACGTAGACGCCGTTCATCCGCCGTCCCTTGCGCGCGTATTCCTTGAGGCCGTTCGGCGCGAACCACAAACTGCCGAGCCATGCGCTCAGAGCCTCGTGCGCGCGGGTCTCGTCGATCTCGAAGGGCAGCAGCGCGCGTGGCTTGATGTGGCGGTGCGTGCCGGTGTCGGCAACGACGGCGGTGTCGCAATAGGGGCAACGGGTGGCATGGGTGCCGGGCGCGAACTCGACCTGCGCGCCGCAGTTGGGGCAGGACGCGGTGCGCGTTTCCTCGATCTGCGACACCGGCACATCACCGCGCCGCGCGCTCTCGAAGTCGATTTCGCGCGTGGCATCCGGATCGCGCAGCGGCTTGATCGCCTCGCTATGACCGCAGTGTGAGCAAGCCAGCGCGTCGGTGCCGGGCGCGAAATGCATGTCGCTGCCGCAGACCGGGCAGGGAAAGCGGTGCTCCTCGACCACGCCGCCGGAGGCGGTGCGGCCAACGCTGGGAATGCCAGTCATGCAGGTCTCTCGGATGGCGTCACGAAAAGCGTCACGGGGCGGGCGGCGCCGGGGGCGGCGGTGGCGGCATCACGGTGAAGAGCTGCGCCAGTTCGTCCACGTCCTCGGCCCGCTTCCAGCCATCCTGACCGGCGGTCCAGACGAGGGTGTCACGGCCAAAACCGCCTTCGGTCACCATTCGGCCCAGGCGCGCCTTGGAGAACGGCCCCGAGGTCTGGCCGTTCACCGCGAGATGCCAGACATGCTCGGCCGGCGGCGGCGGCGGCGGCGGTGGCGGCGGCGGGGCGGCCTGCGGTTGGTGCTGCTGCTGCGCCTGCTGGCCCGGCATCGGCCCCCACGGCCCCTGACCCGCGACCATACCCATGCCAAAGCCCATGCCCGCGCCCATGGTGCCCGACGGGTTAGCGGCGGCGGTGGTCATCGCCTCGGCGGCGGAATACTGGCCAAAGCGGTGCAGGTCGCCGACGATCCCCATCGAGGTGCGTTTGTCGAGCGCCCGCTCGACCGCCTCGGGGAGCGAGACGTTCTCGACGTAGAACTCCGGCAGCTCCAGCCCGTATTGGGCGATCACCGGCGCGATGGCCTCGCGTACGACCTTGCCCAGATCGCCGGTGTTGGCCGCCATGTCGAGCACCGGGATGCCCGAGCCCGCGAGCACGCGGCTTGCCTCCTGCACCACGATGTTGCGGATCTGGTAGGAGATCTCGGAGGTGGTGAACTCGCCATCCGTACCGACGATCTCGCGCAGGAACAGGGCCGGATCCTTGATGCGCATCGCGTAGGAGCCGAAAGCCCGCAGCCGCACCGGCCCGAACTCCGGATCGCGGCACATGACCGGGTTCTTGGTGCCCCATTTCTGGTTGGTGATGCGGGTGGTGTTGACGAAATAGACCTCGGACTTGAACGGCGACCGGAACCCGTGGTCCCAGTGCTGCAGCGAGGTCATGATCGGCATGTTGTTGGTCTCGAGCATGTAGAGACCGGGCTTGAACACATCCGCGAGCTGGCCTTCATGCACGAAGACCGCCGCCTGACCCTCGCGCACCGTCAGCTTGGCGCCGTACTTGATCTCGTGGCCCTCGCGCTCGAAGCGCCAGACCATGGTGTCGCGGGTGTCGTCGGTCCAGTGGATGACATCGATGAACTGGCCGGACAGAAAATCGAGAATGCCCATGTGTCGTCTCCCGTGTTGCGGTCAGGCGTTGCCGCCCAACAGTTCCGCCGCGATCTCGCGCGCGATCGGCGCAGCCTCGACGGCGCTCATGCCCGGGCGGAGCCGCCGGTCGTAGAGCATTTTCAAAAGCAGTTCGTCATGCCGCGTCAGCAGGCCGAATTCTTCGTCGTCGTTGAAGATCGAGGGCCGCGCCTGCGGGCTGTCGTTGGCAAGCCCCATGCCCTGCGCCAGCTCCTCGTGAATGCAGGCAAGGCGCAGCATGTCGGGATGCTCGCCCCGGATCAGCGCCACGGCGCGGGAGTAGGTGTTGCCGCCGTCGCCCGAAAAGGCGATGACGAGGCACAGCGTCGAGCGCGGCGGGTTCAAAAACGCCCGCACCGAGCTTTCGGCGATGCCCGGCACCATCTGCCGGAGCCGGTCCTCGTAGCCCGCGCGGTCGTCCTCGTTCAAAATCAGCACCGAGAAGTTGCCTTCCGCGGCGGTCTGGCTGATCGGCACGCCGGTCAGCCGCGACAGCCGCGCGCCGTAGGCGGCCACCGCGTTGCGGTCGCGCACACGCTGCTTCGCGGGCACGCTGTCGCCGAACTGCACATCCATGCGGATCGGGGTCTCCCAGCGGCGCAGTCGGCTCATCGTCGCCTCGGCGCGCAGGTTTTCGCCGTCGGCCACGTATTCGTCAAAAAGCGCGATGCGGATGAAGTTACGCGCCAGCATCGTGTCGGTGAAGGGCGTATCCGGCCCGCCGCCGTCGCCGCGCAACAGCCCTTGCGTCACCAGATCGGCCTGCAGCCGGGCGTAGTGCTGCGACAGCGCCTGGCTCGCGGCAGAGCGGGTTGGCTCGGGCGTCACGGCGGGGCGGACGGGAGGGGCCGGTGTGGCGGCGCGGGCGGCAGCCTCCGGCGCCTTGGCCACGGGCTGATCACGCGGCGGCGACACCGGCACGAGTTCGGCCTCCGAGGCGCAGCCCGCCGCGAGCATCAGGGACAAGGCCCCGCAGATCAGCCTGACAGACCGCACCCCCATGTCGTGTCTTACCCGCGCGCGGGCGTGCCGGTCGCGGCGCGGCCGCGCGCCGAACTCAGCGCCGATTTCAGCTCGCCCTCCATGCGGCGCAGCTCGGCTTCGGCTTCGGCACGACGGCGCTTGCCCTCGTCGGCGATGTCGAGGCTCTCGTCGATGGTGGCGATCAGCTCGGCATTCGCGGCCTTCACCGCCTCGATGTCGAACACGCCGCGTTCCATCTCGGTGCGGATCGCCTTGTTGGCGGTGCGCAGGTTTTCGGCGTTCGAGCGCAAGAGATCGTTGGTCAAATCGTTGGCCTCGCGCACGGCCCCCGCCGCCGCCGCCCCGCGCTGGATCGTCACCGCCTGCGCCAGCTGGGTCTCCCACAGGGGCACGGTGTTCACGAGGGTGGAGTTGATCTTGGTGACGAGAGACTTGTCGTTCTCCTGCACCAGCCGAATCGAGGGCAGCGACTGCATCGTCACCTGCCGGGTGAGCTTGAGGTCGTGCACCCGGCGCTCCAGATCGTCGCGCGCGGCACGCATGTCGCGCAGCTCCTGCGCGGCCATGACCTGCGCCTCCTCGGGGGCGGCCTCCATCTTGGCCTGCTGCGCCGGGATCTCGGTAGCGTCGATTTCCGCCAGCCGCGCCTCGCCGGCCGCGATATAGAGCGCCAGCTCGTCGTAGAAGGCGAGCGTCTTGTCATAGAGCACGTCGAGGCTCTCGATGTCCTTCATCAACGCGTGCTCATGGCGCAGAAGCTCGTCTGTGATGCGGTCGATCTGGCCCTGCACGTCTCGGAACCGCTCGGTGAACTTGGCCAGCGGTTTGGCGCGGCCGGTCAGCCTGTCCCACAGGCTGCGCTTGCGGTTGGGGTCGAGCTCGGCCACGTCAAAGCCGCGGATCGTCGCGACGATGTCGCGCAAGCTCTCGCCCGCCGGGCCCACGTCCTTGTTCTGCACGCCCTGCAGCATCGACTGGCTGATCTGCTGCAGCTCGGCCTGCGCACCCGAACCAAAGCGCACGATGGAATTGGTGTCGCCGAGGTCGATCTCGCCCATGCGACGGCGGATCTCGGCGGACTGTTCGGGTTTGGCAGCCTCAAGCGTCAGCTCCCCGACGGGATCGGGCAGGCGGATCTGGTTCAGGGTCTCGATTTCGGCCACGCGGGCGGCCGCGGCATCGCGGGTCTTGTCGGACATCACTCGTTCCCTCTTTCAGACTGGGCCACAACGCCTTCGCGCGCCAGACGGTCCCGCAACACGCGAATCTCGATGTCCATGTCGGTCCGATCCGAGAGCAGCATCGTCTCGGTGCGGGCCGCGAAGTTGCGGTCGAGATCCGTCAAAAGCGATTCATACTCTGCCCGCGCGGCGCTGTCGCGGCCCCGCGACCACAGATCCGCGAATTTCACCGAAGCGTCGCGCGCGCCCATCAGATACACACCCAGATAACGCCGTGCCTGCGTCAGGTCGCGCGGATCACGCTCTACGGTGCGGATCATCTCGCGCGCTCGGGCCTGAAACGCGGCGACACGCTCGTCGAGCGCGCGGTCGCGCAGGCCGGAGATCGCCGTGCGCATCTGCGCGAGATAGCTCTCGGCCTCGTCGACAACCTTGGCCACGCGGTCCTGCTGGTGATCGTCGACGCCGTCGAGTCGCTTGTCGGTCATCGGGTCGATCCCGAAGGCCGCGACATGCAAACCGGCAGCAGCGATGCCATAGAGCAGCGGGCCGATGAGACCGCCATCGCCTGACCATGCGGCCAGAGCCACGCCAATACCCGTCAGCCCCGAGCCCATCATCTTGCGCGGCCAAGCGGGACGGCGCGCCACGGGACGCGCGCGCCATTCGGCCTCGGCCCGCAAGCCATCGCGCAACAGGAAGGCAGCGGCGGTCAGAACGCCCGCGCCGACGAGCCCCGCGACGAGACCGGCAGGCCCCGCACCGAGCGAGAACAGCGCCAGAATGGCGGGGGGGACGAACAGCAGGTTCACCCGTGCGCCCGCCGGATCGACGCGAGGCGTGCCGCGCGGATCGGGGGCGGGGCTGCCGGACTGCGGATCGGGGCTGTAGCGCCCGCCGAAGCGCCGGGCCATCAGCCGGCCCCCAGAAGGCCGGTCGCGGTGCCGGCCATGAGGGCCAGCAGCACAAGATAGGCAATGGTGCGGAATGGCGCGGGCATGGCGTCCTCCTGAGTGGCCGGCAGCGCGTCGCGCCGCCGCGAACCCCCGCGGATCGCCGCGAGGAACTGCGCCCCGGCAAAGACCAGCGCGGAGGCGACAAGCAGCAGCAGAATCAATCGCGTCATGGCCGGGCGGTCCCTTGGCTAGGCCCTTCAGATAATAGGGGGCGCCGCCCGGCTTTTCGAGGGGCGCTCAGCGTTTCGGAGGTTTCGACCCGCGACCGGCCGCGGGGCCGCCACGCGTGGGCCGGTCGCCCTTGGGGCCTGAGCGGTCGGGTTTGAAGCCGGGCCGCTCGCCCTTCGGGCCGGGACGGTCACCCCTTGGTCCGGGCCGCTCGCCGGCCGGGCCGGAGCGATCGGATTTGAAGCCGGACCTCTCCCCCTTTGCGCCGGAGCGGTCGGATTTGAAGCCGGGTTTCTCGCTCTTCGGGCCTGAGCGGTCGGGCTTGTATCCGGGCTTCTCGCTTTTCGAGCTGGAGCGGTCGGGTTTGTATCCGGGCCGCTCGCCATCGCTCGCGACCTTGGCGCCGAACACGCGGCCGGTGCCGCCGCTGGTCGTCTTCGCGCCAAAGACGCGCCCCGTGCCGCCGGGCCGCTTGGCCCCTTCGGACGCGCCCATTTTGTCAGGCGACGAGCGCCTGGTCTCGCTAGCCTGCTTGCGCGCGCCGCCCGGTCCCTTGGGGCCGGTGCCCGCGCCGCGCACGCCGGGCTTGGCGCCGGGGGTGCCGTCGGGGCGGCGACGCTGCACCTTGGGGCCGTCGCTCTCACCCAGCTGCTCGCGCAGCACCTTGGGCCGGATTTCCTCGACCTCGCCCGGCTCGAGGTTGCCGATCTGGAACGGGCCGTAGCTGACGCGGATCAGGCGGTTCACCGTCACCTCGAGCTCGGCCATGGCGCGACGAATCTCGCGATTCTTGCCTTCGCGCAGACCGATGGTCAGCCAGGCGTTCGCCCCCTGCTGGCGGTCGAACACCACCTGCATCGGCTGGTAGTCCACGCCTTCGACCGAGATGCCCTTGCGCAGACGGTCGAGCTTGTCCTCGCTCACCGAGCCGTTGATCCGCACCCGGTAGCGGCGCAGCCAGCCGGTCGAGGGCAGCTCCAGCCGCCGCTTCAGCTCGCCATCGTTGGTGAGCAGCAACAGGCCTTCGGAATTGAGGTCGAGACGGCCGACGCTCATCACGCGCGGCATTTCCTCGGGCAACTCGTCGAAGACGGTCTTGCGGCCTTTTTCGTCCGAGGCGCTGGTCACGAGGCCCGCGGGCTTGTGATAGAGCCACAGCCGTGCCGGTTCGGGCGCGGCCAGTGGCGCGCCGTCGACGGTGATGCGGTCCTTCGCCGTGACGTTCAGCGCCGGGCTGAAGATCCGCGTGCCGTTCACCTTGACGCGGCCATCTTCGATCATGCGCTCTGCCTCGCGGCGCGAGGCCACGCCAGAGCGCGAGAGAACCTTGGCGATCCGGTCGCCGTCGGGGGTGTCGTTCTTGTCCATCTTCCCGCCATAACCGCTTGCGCGCGCCCTTGCCAGCGCCGCGCGACACGGGGCATCAGGGATCATGCGGTTTCATTCCCACATGGACCTCGCGCTGACCGAGGCGCGCGCCGCCGCCTTGCGCGGCGAGGTACCCGTGGGCGCGGTAGTGGCCGATGCCTCGGGCGCGGTGATCGCGCAGGCGGGCAACCGCACGCGCGAGCTGCATGACCCCACGGCGCATGCCGAGGCGCTGGCGATCCGTGCGGCCTGCGCAGCCTTGGGCTCCGAGCGGCTGACCGGCTGCGCGCTCTGGGTGACGTTGGAGCCGTGCCCGATGTGCGCCGCCGCCATCTCCTTCGCCCGCATCGCGCGGCTGCATTACGGGGCGGCCGACCCCAAGTCCGGCGGCGTCGAACAGGGCCCGCGGGTGTTCTCGCACCCGCAGTGCCACCATCGGCCCGAGGTCTTCGACGGCATCGCGGCGGGGGCCTCCGAGGCGCTCTTGCGCCGCTTCTTCGCGGGGCTTCGACAGCCCTAGGCGCCGCGCATAAGAATTGATCGGTCGCACCGGGGCGGGGTTCTGGACTTGGGGCCGCGAGGGCCCGATATTGTGCGCATGAGTCTGCCCCCCGGTTTCCTCGAAGAATTGCGCACGCGCCTCAGCCTCGGCCAAGTGGTCGGGCGCAAGGTCGCGTGGGACATGAAGAAGTCGAACCAGGGCAAGGGCGACTTCTGGGCCCCGTGCCCCTTCCATCAGGAGAAATCGGCGAGCTTCCACGTCGATGATCGCAAGGGCTTCTATTACTGCTTTGGCTGCCACGCGAAGGGCGATGCCATCTCCTTCGTACGTGAGACCGAAAACGTCGATTTCATCGACGCTGTGAAGATCCTCGCCGCCGAAGCCGGGATGCCGATGCCCGAGCGCGACCCGCAGGCGCAAAAGAAGGCCGACCGGCGCGGCGAGCTGATCGAGGTGATGGAGCAGGCGGTGCAGTGGTTCCGCATGCAGCTTCGCACCAACGCCGCGAGCGCGGCGCGCGACTACCTCGCGGGGCGCGGCCTCGACGAGGAGGCGCAGGCCCGCTGGGAGCTGGGCTTTGCCCCCGACGACCGCGCGGCGCTGAGCCGCGCGCTCAAGGCCAAGGGCATCCCCGAGGAAATGATCCTCGCGGCCGGTCTCGCCGCGCGGCCCGAGGGCGGCGCCGCGGTCTATGACCGGTTTCGCGGACGCATCATCTTTCCGATCCGCGACGGGCGGGGCCGCGCGATCGCCCTTGGCGGCCGGGCGATGGACCCCAATGCGCGGGCCAAGTATCTCAACTCCCCCGAGACCGAGCTCTTCGACAAGGGGCGCAGCCTCTACAACCTTGCTCCCGCCCGCGAAGCGGCGGGCAAGGGCGCGCCGCTCGTCGTGGCCGAGGGCTACATGGATGTGATCGCGCTGTCGGAGGCCGGCCTGCAGGCTGCCGTGGCCCCCTTGGGCACCGCCGTGACCGAAAGCCAGCTACAGCTGATGTGGCGCGTCCACCCCGAGCCGGTGATCGCGCTCGACGGGGATGCGGCGGGCCTGCGCGCCGCGCGCCGGGTCATCGATCTGGCTCTGCCGCTGATCGGCGCGGGGCAGGGGCTGCGCTTTGCACTCTTGCCCGAGGGCCTCGACCCGGACGACCTGATCCGCGCCAAGGGGGCGGCGGCGATGCGCGAAGTGGTGGCGCAGGCGCAGCCCATGGTGCAGCTGCTGTGGCAGCGCGAGACAGACGGGCACGACTTCGACAGCCCCGAGCGGCGCGCGGCCCTCGACAAGCGGCTGCGCGACGCGACGGCATTGATTCGCGAGCCAAACCTGCGCGGGCATTACGAGGCCGAGCTGAAGCGCCTGAAGTGGGAGTTGTTCAACCCGCGGCGCCAGAGCGGTCCGACCCGGATCGACCGGGGCGGGCGCGGTGGCTTCTTCAAGCCGAACCAGCTGCCTCTCGCCCCCAGCTCTTCGGCGCGCGCTTCGATGCTTGCCACCGGCGGGGTGGTCGAGGATCACCTGCGCGAGGCGGTAATCCTTGCGACGCTGATCGCCACGCCCGAGGTGCTGCACGAGTTCGAGCCGGCGCTGGAGCGGATGGACTGCCGCGATCGCGATCACGCGGCACTGGCGCATGGCATCCTCGCGTGTCATCACGCCGCCGATCTGCGCGGCGCACTTGAGGCACGGCTTGGGCAGGACGCCCTTGAAACCCTGTTCTCACAACGCCATGTGGCGATCAGCCCGGCGGTTCGCAAACCCGGCGACGCCGATCTCGCCCGCATGTGCCTGGCCGAGGAACTGGCCAAGCTCGATGCGCGCCGGGGCCATGCCCGCGAGTTGGCCGAGGCGGTGGAGGATCTGTCGGGGCTGAGCGACGAGGGGCTGACGTGGCGTCTGTCGCGCGCCGCCGAGGCGCTCGACAAGGCGGGGCGCGGCGACGGAGAAGACACGACCGAATACGAATACGGGACCAACGGCGCACCGATGCGGCGCGACGAAAGATCCGAATTCGACGCCCTTCTGGGGACCATCGCCTTTGGCAAGGGCGGGTCCAAGAGCGGCTGAGACGCAGCCCGTCGCACCGATTCGGCGGCGGATGTTGCGAATGCATGAAAGAATCGGGCGTTGGGAGGTTGCGAATCGCCGCCCTTGCGGGTTGATTCGGACAGTCCGAATCACTGCCCGGCGCTGGACAGGACGTTCACCGAACGAGGAGCCCTTCATGGCCGCGAAAGACACCGACGACCGCAAGGACGACGACCAGGACGGGGCGATGACGCTCGACATGAGCCAGGCGGCGGTCAAGAAGATGATCTCCGAAGCGCGTGAGCGCGGCTACATTACCTATGACCAGCTCAACCAGGTGCTGCCGCCCGATCAGGTCTCGTCCGACCAGATCGAGGACGTCATGTCGATGCTCTCGGAGATGGGCATCCAGGTGACCGAGGCCGAGGAGAGCGAGGAGTCCGACGACGGCAGTTCGCGCGAAGTCGCCACGGTGGGCGGCAACCGCGACGTCACGCTGGCGGGTGCCGAGGCCGAAAAGCTCGATCGTACCGACGACCCGGTGCGCATGTATCTGCGCGAAATGGGCTCGGTCGAGCTTTTGTCCCGCGAGGGCGAGATCGCCATCGCCAAGCGCATCGAGGCCGGTCGCAACACGATGATCGCGGGCCTCTGCGAGAGCCCGCTGACCTTCCAAGCGATCACGATCTGGCGCGACGAATTGCTGTCCGAAGACATCCTTCTGCGCGACGTGATCGACCTCGAAACCACCTTCTCGGGCCAGTTGGGCGAGGAAGAAGGCGACGAGTCCGTGGTCGCACCCGGTGCCGCGCAGCCTGCCGCCGGGGGCGAGCGCAGCACCGAAGGCCGCTCTGAGCTCGATGCTGACGGCAACCCGATCAGCAACAACGACGACGATGACGAGGACGACGAGCAGCACAACATGTCGCTCGCCGCGATGGAGGCCGCGCTCAAACCGCGCGTGCTCGAGACGCTCGACACCATCGCCGAGAACTTCTCGCGCCTGTCCGACATGCAGGACGCGCGCATGTCGGCGACGCTGAACGAGGATTCGACCTTCTCTAAGGCCAACGAGACCGAGTACCAGACGCTGCGTTCGGAGCTGGTGGTGCTGGTGAACTCGCTGCACCTGCACAACAACCGCATCGACGCGCTGATCGACCAGCTCTACGGCATCAACCGCCGGATCATGTCGATCGACAGCTCGATGGTGAAGCTCGCCGATCAGGCCCGAATCAACCGCCGCGAGTTCATCGACGAATATCGCGGCGCCGAGCTCGATCCGACCTGGATGGAGCGGATGGCAGAAAAGCCGGGCCGCGGCTGGCAGGCGCTGTTCGAGCGTTCGGCCGGCAAGATCGAGGAGCTGCGCTCCGAGATGGCGCAGGTCGGCCAGTATGTCGGCGTCGACATCGGCGAATTCCGCCGCATCGTCCAGCAGGTCCAGAAGGGTGAGAAGGAAGCTCGTCAGGCCAAGAAGGAGATGGTCGAGGCCAACCTGCGTCTCGTGATCTCGATCGCCAAGAAATATACGAACCGTGGCCTGCAGTTCCTCGATCTCATTCAGGAAGGCAACATCGGCCTGATGAAGGCCGTGGACAAGTTCGAGTATCGTCGCGGTTACAAGTTCTCGACCTACGCGACCTGGTGGATCCGTCAGGCGATCACCCGCTCGATCGCCGATCAGGCGCGCACCATCCGTATCCCAGTGCACATGATCGAGACGATCAACAAGCTGGTCCGCACCGGCCGCCAGATGCTGCACGAGATCGGCCGCGAGCCGACGCCCGAAGAGCTGGCCGAAAAGCTGCAGATGCCGCTCGAAAAGGTTCGCAAGGTGATGAAGATCGCCAAGGAGCCGATCAGCCTTGAGACGCCGATCGGCGACGAGGAAGACAGCCAGCTTGGCGACTTCATCGAGGACAAGAACGCGATCCTGCCGTTGGATTCCGCTATTCAGGAAAACCTGAAGGAAACCACGACCCGCGTTCTGGCCTCCCTCACTCCGCGCGAGGAGCGGGTTCTGCGGATGCGTTTCGGTATCGGCATGAACACCGACCACACGCTCGAAGAGGTCGGTCAGCAGTTCTCGGTGACGCGCGAGCGGATCCGCCAGATCGAGGCCAAGGCCCTGCGCAAGCTCAAGCATCCCTCTCGCAGCCGGAAGCTTCGCAGCTTCCTCGACCAGTGATGGCGCATCGCAGGATCACGCCGCTCACCCGCCAACGCGCCTTCGCGACGATCAAGGTCGTCGCGAAGGCCATGCAGGATGGCGAAACCGCGATCACCTATTCCGAGCTGGCCAACCGGCTCGGCATGTCCAAGGTCAACGGTCAGGGCCTCGCCAGCTATCTCAACGAGGCGGCGGCGATTTGCGCCGAGCACAATCTGCCCAACGTCTCTTGCGTCGTGGTCAGCAAGGACAGCCTTGAGCGCGGCGCGCCGATGCCCTCCGAGGGCTCGTTCAGCGACGACCATTACGCCGCCTCGGGCCTGACGCGCGAGGATGTGCCCGCCGAGCAGGAGCGGGTGCGCCAGTACGACTGGCGGTCCCTGCCAACTCTCGATCTCGATGACTGACTGCACCGACGCGCCCGGGTCCTGACGGACCGGTGGCGCGCCGTCGCTCCCGATCGGTCGGGCGCTTCAACGCCGGGTTGACGGATCAAGGTCGAACCGTGAACATCGGTGCAGTTCCAGCCAGGATGTTCCCATGCCCTCCGATCCCCTCGTGCTCGTCTCCTTTGGCGCAGCCCTTGTCTTGCTCCTCGCCCTCGTCGCGGCCCTCACCGGTCTTCGGGGGGCGCGTGCGATTCTTGCGGCGCTGCGCGCCGATCTGGACGCCGGGCGCCGCGAGGTTGAGGATCTGCGTGGCAATGCCGGGGCAGAGCGCACGCGGCTCGAGGAGCGCGAGCGCCAGCTTTCGGCGCTCAAGGAGGAGCTGACGGCGGCTCGCAAGGCGCAGTTCGAGAGCGACGCGGCGCATGGCGAGACGCGCTCGGCCAAGGCTGCGCTCGAGGAGGCCAAGCGCGGGCTGGAGCAGGCGCGCGACGATCTCAAGGGGCAGCTTTCCGGCATCACCGCCGAAATGCGGGAACTGCAGGAGCGGCATGCGCAGCTGCAATCCGATCACGCCACCCTTCAGGCGCGCAGCACGGGTGAAATCGAGGCCGCCGAAAAGCGCATCATCGAGCTGAAGGAGCTGCGCGAGGAGATGTCGCGCCGTTTTGAGGAACTGGCCGCGAAGACCTTGCGCCAGACGGGCGAGGACTTCTCCAAGGCCAACACCCAGAAGCTCACCGAACTTCTGACTCCGTTTCGCGACCATGTTTCGCGCTTCGAGACCGAGCTGCGGCAGGTGCACGGCAAGGCCGACGAGGAACGCGCACGGCTGGGCAAGCAGATCGAGATGCTGACCGTGCAGTCCGAGACGATCCGCTCCGAGGCCGCGGCCCTGACCCGCGCGCTTAAGGGCGACAAGCAAAAACAGGGCGCCTGGGGCGAGATGATCCTCGAGCGTATTCTTGAATCCTCCGGGCTGGAGCGCGACACGCATTACACCGTGCAGGAAAGCCGCACCGACGAGGCCGGTGCGCGTTGGCGGCCCGACGTGGTGGTCAAGATGCCGCGTGGCAAGAACCTCGTGGTCGACAGCAAGGTGAGCCTCGTGGCCTATGAGGCCGCCGTGAACGCCGAGACCGAAGAGGAGCGGAAGCGTCACCTGCGCGAGCACGTGGCCTCGGTGCGCCGCCATATCGATCAGCTCGCCGCCAAGGGCTACCACGCGATGCAGGACGGCTCGGTCGATTACGTGCTGATGTTCATGCCGATCGAGGGCGCGCTTTCGGCGGCGTTGTCGGAAACGGGCGACCTTACGGCCTATGCGGTCTCGAAGGGCGTGGGCGTCATGACACCCACGACGCTGATGGTGACGCTGCGGACCGTCGATCACATCTGGACCGTCGAGCGGCGCGAGAGCAACGCCGAGGCGATCGCGGATCGCGCAGGCAAGCTCTATGACAAGGTCGCGGGCTTTGTCGGGAACATGGATCAGGTGGGCCGGGCGCTGGCCACGGCCAGTCGCGCGCATGAAGACGCGATGGGGCAGCTGTCGTCCGGACGGGGCAACGTGCTGGGCCAGATCGAGAAGCTCAAGTCGATGGGGGCACGTACCCAGAAGAGCCTCGGTGTGGAGTTCGACGAGGCCGAGGACGAGGCGCCTGAACAGTTGGCCTTCGACAGGCATGAGCCTGCCGAGTAAGCCATGGTGGCACACGCAAGGGCTGAGTGTTGCCGTGGTGCCACTGGTCTTTCGGCGTTTGAAAACTAATTCGAAACCTTCTCCGTGTTCCCGTGTTGGTCATGCAGGATCGAGACGGGAGACACCGCCATGAAGACGCCGATTGCCATCGCCCTCGCAGCTGCCCTGACCATGCCGCTCATGGGCATTGCCCCGATCCTGTCCTCGGCCGCAGGCTTTGCGGACGTGACTGAACCTGCCGCTCGATATGACCTCGACGGCGCGATCGAGATCCCAGTTTCGGCTGCCGAACTCGACGAGTGCCGCGCCACGCTGGAGCAGGTCTTTGTCGGTTCCGCCGACAACCCCTCCGTGCGCTGCGTCGTCGCTGGCTGAGCTTTGCACGCGCGCTTTGAGATCGACACGCGCGGCCCGGGCCTGATCGAATTCACCGCCAAGGTCGCGCAGTGGATCCAACGGGAAGCGCCAGATGAGGCGCTTCTGACCCTCTTCGTTCGACACACCTCGTGTTCGCTGCTCATTCAGGAAAACGCCGACGCGGAGGTGCAAAGCGACCTCTTGGCGTATTTTCACAGGCTGGTGCCGCCGACGGATGATCCCTCCATGGCTTACCTGACTCACACCTATGAAGGACCGGACGATATGCCGGGCCATATCAAGGCGGCCCTGCTGCCGACCTCCCTGCAGATCCCGGTGATCGATGGGCGTATGATGCTGGGCACGTGGCAGGGGATCTATCTGTTCGAGCATCGGACACGCCCGCATCGGCGCGAGGTGATCGGTGTTATGCGCTGAGGTATCGTCCTCCGACAGGGGTACTGCGCTATCTGGTGTGCTGGTCACGACCCCTACCCAATTCTTGGGCATCCCCCTATACTGACGGTGGAATGTGGGCACAGGCCCCCAAGAGACGTGACGAGGACCCGGATGCGCTGCCCGTTTTGTGGAAATGTCGACACGCAGGTCAAGGACTCGCGCCCGGCCGAGGATCACGCCGCCATTCGCCGCAGGCGTTTTTGTCCTTCGTGCAGTGGACGGTTCACCACCTATGAACGGGTGCAGTTGCGCGATCTCGTGGTGATCAAGACCAACGGGCGGCGCGAGGAGTTCGACCGCGACAAGCTCGAACGCTCGATCCGCATCGCGCTGCAGAAACGCCCCGTGGAGCCCGAGCGTATGGACCAGATGATCTCGGGCATCGTGCGGCGGCTCGAAAGCATGGGCGACACCGACATTCCGTCGTCGAAGATCGGCGAGATCGTCATGGAGTCGCTCGCCCGGATCGACACCGTGGCCTATGTGCGGTTCGCCAGCGTCTACATGAACTTCCAGGCCGTGGGCGACTTCGATCGCTTCATGTCCCAGCTTCGTCCCAACTCGGCCGGAAAGTGACCGCGGCGCTTGATCGGCGCTTCATGGCGCTGGCGCTGTCGCTTGGGCGGCGCGGGCTGGGTCGGGTCTGGCCCAACCCCAACGTCGGGTGCGTGATCGTGGCCGAGGGCCGGATCGTCGGGCGCGGCCGCACCGCCGATGGCGGAAGACCCCATGCCGAGACGCAGGCGCTGGCGCAGGCGGGACCACTGGCGCGCGGTGCTACGGCCTATGTCACGCTGGAGCCGTGCGCGCATCACGGCCAGACGCCGCCCTGCGCCGACGCGCTTGTAGCCGCTGGCGTGGCACGCATGGTCGTGGCCGCGTCGGACCCCGATCCGCGTGTCGCCGGTCGCGGCATCGCGCGTCTGCGCGCTGCGGGGATTGCGGTCGAGACGGGGTTGATGGAGGCCGAGGCCCGGCGCGATCTGGTGGGGTTTCTGAGCCGGATCGAATGCGGTCGGCCCTTCGTCACTCTCAAGCTCGCCACCAGCCTCGATGGGCGCATCGCCACCGGCACTGGCGAAAGCCGCTGGATCACCGGGCCGCAGGCACGGGCACGGGTGCACATGATGCGCGCGCGGCATGACGCGGTGATGGTGGGGGGCGGCACGGTGCGGGCGGATGATCCGATGCTCACGGTGCGTGGGCTTGGCATCGACCGCCAACCGGTGCGGGTGGTGGTGTCGCGCAGGCTCGATCTGCCGCTGGACGGCGCTCTTGCGCGCAGTGCTGCGGCCATCCCTCTCTGGCTGTGTCACGAGGCGTCGGTCGATCCCGCACCTTGGACGGCACAGGGCGCGGTGAGCCTGCCTTGCACGCTATCGAATGGTCAGGTCGATGTTGCGACGGCTCTTGAGACGTTGGGAGCGGCAGGTTTGACGCGGGTGTTTTGCGAGGGCGGTGCTGCGCTTGCGGCCTCATTGCTCGTGGCCGGGCTGGTGGACGAGCTTGTCCTGTTCAGTGCCGGTTGCGCGATCGGCGCCGAAGGCACGCCCGCGCTCGCTGCCATGGGGATCGACCGGCTGCACGATGCACCACGTCTGGAATTGGTCATGCAGGAACGGGTCGGGGCGGATCTGATGAGCGTTTGGCGTAGACCCGGCTGACCCGAAGATCGCGCCATCAGCGTCGCCAAAGCGGAGCGAACGAAGCGAGCGCACCCTGTAGCTTGGCCAGAGTGCGCAGCCCCGCTCGGCGCGAGGTCGCTCCAGCGGCAAGCCGGTCCAGCGCCAGTTCCGGCGGGCAGGGGCGTCCGGTCACCGGATCGAAGTAGCGCGGCCAGGCGATGAGCGCCGCATGCGCGAGGCCCAAGAGGTCCGGGCGCGCCCGGCGACGCGGGCAGGGTGGCCCGAGGTCACGGGTCAGCCCCCAGCCCGCGTAGAACGGCGTGCCGAGACAGGTGACGGGCAGGCCGCGCAGCAGCGCCTCGAAGCCGATGCCGGAGGTCATGGTCCAGACCTCGTCCACCGCTTCGAGTGCTTCGAGCGCGTCCACCCGGATAAGGATCGCATCGGCGTAGCGCAGCGGCTCGGGCACCGCGCCGGGCCGCAGACCGGCCTCGATATCGGGGTGCGGCTTGTAGAGGATCACCGCGTCGGGATTGGCCGCGCGCACTGTCTCGAGCAGGCCGAGATTGCTGCGCACCGCGCCCGCGCCAAGCCGGATCGCGGCGTCATCTTCGACCTGCCCCGGTACGAGAATCCGGTGCCCGGCAGGCAGGTCCGGCGGGGCCGTACCGGCGAGATTGTATTTCGACACCCCCGCTGCGCGCAGCCGCGCTACCAACCGTTCTGCGCGCCGCCGGTCGGCCTCAGGCAGGGCTTCGGAGGCCGCGATCAGTCGCTCCATCCGGCTCTCGTGAGAGGGATCGTAATGCAGGCCCAAGTCGTCGAGCCCGAGACTGGCAGGCGGCACCAGCGCAGCCCCCAGCCCGCGCGAGCGCAAAAAACCGTCCTCGATCCGCACCGCGCCCTCCGGGCCTGCGCGGTCGCCCCAAACCATGAGGCGGCGGCCCTGTCGCTCTGCGACCATTGCGGCGCGATCCGGCGGATCGACAAAGCGGACCGCTCGCTGCGTGCCAAAGCCCTGCTGCAGGTGCCGCCGCTTCCACAGCCGCATGCCGCTGGCGACCCAGCCCATGCGGTCTTCGCGCCAGGCGCGGGTTTCGGCCTCAAAGCTGTCGAGCGCGCGCTCAAAGCTGCAGGCACGGTCCATGTGCGGATCGTGCCAATGCGGATAAAGGATCATCGCGGCGGTAAAGATTTGCGCGCGGGTCAGCCGCCGTTGCCGCCGATCCACCGGCGCGCGGTCCTCCGTGAGGCCCCATCCGGCATAGAAGGGCTGTCCGTGGATCACCGGGCGATGCCCCGCGAGGATCGCCTCGAAGCCCATCTGCGAGGAAAAGGCATGCACCGCGATGGCCCCCTCCAAGAGCCGCCACGGCGACACGGGCGCGTCGCAAAAGCTTATTTCGGGGCCGAGATCGGCCTCGCGGAAGTGACCCGCGCGAAAACCCTGCTGGGTTTCGGGATGGGTCTTGATGAGGATCCGCGCGCCGGGATGCGCCTCGCGCGCCTCGAACAGCATCTCCAGAAAGCTGTTGCGATCGCCCCGGCTCGCCCGCACCGCCGCGTCTCCGGCAGTCTGGTCGATTACCAGCACATAGCCCGGCTCGGGCACCGGGCCCTCCGGATCGAAGCCGGAGTATTTCGAAAGCTCGGCCGCGCGTATCCGCGCCATGCCGTCGCGCGCCCGGTCGAGAAGGGCGGTGTCATCGAGCGGATGCGTGGCAAGCAGGATCTCGAGATCGCTGGCCCGCGCGGGGTCGAAATGCGCGCCCGCGTGATCGATCAAAAGGCCCAAGGGGGGTGCCCCGGCGCGACCGGGCAGCACCGAGCGCAGGAACGCGTCTTCGATCCGCACGATTCGCGCGCCGCGCCGTTCCGCGATGGAGGTGCCGCGCCATGCCGTGGGGCTGGCCCCCCAGACACCGACGAACTCGTCCGGCCCAGGCAGGCCGCTGCGCACCGCATATCCCGCTCCGCGCAGCCGCGCCCGCATGGGCCGCGCGAGCAGGCCGCCGTTGTAGACGTAAAGGCGACGCGGGGCGCGGTCGGCCAAGCTCAGCGCACGGCGTCCGTGGCGCTGCGCGTCGTGGTCAGCGTCCCGGTGAGACCGCCGATCACGCGCCCGAACTCGACGATCGGGGCTTCGGTCACATAGACCGTGTCGTCGTCGCGGATCGCGAAATCGCGGGCCATGAACATACCGTTGGGACGGGTGAGGTCGAGAACGTAGACCACCCGCTGCGTGCCGACGAGATCGGCGACGCCGGTGATCTGGCTGGCGATGACGGCGGGTTCGTTACGGAACACGAAGACACCGGTCGGATCGGCCAGCGTCGGGTTCAGGCCGCCGACGCGGGCAATGGCCTCGATGGCCGAAATGTTGCGGCTCTCGAAGGCCACGAGATCCTGCGTGCCGGTGGCGCCCAGCGCGGTAAAGTCGCGGGTGTCGGCCTCGACGAGGATGCGGTCGCCCGCGCGCAGCGCCACGTCGGCGCGCGGCTGCTCGAAGAGGTCCTGGAACCAGACCTCGCCCGTGGTGCCGCCACGGGTCAGGGTGACCTGAGCCAATTCCGGGCGCACGGTAACGCCGCCGGCCGCGGCGAGCATCGCCGAGAGCGTGCGGGTCGGACGCTCGATCGGATAGACGCCCTGCGCGCCGACGTCACCCACCACCGACACGGTCGAGCCGTCGCCCGCGAGACGGCGCACCTGCACCTGCGGGTCGGGGGTTTGGGCCTCGAGCTTCTCGCTAATGATCCGGCGAATCGTTTCGGGCGAGTTGCCCGCGGCGCGGATCCGGCCCGCGTAGGGCACGAAAACGAAGCCCGATCCGTCGACCTGCACCTCTTCGAGCACGGTGGCGTTCTGCCCCGTCGGCACCAGAAGCCCGTCGTCGACGTTCTCCCAGATCGTCAGGCCCAGCACATCGCCGGGCTGGATCGTATCCGAGCCGAGTACGCCCGCGTTCTCGAAGGCGGCGGCAAAGCCCAGCGCCGGGGTGACGCCCGCGATGCGGTTCACCCGGTCATCTACCGCCACGACAAAGGCGTCGCCCTGCCGCAGTACCGAGCCCGCGAAGATCTCGCGCTTGTTGGGGCCTGAACGCGGGGTGAGCCCGCAGCCGGCGACGAGAGCGACCGCGGCCACGAGAGCCGCGCCGCGTGCGAGGCGGTTGGAGAGGGGTGTCACTGCGCGGTCTCCTCGACCTGTTCCTGTCTGCCTGTGGCCCCGGTGCGGGGCCGGTCTGCCTGCGGCCCGTGGGATCGAGCCGGCCTTTGTTGGTCTTGGACAGAGTCTGCCCGTTGTGGGCAAGGCTAGCGCGCCGGGTGTGGGGTGACCAGTTGCCGCGCGCCAAAGCCGCGGCGTCGGTCGCCGCGGTGTGGCTTGCGAGACGCGCCCGTCAGGGTAGGGCGCGCAAGGGCTGTCGCGGCGCGACCCGGCCCGCGCGCAGCGCATCATAGGGGTCTTCGGCCGCAAGCATCATGTCGGCGACCTGTCGAAGCAGCCGCCTGCGGCCTGCCGAGGAATAGAACCCCCCCGACACTTGGCTCGTCTCGAGCAGGAAGCGACGGTAATCGCGATAGGCCCGCCTGTCCGGGCGCACCGGCTCGGCAAAGAATTCGGGCAGCGGCTGGGTCGAGGCGAGGTCGGGCTTGGAATAGACCGCGCGGCCAAAGGCCTTGAGGGGGATGCCGCGCCACAGCACCTGCTGGGCCGCGGTGGAATTGACGGTGACAGCGGTGCGCGCCGCGTCGAGAAGCCGCGCCAGCTTGCCGCCGCGCAGGTAATGCACGCGCCCCTCGACGCCATGCGCGCGGGCGAGGTCGCGGATGATCCGTTTCAGCGGCGCCTGTCCGTTTTCGAGCGGGTGTGCCTTGAACACGAGGTGGTGGTGGCGCGGCGCGCCCTTGGCAAAGCCGTCGATCACCAGATCGAGGAACTCCGACATCCGGGTAAAGGGCGAATGGGCCTGAAAACTGGCGTCGTGTTCGAGCTGCAGGAGTGCCAGATGATAGGGATAGCCACCGTGGCGGATGCGGGCCGTGGCCACGATCCGATCGAGAGCGAGGAAGGGCATGAGCAAGAGCCGCGTCGTATAGAGCCGCGCTTCGGTCGAGAGCGGCAATGCGCGATGCGCCCGAAAGCCGCTGTAGGCGTGGTTTCGAAACAGCACGAACCAGTGGTAGAGCGCGCCGTAGAACACGTGTTGACGCATGTCGCCCCAATGCGCTGGGGCTTCGGTGATCTCGGGGTCCGACCGCTCCAGCGCCACCCGCATCTCGTCGATGCCGATATCCATGAGCCGTGAGTGGCCATTGGTGCCGCCACGCTCGTAGGTGATCCACCAAGGGCGCAGATAGCCTTCCTCGAAGACATGTACGCAGACCCCGCGCGCTTGCGCCGCCGCGACCGCCCGGGCGTGCACGGGTCGGGTGTCGCCATAGAGCACGATGTCGGTGATGCCGTGCTCGTCGAACAGCCCCTCGAGGGCCGCGGTCCAGTCATCGGCGCTGCCGCGATAGGGGATATAGCTCGACCGGTCGTGCCAGAAGGCCGCGTCGCCCGCGTTGAAACCGACGCGCCAGGTCTGCGCTCCGGCGGCGCGCAGCATCCGGGCCAGCCTGTGAAAGAAGGGCCCGTGCGGACCTTGCAGGAACAGGAAGCGTCTGTTCACGGGATCGGTCATGATGCGGGCCATTCTGACGGGACGATCCCTTTTGTTTCGCAAAGACGTCGGACCCTTTTATGGCGGTCGGGTGGCATGAGGAAGGGCGCGGTATTGTGCGGCCCGCCTCGCGTCTCTAGGTCTTGGCGGACAAGACAGGAGCGCGCCCATGTTCACAGGCATCATCACCGACGTCGGAGAAGTCCTCACCGTGGAGCAGGAAGGCGACCTGCGCGCCCGCATCGCCACCGCCTATGACCCCGAAGGCATCGACATCGGGGCCTCGATCGCTTGCGATGGCGTCTGCCTCACCGTCGTGGCGCTGGGCCGCGAGCCCCGCAACTGGTTCGACGTGCAGATCTCGGCCGAAACGGTGAGCCTCACCAACATCGGGCGCAACGGCTGGCATCCGGGCAAGCGGCTCAACCTCGAACGCGCGCTCAAGGTCGGCGACGAGTTGGGCGGGCACATCGTGTCGGGGCATGTCGACGGCGTGGCCGAGGTGGTCTCGACCCGCGACGAGGGCGACAGCCTGCGGGTGCGGTTCCGCGCGCCAGAGGCGCTGGCAAGGTTCATCGCCCCGAAGGGATCGGTGGCACTCAACGGCACCTCGCTCACCGTGAACGAGGTCGAGGGAATGGAGTTCGGTGTGAACCTGATCCCGCATACCCGCGAGGTGACGAACTGGGGCGAGATCGCCCAAGGGCAGTTCATCAATCTCGAGATCGACACCATGGCACGCTATGTCGCCCGCCTGCGCGATTGGGATGCGTGATTCCGGAGCCCTTGATCGAGGCGGTTCAGCCCGAGCGTCACGCGTATGGCCGCGGTCGCGACATGAGTATTTGAGAGAGTAAAGTGGCATGGTGCGCTTCGGGCTACTTTGCTCCTGAAATACTCAAATCCCGCATGCCTCCCGTCACGGTCTTTGCAAGTCCGGGCGGCTCAGTTCATGTCGCCTTCGGTCTCCATGAACCGCGACTGGTCCCGATGGCCTGTCACGCATAATGCGCCACCAAAGGCCCGCGGCCCTTGTGCCGTCAACGTCGCGTCCGGTCGCGTTGGTCAGGTGGCGGACCCTTCCGGGGGCTGCGGCGGGCGCGGCGCGGTGAACGGGTGCGCCCCGAGCCCTTCTGCACGGATCGCTGCCCGGGCCGAAGGCCGCGCCTCGAACCGCTCCAACCCATCGCGCAGCTGGGGCCAGCGCGACAGGTCGAACCAGCCGGTGCCGCTTTCGGGGTAGAGCGCACACCAGCGCAGCATCGGCGCAAGGTAGCAATCGAGCGCGGAGGGCTGCTCGGCCCCGAGCCAGCCGCCAAGAGCGGGGGCCGCCGTCTCCAGTCGATCAAGCATGTCCAGCGTACGCTGCGCCGTCCGTTCATGCAGCGCGAAGACCATTTCAGGCGCGATGTGCTCGCCGCCGTAGAACAGCATCCGCAGCGCCGGATGCAGCGTGTTCGACAGCCAGAACAGCCAAGCCAGCGTCCGGCCGCGCTCGGGCGCATCGGGCGCGGGCATCAGCGCTGCGCGGTCGCGGTGCCGGTCCGCCAGCCACAGCAGGATCGCCGCCGTCTCGAAGATCGGGCCCTCATCGGTTTCCAGCACCGGGATCATGCCATGCGGGTTGAGCGCGAGATAGGCCGGGGCCCGTTGCGCATTTGCGCGCCGATCCACCAGCACCGTGTCGTAGTCGAGCCGCAGCTCTTCGAGCGCCAGCCGGACGCAAAGCGAGGCATTGTCGGGCGCGTAATGCAGCCGTAGCGTCATGTGGACATCCTTCGGGGCGTAATCAGGGGCCGCTGGCATCGATGCGACCATCCTTGCACGACCCGCGCAAGGGGGAACGCGGGGACCCAAGGGTCGATTGCCCCTCGCGGCCCGGCGGCATCTTTCCTATAACCGGGCCCATAACTGGGGGAAGACCCGCGAGGAGGCGCAGCATGGCCAAGACCCTGTCACCCGTTGAAAAGGCGAAGTTCGTTGCGGCCAAGCAGGCGAGCCGCCTTGTGGAGGACGGCATGCGTGTCGGTCTCGGCACCGGCTCGACCGCCGAGTGGCTGGTGCGCTGCATCGGCGAAATGGTGCGCGACGAGGGGCTGCGCATCCGCGCCGTGCCGACCTCGCACCGCACCGCCGATCTGGCGCGCGAGCTCGGGATCGAGGTCGTGACGCTCGAACAGGCGGGCTGGCTCGATCTGACCATCGACGGGGCCGATGAGGTGGACGGCGAGCTGAACCTGATCAAGGGCGGTGGTGCCGCGCTGTTGCACGAGAAGATCGTGGCGACGGCCTCCGACCGCATGGTCGTGATTGCCGACGCGACCAAGCGGGTCGGGACGCTGGGGGCGTTTCCGCTTCCTGTCGAAGTGATCCCCTTCGGCTGGCAGGCGACCAAGGTGTTGGTCGAGGAGACGCTGGTGGGGCTCGACGTGTTGGGCCGCGAGGTGGCCTTGCGCATGAAGGACGGTGCGCCGGTGCGCACCGACGAGGGCAACCACATCCTCGATCTGCACCTCAACCGTATCGGCAACTCGCGCCAGCTCGGCCTCGCGCTCAACCAGATCGCGGGTGTGGTCGAAAACGGTCTCTTCGTCGATATCTGCGACGCGCTGATCATAGGTCATGGCGACGGTCGGGTTGAAAACTACGATCTGCATGGCGAGGTGGAAGAGACGCAGTTCGATTTCCTCGCTTCCGACAACATCTTCACCGATATTTCCGACTAGGACAGACCGACTTATGGCATTCGACTATGATCTCTTCGTGATCGGCGGCGGCTCGGGCGGGGTACGCGCCGCGCGCACCGCCGCCGCTACCGGCGCAACCGTGGCGCTGGCCGAGGAGAGCCGCATGGGCGGCACCTGCGTGATCCGCGGCTGCGTGCCGAAGAAGCTTATGGTCTATGCCTCAGGCTATGGCGACATGCTCGACGAGGCGCGGGCTTATGGCTGGGAGATCGGCGAGGGCCGCTTCGACTGGCGCCCGTTCCGCGAAAAGCTGCATGCCGAGCTGGACCGGCTCGAAGGCGTCTACCGTCGCCTGCTCGACGGCTCGGGCGTAGAGATGTTCGACGCTCGTGCCAAGCTCGCCGATCCGCATACGGTCGAGCTGGCCGACGGCACCCGCAAGACCGCCAAGCACATCCTCGTGGCGACCGGCGGGCGGCCGGTGCGGCCCGACATGACGAACGCGCATCTGGGTATGGTCTCGGACGACATCTTCGATCTCGAGACGCTGCCGAAATCGATCCTGATCGTCGGCGGCGGATACATCGCTTGTGAATTCGCCTGCATCCTGCATGGGCTCGGCGTGAAGGTGACGCAGTTCTATCGCGGCGCGCAGATCCTGCGCGGCTTTGACGACGAGGCGCGCGGCCTGATCGCGGATTCGATGCGCGAGCGGGGCATCGACCTGCACCTCGGCACCAACGTCGTCGAGATGTGCCCGGAGAGCGAGGCGGGCGATCCTGCGCGCCACGGCGGCACCGCCTCCGACGCTGCAGGTGGCAACGGCACGGCCGAGGCCGCGCAAGGCACCGAAGGCCCGATCTGGGTCAAGGCCACGAATGGCGACGAGCGGGTCTATGACGCGGTGCTTTTCGCCACCGGTCGCACGCCCAACACCGAAGGCCTCGGGCTGGAGGAGGCGGGTGTGACGCTCAAGCGTGGTGGCGCCATCGAGGTCGACGAATACAGCCAGACCGGCTGCCCTTCGGTCTATGCGATCGGCGACGTGACCGACCGGGTGAACCTCACTCCGGTGGCAATCCGTGAGGGAATGCAGTTCGTCGAGACGGTGTTCAAAGGCAACCCGACCCCGGTGGATCACGCGCTGATCCCCTCGGCGGTGTTCACCCAGCCCGAGCTCGGCACCATCGGCCTGACCGAGGAGGCGGCGCGCGAGATCGAGCCGGTCGAGGTCTATTGTTCGTCGTTCAAACCGATGCAGACGTCCTTTGCCGGGTCGAGCGATCGGGTGCTGATGAAGCTCGTGGTGTCGATCGAAACGCGCAAGATCCTGGGCTGTCACATCGTCGCACCCGAGGCGGGCGAACTGATCCAGCTGGCGGGCATCGCGGTCAAGATGGGCGCGACCAAGGAGGATTTCGACCGCACCGTGGCCGTGCATCCGACCATGGCCGAAGAGCTCGTTACCATGCGCGAGCCGGTGCGTCGTTCTTGAATACGGCCCGTTAGGGCACACATGCAAAGCGTGTCGGGTGAAACCGGCGCGGGGGAAAACCAAAAAGGGAACAGTGGCTTCATGGCTGGAAACAATGGCGGCCCCTGGGGCGGCGGCGGCGGCGGGCGCGGTCCCACCGGCGGCGGGGATGACGACAGGCGGCCCGGCGGCCCTCAGCGGCCGCGCCGGCCCGGCGAAAGCCCGCAGATCGACGAGCTGATGAACAAGGGCCGCGAGCAGCTTCGCGTGCTCATGGGCGGCGGCGGCAATCGCGGCACCGGCTCGGGCGGCGACGGCGGCCCGGGCTTTCGCATGTCGCGCGGTACCATCGGCCTCATCGCCGCGGGCGCGCTGGTACTGTGGGGCGTGATGTCGTTCTACACCGTGCGGCCCGAAGAACAGTCGGTCGAACTGTTCCTCGGCTCGTATTCCTCCACCGGCAGCCCGGGTCTGAACTTCGCGCCTTGGCCGTTGGTCACGCATGAGGTCGTCAACGTCACCTCCGAGCGGACCGAGAATATCGGCATCGGGCGCGACAACGACGGGCTGATGCTGACCACCGATGCCAATATCGTCGACATCGGCTTTCAGGTCGTCTGGAACGTGTCGGACCCGGCCAAGTTCCTGTTCAACATCCGCGACCCGCAGCTCACCGTGCAGGCGGTGTCTGAATCCGTAATGCGCGAGATCATCGCCGCCTCGAACCTCGCGCCGATCCTCAACCGCGACCGGGGCCTGATCGCCGACACGGCGATGGAATCGATCCAGGCGACGCTCGACGCCTACGAGAGCGGCATCAGCGTGGTCCGGGTCAACCTCGACCGCGCCGACCCGCCCTCCGAGGTGATCGACGCCTTCCGCGACGTGCAGGCCGCCGAACAGGAGCGCGACCGCCTGCAGCGTCAGGCCGATGCCTATGCCAACCGCGTGCTCGCCGAAGCCCGTGGTCAGGCCGCCCAGACCGTCGAGCAGGCCGAAGGCTACCGCGCCCAGACCATCAACGACGCGCTGGGTCAGGCAAGCCGCTTTTCGGCGGTGCAGGACGAATACGCGCAGGCGCCGGAGGTCACGCGCCGCAGGCTCTATCTCGAGTCGATGGAGCGGGTGCTGGGCGACGTCGACAAGATGGTGCTTGACCCCTCGATCGCCAATGGCGGGCAGGGCGGCGGTACCGGCATCGTGCCGTTCCTGCCGTTGAACGAGCTGGGCCGCCGGTCGGGCGAAAACCAGCAGGGCGCAGCCGCGTCCTCCAACACCACCGGGCAGGGGAACTGAGATGAAGAAGACCGCATTCCTGCTTCCCGCCCTCGTCATCGCCGTCGCGGTGATCCTGTCCTCGATCTACGTCGTGGACGAACGCGAAAAGGCGCTGGTGCTGCAGTTCGGCCAGATCCGCCAGGTCAAGGAAGAGCCCGGCCTCGGGCTCAAGATTCCGCTGATCCAGGAAGTCGTCACCTATGACGATCGGATCCTGTCGCTCGACACCGACACCATCGAAGTGACGCCCTCGGACGACCGCCGTCTCGTGGTCGATGCCTTCGCGCGCTACCGCATCTCGGACGTGGTGCAGTTCCGTCAGGCTGTCGGCGTGGGCGGCGTGCGCGCTGCCGAGGATCGGCTTAGCTCGATCCTCAACGCGCAGATCCGCGAAGTGCTCGGTGCCGATCAGGTGACCTCGGACACGATCCTGTCGTCGGACCGCCGGACCCTGATGAACCGGATCCGCGAACAGGCGCAGCGCTCGGCGCAGGGCCTTGGCATCGACGTGGTCGACGTGCGGCTCAAGCAGACCAACCTGCCGAGCCAGAACCTCGATGCGACCTTTGCCCGGATGCGGGCCGAGCGCGAGCGCGAGGCTGCCGACGAGATCGCCCGTGGTAACGAGGCGGCGCAACGCGTGCGCGCACTGGCCGACCGGACCGTGATCGAGACCATGTCCGAGGCCGAGCGCGAGGCGCAGGTGACCCGAGGCGAGGCCGATGCCGAGGCCAACTCGATCTTCGCAGGGGCCTACAGTGCCGATGCCGAGTTCTTTGACTTCTACCGCTCGCTGCAGGCCTATGAGCGCGCGTTGAAGGGTTCGAACTCGACTATGGTGCTGACCCCCGACAGCGCCTTCTTCGACTACCTCTACGACGACGACCTGCCCGAAGGGGTGTCCCCAGCCCCGCCCCGCGAACGTGGCCCGCTTGACGGCGGTCTCGAAGAAGAGCCGGCCTCCGGCGAGGCCGATGCCGGGGTGATCCGGCTCGACAGCCTGCAGGTCCGCCAGGGCGAGGACGGCACCGTGACCTTCTCGACCGAAGAGGGCGAGATCGACGCACAGGCCGATGCCGATGCTGCGGCTGAAGGTCAAGCCGAGGCGCTGACGCCGCAGGTCATCCTGCCTGAGGACGAAGCTGGGGTCGCGACGCAGTGACGCCGATTCTGCTGGGCCTCGGCCTGGTTCTCGTGGTGGAGGGGCTGGCCTGGGCGCTGGCCCCTTCGCTGCTTGTAAAGATGCTCGAAACCCTGCGCGACATGACACCCGAGCAGCGACGGCTGGCGGGGCTGGTCACGCTCGCTCTGGGCGTGGCGCTGCTGTGGATGGCCCGCCTAACCACACTCTGAATGGGCCCCGGCCGCCGTTCGGCCGCGTGTTACAGCCTGTCACACCGCTTTGACGCATCGCGACGGGGGCTTGAGTTGCGCCAGCGGCTCCTTAGGTTGATGGTCTGCGCCGACCGGAGCCGCCATTCGCCTCGCGCTCCGACGCTCAGGACGAAACAGGAGTGTGCCCGTGAACGCCAAGACCCCCATCAAGTCCCTCGTTACCCCCGTCCGCGCCGTTTCGGTGCTGGCGCTGGGCGCGGCATTGGGGCTGAGCCAGGTGGCCCCTCTCGCCGCCCAAGATACCGCCGTGACCCCGGATGCCGAGGCGCAGAGCACGGCCGACACGCCAGATGCCGCCCGTCCGCTGACCTTCGCTGATCTGGCCGAGCAGGTGAGCCCGGCGGTGGTCAACATCACCACCTCGACCATGGTCTCGGCCCCCGCCGGACCGCAGGGCATGGTGCCCGAAGGCTCGCCCTTCGAAGAGTTCTTCCGCGATTTTCAGGAACGTGGCGATAGCGCACCGCGCCGTTCTTCGGCGCTGGGTTCGGGCTTTGTGATCTCGGCCGATGGCTACGTCGTTACCAACAATCACGTGATCGAGGGTGCCGACGAAATCTCGATCGAATTCTTTTCGGGCAAGACGCTCGACGCCGAGGTTGTCGGCACGGATGCCAGCACCGACATCGCGCTTTTGAAGGTGTCCTCCGACGAGCTGCCCTATGTCGAGTTCGGCGACAGCACCGGCGAAGGCGCGCGTGTGGGCGACTGGGTCATGGCGATGGGCAACCCGCTTGGGCAGGGCTTTTCGGTCTCCGCGGGCATCGTCTCGGCCCGTGGCCGGGCGCTGTCGGGCACCTATGACGACTATATCCAGACCGACGCTGCCATCAACCGCGGCAACTCGGGCGGCCCGCTGTTCAACATGTCGGGTGAAGTGATCGGTGTGAACACCGCGATCCTGTCGCCCAATGGCGGCTCGATCGGTATCGGCTTTGCCATGTCGTCGGAGGTGGTGACCGAGGTGGTCGATCAGCTTCGCGAGTTCGGCGAGACGCGTCGCGGCTGGCTTGGTGTGCGCATCCAGGACGTGACGCCCGACATGGTCGACGCGATCGAAGGACTTGAATCCGCGGCGGGCGCGCTTGTCACTGACGTGCCGGAAGGTCCGGCGATGGAGGCCGGCATGGAGGCGGGTGACGTGATCACCAGCTTTGACGGCAAGGAGGTCCCCGACACGCGTGACCTCGTGCGCATGGTCGGTCGTGCCCCGGTGGGCGAGGCGGTGCCGGTCACGGTGCTGCGCGGCGGCGAGACCGTCGAGCTGACCGTGACGCTGGGCCGTCGCGAAGAGGCCGATGCCGCCGTGCCCGCCTCGGCCGAAGGCTCCGGGGATGCGGCCGAGACCGAGATGTTCGGCCTTACCTTGTCGGAGCTGACGCCGGAGCTGCGCCAGCAGCTCGAACTGCCCGAAGGCGCCGAGGGCCTCGTCGTGACCGACGTGGACCCGGCCTCCGACGCCGCCGAAAAGGGCGTCGTCGCGGGCGACGTCATCACCGAGGCCGGGCAGCAGCCCGTTGCTACCGTGGCCGACTTCGATGCACGCGTCGAAGAAGCCCGAGAGGCGGGGCGCAAGTCGCTGCTGCTGCTGGTCCGCCGGGGCGGCGATCCGCGCTTCGTGGCGCTGGGGCTCGACGACGCAGCCGAGTGAAGCCTTGATCGATGAAACGCAAAAGGGCGCCTTCGGGCGCCCTTTTTCATGGCTGCGGTGTCAGGGCCTTAGCGGCGGTTCATGATGTCGAGCTGGTCTTGGCTCAGTGCCCGGATACCCAGACGCTGCGCCGAGGCGAGCGACAGCACCGGGCTGTCGGGTCCGCCACTGCCACGCTGGAACGCCTGTACCGCGTCGAGGGTGACCCGGTCGAGCCGTCCGGTCACCGGTCCGGGGTGAAACCCGCGCGTCACCAGAGCGCGCTGCAGTGTCTCGACGAAGGCGGGGGTGAACTCTGGCGGGCAGAGCGTCTCGAACAGCACCTCGCGCCGCTCGTACAGGATCTGCTGTCGCGCGACGGTGCGGTAGCGCGCGGGGCCGTCGCCCGGCTCGCGGATCTGTTCGCGCACGGTTTCGATCACCGCCGGGGTGATGTCGCGGCCAAAGCAGCGCCCCTGGGCGTCGGTTTGGATCTCGGCCTCCATAAAGGCGGGCAGCTCGGGCACCGCGGCCGTACAGGCCACGAGCGGCAAGGCAAGCAGGAGGCGGAACATCGGTCACCGGTGGTGGTTGCCGACAAAGACTAGACTGCCCGCTGACCCACCGAAAGCACCCGGTTGCCGCTGTGCCATGGCGTGTCTTGCAAGACGCAACACAACTGCCTGAGCGACGCGCCTTGGCTCTGGCACGCCGCGAATGCCTCGCCTAGACAGAGCGGAACCGCGAATGAAGGAGTCCGACATGGCGAAGATCACCTATATCGAACACAACGGCACCGAGCATGTCGTCGACGTGGCCAACGGGCTGACCGTCATGGAAGGCGCGCGCGACAATGGCATTCCCGGCATCGAAGCCGATTGCGGCGGTGCCTGCGCCTGTTCGACCTGCCATGTCTATGTCGATGAGGCTTGGGTCGAGAAGCTTCCCGCCAAGGACCCGATGGAAGAGGACATGCTCGAATTCGCCTATGAGCCCGACGAGACCCGTTCGCGGCTGACCTGCCAGCTCAAGGTGTCCGACGCGCTCGACGGCCTCAAGGTCAAGATGCCCGAGCGGCAGATCTGATGCGGACCGCCCTGATCCTCACTCTCATGGCCGCACCCGCTGCGGCCGAAGGGCTCGCCGAGGCGCGGTTCGTCGAGCCGACTTCGCGCTATGCGCATGGCGTCTTTGGCGAGACCGAGGAATGGGGCGCTCTGGAGATGGTGACGCAAGGCGGTGAGACCCGTCTCATTCGCCTGCCGGAGACCCGCGTCTTCGAGGATACCGCCCCGCGCCTTGCCGATGTGACGGGCGACGGGAGCCTCAAGGCCGTGGTGGTCGAAACCGACGCGGCGCAGGGCGCGCGGCTTTCGGTCTACGGGGCCGAGGGCCTCGTGGCCGCGACGCCATTCATCGGGACCCCGCATCGCTGGCTCGCCCCGCTGCCGCCCGCAGATCTCGACGGCGATGGCGGCATCGAACTGGCTTATGTCGACCGGCCGCACCTTGCCCGCGTGCTGCGGGTCTGGCGGATGCGGGACGGCGCGCTCGAGCAGGTGGCAGAGCTGGAGGGGCTGACGAACCATCGGTTCGGCGAGGCGGAGATCTCGGGCGGGGTACGCGACTGCGGATCGGGTCTGGAGCTCGTGCTTGCGGATGCAGGTTGGCGGCGCGTGATGGCGGTGCGGCTTGCGGACGACGCCCTCTCGGCGCGCGACATCGGTGCGCTTGGCGCCGAAGGCTTTGGCGCCGCGCTCGACTGCGACGATTAGACCAGCGCCGCAAGCACCAACAGGGCGGCCATCTCCGACAGTTGCTGGGTCGCGCCGAGGACGTCGCCGGTCTGACCGCCGATCTTGGCGCGCGCCAAGGTCGTGGCGCAATGTGCGGCCAGCGCCACGGCCGGGGCAAGCCAGAGGAGGCTCCATCCTGCCAGCGGCAACACGAGCAGGGCGGCCACGGCGCAAGCCAGCCCCAGCGCCCGCCCCGAAGGTCGCCCCGAAAGCCGAGCCAGCCCGTCTTCGCGGGCATGCGGTAGCCGCATCATCGGCCAGAGCATTCCGGCCCGGCTCAGCACCGCCGCGATGACCAAGCCCCAAGGCCCGACCACCACCAAGGCGGACCAGCGAATCAGCAGCGACGTTCCGACGGCCAGCACGCCATAGCTGCCAACCCGGCTGTCGCGCATGATCTCGAGCCGTCCGGCCCGTTCGAACCCACCCCAGAGCCCGTCTGCGCAATCGGCGAGCCCGTCCTCGTGCAGCCCGCCGGTGAGCAGGATCAGCGCCGTCAGGGCCAGTGCCGCTGCCGGGCCGGGGGGCAGGCCGATCGCCAGCGCAGCCCAGTATCCGATCCCCGCCACCGCCCCCACGGCGAGACCGGCCAAGGGAAAGGCCCAGACGCCCTCGGGTTGCACCGGAGCCGGGCGGACCGGCAGACGCGTCAGAAGTCCAAAAGCTGCGCGGATTGGCTGAAGCATGGGGACCTCTTTTCAAAACCTGTCCCCTAGGGTTAGGCAGGCGGGAGCCGCGATGCAACGAGGACACGCATGACTTCCCCCTTCTCCGATCTCGCTGGGCTGCGCGCCCGGCTGCGCGATCTGCCCGATGCAGATGCGGCCGCCACCCAAGCTGCACAGGCCCGCAACGCCCAATTGACCAAGCCCGCGGGCGCCTTGGGCCGGCTCGAGGATCTGGCGATCTGGTACGCGGGCTGGCGCGGCACGGCGCGACCACGGCTGGCGCGGCCGCAGGTGGTGGTGTTCGCGGGCAACCATGGCGTGGTGGAACGCGGCGTCTCGGCCTTTCCGGCGGCGGTGACGGCGCAGATGGTCGGCAATTTCGAGGCGGGCGGTGCCGCCGTGAACCAACTGGCCCAAGCCTTCGGCGCGACGATGACGGTCCATCCGATCGATCTCGATCGACCAACCGGGGATTTCGTCGAAGGCCCGGCGATGTCCGAGGCGGATCTGGTCGCCGCCATGGGCGTTGGCTGGGCGGCGGTGGACCCCGAGGCCGACCTGCTGGTGGCGGGCGAGATGGGCATCGGCAACACCTGCTCGGCCTCGGCCATCGCGATGGCGCTCGAGGGTGGGATAGCGCAGGATTGGACCGGTCGTGGCACCGGGGTCGATGACCCGGGTCTTGCGCGCAAGGTTGAGGCTGTGGCGCAAGGCGTGGCCCGCCTCAACGGCGAAACCGACCCGCTCGAAGTGCTGCGCCAGCTTGGCGGTCGCGAGATCGCGGCGATGGCGGGCGCGATCCTCGCCGCACGCCACCACCGCATCCCGGTGATCCTCGATGGTTTCATCTGCAGCACCGCAGCGCTGGTGCTGCACCGCGCGGCGCCTGGTATACTGGATCACGCGGTCGCCGGACACCAGAGCGCCGAGAGCGCCCATGCGCGGCTGCTCGAAGCGCTCGGCAAGGCGCCGCTGTTGTCGCTGGGGCTGCGGCTGGGTGAAGGGTCTGGGGGCGCGCTGGCGATCGGCGTGCTGAAGGGGGCGCTGGCTTGCCACTCGGGCATGGCGAGCTTTGCCGAAGCGGGTGTGAGCGACGGCTGAGTGCTCAGCTTCGATCCTTGCTGCGATAGCCGACGGTCTCGTCGGTTTCGGGCGTCTCGCTTTGTGGCTGAAGCCGTCCGAGAATCGTGGTTTCGAGATCCTTGTTCAGTGCCTTCGCCCGCTTCACGTATTCGGGGTTCTGAGACACCGGGATGCCGGGTTTCCAAAGCTGCGCCAGCTCACGCACACCGGCGCGGTCCTGATGGTAGTAGGCCATCTCCAGCTCCGAAGCCTCGAATCGTGACAGCCCGATATGTTCGAGCACGTAGCGCCCTGCGCGCAGGCTCGAATCGAACAGCTCGCGCACGATGTCGTTCGCCCCAGCCTGGTAGAGCTGGTAGACATGCTCGCGGTCATAGGCACGGGCCACGATGTGCAGGTCGGGCCGCGTCGCACGGGCATGGCGCACCAGCTTGAGCGCTGCCTGCCGGTCGTCGAGCGCTACCACCAGCACTTTCGCCGTTTCCAGCCCTGCCGCGTGCAGGATGTCGGGCCTCGTCGGGTCGCCGAAGAACCCCGAAAATCCGAAACGGCGCATCGTGTCGACCATGTCCATGTCATGATCGAGCACCACCGTCTCGAAGCCTGCCCCCTGCACCAGTCGGCTCACCACCTGACCGAAGCGGCCGATGCCGGCGATGATGATCGGTGCTTCGCGGTCGATCTCGTCGGGGTCGGGGTCGGGCGCCTTGGCGGTACGCGAGGACAGCTGTTCGTAGAGGATGAAGAGCAGGGGCGTGACCAGCATCGACAGCGCGATCACCAGCCGGATGATCTCGGCCTCGTCCGAGGCGAGTACGCCTTGCTGCAGCGAGAAGGAGGACAGCACGAAGCCGAACTCGCCCGCCTGCGCCAGCGCCAGAGTGAACAGCCAGCGGTCACGCGTGTGCATTCTCGCCATCCGGGCTAGCAGGTAGAGCACGCTGCCCTTGATGACGATCACCCCGAGCGTCAGCGCCGCTATCTTGAGCGGGTTGCCCAGCAGCACCCCGAAATCGATGCCTGCCCCCACGGTGATGAAGAACAGCCCCAGCAGCAGCCCCTTGAAGGGTTCGAGATCGCTCTCGAGTTCGTGGCGAAACTCGGAGTTGGCGAGCACGACGCCCGCCAGAAAGGTGCCCAGCGCCGGGGACAGGCCCACAAGCTCCATCAGCACCGCGATCGAGACCACCATCAGCAGGCCCAGCGCGGTGTAGAGCTCGCGCAGCCGGGCGTGGTGGATATAGCGAAACACCGGACGCGTAAGATAGATGCCCGCCAGCACAACAACGGCCACGGCGCCCAGAGTGACCAGCGTCACCGCCCAGCCGGGCAGGTTCTCGATCAGGGTGCGGGCAGCCTCGACCTCCTTGGCGCCCGGCGCATCGGGGTTGACCGGTGTCTCATGCGCCCCGCCGCCGCCGCCGTGTCCTGAGATCGCCAGAAGCGGCAGCAGAGCCAGCATCGGGATCACCGCGATGTCCTGCGTCAATAGCACCGAAAACACCGAACGCCCGCCTTGGGTCTGCATCAGCCCCTTTTCCGACAGGGTCTGCAGCACGATCGCGGTCGAAGACAGCGCGAAGATCAGCCCAGTGGCCAGCGCCACGCGCGGGTCGAGCCCGAACAGCGTGCCCGCCCCGAACAGTGCGCCCGTGGTCAGCACCACCTGCACCCCGCCCAAGCCTATCAGCCTCTGGCGCATGTTCCACAGCGCGCGCGGCTCAAGCTCCAGACCGATCAGGAACAGCATCATCACCACGCCGAACTCAGCAAAGTGCTGAAGATCCTCGGTCTCGGCACCCACGAGCCCGGTGGCGGGACCGATGATGATCCCGGCGGCAAGATAGCCCAACACCGAGCCGAGGCCGAGACGGGCGGCGAGCGGCACGGCAAGCACGGCCGCGCCGAGGTAGATCGTGGCTTGAAGAAGAAATCCCTGCATCTTCCTGCTATCGCCTCTAGGCGCGCCAAAGGCAACGCGGAGGCCTGCAGGAATGGCGTTTCCGCCGCAGGATCGGTCAGTCGGGGATTTGCAGGACCAGCGTGCGACCGCGTTTGACGTAGTTCAGCACGTCATCGCCGATCGCCGAGACGCGACCACCATCGAGGGTGTCGCCGATGCCGACGCGCAGGTAGCGCCCGTTGTCGAGCCGCACCAGCGCACGACGTGCCCCCGGTTTGCCATAGACGCCGATGAGGTTGATGTCGCGCAGGTTGATGACACCGTCGAGCGTCGCGGCGCGGGCGACGCTACCGGGCACCGGACCATCTGGGGCGACCGTGGCACCGGAGACGGGCTGCGGCGCGCTGGCGGGGGCCGAGGCCACGGGGGCCGCCGGAGCGGCACGGGCACGGGTCTGGGCCACGACGCGGTCGAAGTTGCGGGGACGCACATCCGGTCGGCGCGCCGTCGGTACGGCGGAGGCCGTGGCATTGGCCAGCGGATCGGGCGCTCCGGCCATCAGAGAGGCGAGCGCATCGGCCACGGTCGCGCGCACGGGCGGGGCCTCTGGCGCTTCGCCCACGGCCTCGGCCAGCGCGTTGGCCTGCGCCTCGGCGGCCTCGTCGACCTGACCTTGGGCGTCGGGGGCGATGCCTTCGGGACGCAAGGGCGGCCGGGGGCCGGCAAAGGCTACGAGGGGCTCCTGCGCCTTTTGGGGGTCGGTGTCCTGACCAATGCCATCCTGCGGGCGAGATTCGGGGCGCAGCGCATCAAGCGCGACGCCCCCCGGCGGGATTAGCGAGGCGGACTGTGTCCCGTTCTCCGTCTCGGTTTCGGTGTCGTCCCGCGCGGCTTCCTGTGGCGCAACGGTACCGGGACGGGTCGGCGGTACGACCGGCGGTGGGCCGTCCCGGAGGTCCAGCCCTTGGGCCGCCTCCGGCTGCTCGGGGCGCGCGGGGACCTCGGGGATCAGGATCGTGACGTCCTCGCCTGCGAGGGACTCGGCGGCGGCAGGCGTCTCGGAAGAGGTTTCGGCAGGCTTCGTTTCGGCAGGCGTCTGCGGCGCCTGCGTGCCCGGGCGCGCAGGAGGGATAATGGGAGGCGGGCCCGCGTAAACGACGAGCCCCTGCGGCGTCACCGTGCCCTCAGCCGTCGCCTCGATGAAGCCGCGTGCATCGCGCTCGAAAACGGTGCCGGGCGGGGGCGGGTCGGCCTGCGCGGCCAGACCTCCATCAGGCGCGGCCGCTGCGAGCCGTGGTGCAGCCGCGATGGCGGCCACCGGCGTCGGTTCGGTCTCGGCGGCGATGGGGCTGCCCAGAGCCTCGGCGCGCGGCGTCAGCGGCAGGCGCGGCGCACGCAGCCAGACCCCGGTTGCGGCATAGATGCGCTCGGCCTCGGCCGGGCTGGCGGTCGTGCCCGGCGTCATGGCGGGGGCAGGGAAGTCGTCATAATCGGGCAGCGGTGCTGCAACGGCGGCCAACTCGGTCGGGGTGTCTTCCCGCTCAGTGGCCGCTTCGGGCGCGATCGGAGCCTCAGTGGCGGCTGGGGTGTCGGCGGCGGTATCGCGCAGAAGCCCGGCCTGCGGGTCGGGATCGTCGGCGCGCACCCACATCCCGGCCAGCACCACGAGCAGCACCAACGCGATCGCGGCACCGATCAGGGCAAGACGATTGGTCCGGGCGGCAGGCTCGGGGCGGCGCGCCCCAAAGACGGTCATGCGCTCGCGTTCGCTGGCCCGGTCGGAGCGGTTGGGGGCCGTGCGCACGGGCGAAGGGACGGGCGCGGGGCGGGCGGGCGCTGCGGTTTCGGCAGGCGCGACCAGCGCCGCACCGGCGGCGAGAGCCGTTGCTTCGGCATCACCCGGTGCGTCGGTGTCGGCTGGGGGCACGGCGGGCATCGCCGCGGGCGGGGCGCCCGGTCGTGGCATTGCAGGCGGCATGATCCGGCGGGTGGCCAGGGCCGGGTCGATCTCGGCCTCGGTATCCAAGGCGGCGGTTTCGGCTCCGTGCGGCGGCAGCACGGGGCTGGCCGGTGGCGGGGCGGGACGCGGAGCAGCCTGCGCTGCCTCGGGCTGCGGGAGAGGTTCGGGCGCGTCCTTGGCCTCGGCGGCAGGCTTCGGCAAGTCGGGCATCACGGGGGCATTGGCTTGCGGCAGGGGCGCGGTGCGCTCCGGGGCCGCAGGCGTGGCGAAGAGATCCTCATCCGCATCATCGGGCAGGTCGGGCTTGACCGGTGCCTCGGGCGCCGGGATCGCATCGGTCTCCTCCGTGACGGCAGGCCTTGCCGGTGTGTCAGTCATGTCGACCGCGGGCGAGGCCTCCGGTTCGGGAGCTTCTACAGGGAAAGGATCAGGGGTGTCCCCTTCCTGATCCAATGTTTCGATCGACGCGCCCCCTTCATCGGGGAGGGCATTTTCGACCGGAGCCGGGGCCTCGAACGGTGTCGCTTGCTCCTCAGGAGTCGGAACGGCTTGTGGGCCATCGACCTCCGGCCGTGCCGGACGCTCATGAACGGGCGTATCGTCCCGCTCGATCGGCGCGTCGAGGCCGGAGACGGCGCCGAACACCGGTTCGGCGGGAAACCCGTCCGCCATGGGCACGGCGGCAAAGCTTACGGGGTCGAGCGCGTGTTCGCGCGCGAAGGTCTCGGCCTCGTCTAGCGTCTCACGCGCGACCGCCGCGACATGGGTGCGCCCGTCGCGGATCACATAGTCGATCACCAGATCGCTCACCGGGTAGGGGGTCGCCCCTTCGAGCGCGGTGGCGACCTCGCCCGCGTCGCGGGCTCCATCGAGCGCGAGGTAACGAATCTGGTCGTTGGGAATGAGCAGCTTGGTGCGCATCCCCTCGGGCGCGAGGTCGCGGGCACGTCCGCGCAGCCGCGCCAGATCGCCCGCCAGATCGGCGCTATCGAGCGGCACTTCGCCCACGCGGCTCCAGCCATCGGGACCGCGGTGCAAAAGTCTCAGGCCCTCGAGAGAGAGCAGCAGGGCGAAGTTGGGTATCATGCGGCAGGCCTTAGCATCACTGGCGGGGTCCGGGAACAGACGCGCCAGTCCGGCTGTATTTTGCAGGCAGCTTTCCGCGCGCGCAACCCGCTGCCCTGCGGTTGTGATCGCGTGCCACTTGCGTCCTGCGGCGACGGGGCGTTCGATGCGCGCCAAAGCAGGAGGATTCCATGAAACACGCTCGCCTCACAGCCCTCGTCCTCGCAGCCGGGCTTGCCGCCCCCGCAATGGCCCAGTCGCCGCAAACGCCTTTGACATCGCCGCGCAGCATCGCCGTCTCGGGCGAGGGTCACGTGCGCGCGGCCCCCGAGATGGCGCGCGTCCGCCTCGGGGTCAGCGAGACCGCCGAAACCGCGCGAGCGGCGCTCGATGCGATGAACGCCTCGATGGGCAAGGTGCTGGAGCGGCTGACGGAAGCAGGCATCACACCCGAGAACGTCCAGACCGGCCAGCTCAGCCTTGATCGCGATTATTCGCGGATGCGCGATGACCAGCCCGAGCCAGTGGGCTTTGTCGCGACCACGATGGTCGAGCTGCGCGTGACCGATCTCGATGGTCTGGGCGCTGTGCTCGACGCGGCGGTGGGCGAGGGGGCGAACCGCCTCGAAGGCATCGAGTTCGCGTTGGCCGACCAGGCCGCCGCGCATGACGAGGCCCGTCGCGCCGCCGTGGCCGACGCCAAGGCCCGGGCCGCGCTCTATGCCGAGGCTGCCGGTGTGGAATTGGGCGAGATCCTGTCGCTGTCGGAAACAGGGGCGAACTACGGCCCGCAGCCAATGATGCAGATGCGCATGGCTGCCGATTCGGGTGTGCCCATCGCACAGGGCGAGGTGGAGGTCTCGGCAGGCGTCAGCCTCGTCTACGCAATCGAGTGATCGCATCAACCCCGGTCCGGCAGGTCGGCATCGGCGAACTGCGCCACGTCGCCCTCGCCGGGCTTGGGGATCACGCTGAACGAGCCGTCGCTCTCGAGCACCACCGACGCGATGTCGCCAAGGGCCGCGCCGGTGTTGGTGCGGATCACCGAAAGCAGCTCTTCCTCGGTCACCCGCTCGTGGCGTAGCGCCGCGTGCAGGATCTGGCCCCGGTGCATGAGCAGCCTCGGCTCGGACCGCATGGTCTTGGCAAAGCCGGGCCACAGGACCGACCCCTTCGCCACGAGGTATTGCAGCCCGATCAGCAGGGCGAAGGCGGTGAAGCCCTCGGCCAAGGCCACGCTTTTCGACAGCAGGATCGTCGCCAGTGTAGAGCCGAGCGCCACGGTCACCACAAGGTCGAAGGCATTGAGCTTGGCCAGCGTCCGCTTGCCCGAGATACGCAGGAACGTCACGAGCCCGACATAGGCCAGAGTGCCGACGATCAGGGTCCGAACCAGGCCACCCCATCCCTGAAACAGCATGTCTTGGGTCATCATGGCCTCCTTTGGTACCGGGGTGGCTATCGCAGTGTCACCTTATCCAGAACCCGTGGGCGCGCAGGATGGTTCGGATTTCCTTTTCCTCGGCGGGCAGGGCCGCGCGGTCGAACAGGGCGCGGGCCTTGGTGCCGCGGCCTTGATAGACCATGCGTCGGATCGGCTCGTGACGCTTGAGCAGCTTCTTGAGCCGGTTCGGCGCGGCAACGCGCTCCAGTACCTCGACCACCCGGTCATCCTCTCGCGCATAGAGCAGCGGGAAGGTGCGGTAATGGCAGGTGATCGCGCCATCGAGGCCGGAGAGCTCCGGACCGGGGCGACCGCCACCAATGCTGTGGATCACCAGAGGCAGCGCCACCTGATCGAGCCAAGGATCGAAGGGCTGAAGCGCCACCTCGCGCGGGGGAGCATCGCGGATCGCCACCGCGAATTCGGCAAAACGCGCGCCAAAGGCCCGTGCGTCCGGCCCGCAGAACCAGCCCGCGTTGAAATAGAGGTAGCGCTTCCAGAACTCGTCCGGCCATGAGGGGTCGAGCGAGCTTTCGAAATCGAGGCCAAATCGATCGTAGAGCGACCGCCAACTCGCGGTGTAGCCGGGCCAGTAGACGTCCTCGACCGGCCACGTCCCCTCGCGCCGCATCGAGGCGGCGGGGGGCACCGTGTCGATTGGCAACGCGTCGATCTCGCCCAGCACCAGCGTGTCGCTGTCGAGAAACAGGAACGGAGCGGCGGGCATCCGGCCCAGTGCCTCGATCTTGTTGCCATACGGATAGGCGGCGCCGAAATGCTGGTTCTCGAAGGGCAGGATTTCTGCGCCCAACTCGCCCAGCATGGCCCGGCCCTCGGCGCTCATCCTCGGATCCTCTGGCCAGAGCGGTCCGGGCTGCGGCTCGGCCACCAGAAGTTTGCCCGCAAATCCCGGGGCATTGGCGCGCAGTGAGGCCGCGAGCAAAAGCGCCTCGGCTTCGATCCGGCCCGATTGGCCGATGATGACGATGTTGAATTGTCCCATGCGTGCCCCCGCCCGCGCCTCGCACGTCCGAAAGCGACCCTAGGCAGGGTTCGGTGGGGCGGTCAAACCACCATCTCGCAAAAAGGGGGGGTGGTGGGCGACCCTGGAATCGAACCAGGCGTGGGTCTCCCCGGCGGAGTTACAGTCCGCTGCCGCACCTTGCAGCTCGTCGCCCGCAGCCGGGCCTCGACCCGGTGCGAGAGCGGGAATAGGCGCTGTGCCTCAGGGCGTCAACCTCAAAAACCGGCTTCCCCGACGGCGCGTCCCTCCTGCCGCTTCGGCTGGACTTCGCGGCCTCAAGCGCGCAATCAGGCGGGGCCTGAGCCAAGCGGAGAGCGTGATGAAAAAGCCGAAATGGGTGATCGAGAAGGAACAGTCCAAGCGCGCCTCGGCCGCCGAGACGGTCTGGCTCTTTGGCTTGCACGCGGTGCGCGATGCGCTTTTGAACCCGCGCCGCGAGCGGCTGCGTCTCGTGGTGACGCTGAACGCGCAAGGCAAGCTCGAAGACGCCATCGCGGCGAGCGGCATGGAGCCGGAGATTTCGGACCCGCGCAAGTTCGCGGCACCGATCGATCCGGATTCGGTGCACCAGGGCGCGGCCCTTGAGGTCAAGCCGCTTGATTGGGGCTCGCTCGACGACGTGGCGCTGGGCGGTGAGCGGAACGGCCCGCCGCGCCTGCTCCTGCTCGACCGGGTAACCGATCCGCACAATGTCGGCGCGATCCTGCGCTCTTCGGAGGTTTTCGGCGCGCTTGCCGTGATCGGCGTGCAGCGCCATTCGGCCCCGGAGACCGGGGCGCTGGCCAAGACCGCCTCCGGCGCGCTGGAACGCCAGCCCTACCTGCGGGTGCGCAACCTCGCCGACACCATGGGGCGGCTCAAGGAGATGGGCTATCTGGTGCTGGGTCTGGCCGGTGAGGCAGAAACCTCCATCGAAGAGGCTCTCGAGGGCAAGCGGGATCGGCCAGTGGCGCTCGTGCTCGGGGCCGAGGGGCCGGGGCTGCGCGAGCGGACGCGCGAGACCTGCGATGCGCTGGTGCGAATCGATGCGGCGGGGGGCTTTGGCTCGCTCAACGTCTCGAACGCCGCTGCCGTGGCACTTTACGCGGCGCGGGGACAGTCCTGAGGCTGGCGCGGAACGGTTGACGGGGCTTTCACGAGTCTGGGAGCACCACTTCTCGTGGAACCAAACTGTGGTAAGATCGTTTCATAGGAAGCGCGTATCTGGAACATATGCGTTTCATTTCACTGTCCCTCGTTCCACACCTTCAGGCCCGGGCACTGCCCGGGCTTTTTTTATGTCTTGCGAGAGGCCTTCTCGGCGAGGCCAGACTGCCCCTCGCGACGCGCCAGTTCCGCCTCGATGTCGTCCAGCGTCACGTCGCGCGAAGCGCACATCACAAGCAGGTGGTAGAGCGCGTCAGCGGCCTCCGAGGCGAGCTTTTCGCGGTCGCCCTTCACCGCCTCGATGATCGCCTCGACGGCCTCCTCGCCGAACTTCTCAGCGCATTTCTCGGGGCCTTTGGCCAGCAGCTTGGCGGTCCAGCTAGAGGCGGGATCGGCGCCGCGGCGTGCGAGAATCGTGGCGGCGAGATCATGCAGGCTCATGCGATCCTCATCGGAATGCCGGCGGCCTGCATATGTGCCTTGGCCTCGGCGATGGTGTGGGTGCCGAAGTGGAAGATCGATGCCGCCAGCACCGCGCTGGCCCCGCCTTCGGTCACGCCCTCGACGAGGTGGTCGAGCGTGCCGACGCCGCCCGATGCGATCACGGGGATGTCGACTGCATCCGAGACCGCGCGCGTCAGGGGCAGGTTGAACCCAGCCCGCGTGCCATCGCGGTCCATGGAGGTGAGAAGGATCTCGCCTGCGCCGCGCGCCTCCATGTCGCGCGCGAATTCGACCGCGTCGATGCCGGTGGGGCGGCGTCCGCCGTGGGTGAAAATTTCCCAACGGCCCGGCTCCACCGTCTTGGCGTCGATCGCCACGACAATGCATTGCGCGCCAAAGCGCTGCGCGGCCTCGGTGACGACCGTACGATCGGCCACCGCCGCCGAATTGAAGCTCACCTTGTCGGCCCCTGCAAGCAGCAGGGCGCGCACGTCGTGATGGCTGCGCACGCCGCCACCCACGGTGAGCGGGATGTAGCAGCTCTCTGCCGTCCGTCGCACCAGATCGAACATCGTTCCGCGATTCTCGTGCGTGGCGTGGATGTCGAGAAAGCACAGCTCGTCGGCGCCTGCCGCGTCATAGGCGCGCGCGGCATCCACCGGATCGCCCGCATCGCGCAGGTCCACAAAGTTGACCCCCTTCACCACGCGGCCATCGGCCACGTCGAGACAGGGGATGATGCGGGTCTTGAGCATGGGCGGCCCTCCTGCGGTCGCGGCCCTTCTAGCGCCGATGCGACACAGGGGCCAGTGCCCGGAACGGAATGGGGCGCAACCCGTTGAAGAGGCAGAATGACAGGAGCATTTCACATGAAACGCACGATGATCGCAGGCCTCGCGGCCGCCACCCTCGCGGCCCCCGCCATGGCCGAAACCGAAACCATGCAAGCCACCGGCACCGTCGCGGAAGTGATGGACCGACTCGAGGCTGCCGTGACCGAAGCCGGGGCGACCGTGTTTGCGCGCGTCGATCACGGGGCAGGGGCCAAGGAGGTCGGCATGACGCTGGCCGACAGCCAGCTCCTCATCTTCGGCAACCCGCAGCTTGGCACCCCTGTGATGCAGGAGGATCCGCTCGCCGGGCTTTATCTGCCGCTCAAGATCCTCGCCTATGACGACGGATCGGGGCAGGTGATGGTCGCCTATGAGGAACCGGAGGAAACCTTCGACGACCTCGAAGTGGACGACGATCTCGAAGCCATCGAGAAGATGGAAGGCGCTTTGGAGAAGTTCGCCAAGGCCGCGGCGGGAGAGTGAACCCCGAACCGGCGCGCCCCTGATCGAGCAGTCGCCGTGAGTATTTCGAGAGTAAAGACGCAGGCGTCGCGCAAGAGATCGCGCGGCGCCTCTTTATGTCAGCCTTTGAGCAGGGTCAGCGCCTCGGCGAGGTCGATCGCACCATCGTAGAGCGCGCGGCCCGAGATCGCGCCCGCGATCACGCCGGTCTGTTTGAGCGCCTTGAGGTCGTCCAGCGACGAGACGCCGCCGGAGGCGATCACCGGGATCGACACGGCGCGCGCCAGAGCCTCGGTCGCCGCCACGTTCGGCCCGGCCATCGCGCCGTCACGGGCGATGTCGGTGTAGATGATCGCCGCTACGCCCGCATCCTCGAAGCTCTTTGCGAGATCCGTGACCATCACGTCGGTCTCCTCTGCCCAGCCGCGCGTCGCGACGCGCCCCTCGCGGGCGTCGAGGCCGACGGCAACCTGTCCCGGAAAGGCGCGTGCGGCTTCGCGTACGAGTTCGGGGTTCTCGACCGCTACGGTGCCGAGGATGACCCGCGCGAGGCCCTTTTCGATCCACGTCTCGATCGTCGCCATGTCGCGGATGCCGCCGCCAAGCTGTGCGGGTACGCCGGGGCAGGCCTTGAGAATCGCTTCGACTGCATCGCCGTTCACCGGCGCGCCCGCGAAGGCGCCGTTCAGGTCCACGAGGTGCAGCCATTCGGTCCCGGCTTCGACGAAGGCGCGTGCCTGGGCCGTGGGGTCGTCGTTGAACACGGTCGCCTTGTCCATCTCGCCGCGCAGCAGGCGCACGGCTTGGCCGTCCTTGAGGTCGATGGCGGGGTAGAGGATCATGGCAAGGTCTCCGAAGGCAGATGTTGCGCCCGCGCTGTGGCATGCGGGGGCTTCGGATGCAACGCCGCGTCAGCCTTGCCAGATTGCGGGCGTCGTCGTCTGCTCCCTCCATCTCTAGGGAGGAGACAACCATGAAGAGACTGGCGATCGCGGTCTGCGCGCTGATCGGGATGGCAGGGGCGGCCATGGCCGACCCGCTGGAGGGGATCTGGCGCACCGCGCCGGACGACAACGGAAATAGCGGCCTCGTGCAGGTCACGCCCTGCGGCGCGCAACTCTGCGGCCAGCTGGTCAAGGCCTATGGTCCGGGCGGTGTCGAGATCGTCTCGCCCAACCTTGGGCGCAACATCATCTCCGAGACGGTGGCCAAGGGCGGTGGCGAGTACCGCGGAAAGGTTTTTGCCCCGGACAATGGCAAGACCTACAACTCCAAGCTCGTGCTCGCGGGCAATCGCCTGTCGGTTTCGGGCTGCGTGCTGGGCTTTTGCCGCGAGGGTGGCATCTGGCAGAAGGTGCAGTAGCGCCGGAACAGCGAAGGGGGCGTGCTGGTTTCCTGTCAGAATGACCGAGGCCAGAACGAACTAGGCTAGGACGAGCAAGGTCAGAATGACCAAGGAAGGACACCGCATGCCCCTCGTGACCACCAAGGACCAGACGCAGCTCTACGTGAAGGATTGGGGTGAAGGCCGCCCCGTGGTGCTGATCCACGGCTGGCCGCTCAACTCCGACAGTTGGGAGTACCAGGCGGTCCGGCTCGCCGAGGCCGGCCACCGGGTCGTCGCCTATGATCGACGCGGCTTTGGCCGGTCCGGCCAGCCCTTTGCGGGTTACGACTATGACACCATGGCCGATGACCTCGACACGGTTATGCGCGAGCTGGACCTCAAGGACGCCGCCATCATCGGCTTCTCGATGGGCGGCGGCGAGGTCGCCCGCTACATGTCGCGCCACGACGGGCGCAATCTTCGCGCCGCCGGGCTGATCTCCTCGGTGGCGCCGGGGATGCTCAAATCCGACAAGAACCCCGATGGCGTCACCGCCGACGTGTTCGAAGGCATCAAGGACGGCCTGCGCAAGGACCGGCCCGAGTTTCTGAAGACGTTCTTCAAGACCTTCTATGGCAACAAGGTCAGCGAGGGTGCGTTGCACTGGTCGCTGATGATGGCGATGCAGGCGAGCCCCAAGGCCACGCTCGATTGCGTGGATGCCTTCGGCAAGACCGACTTCACCGGTGACATGTCCGCCTTCAAGGTGCCGACGCTGGTGGTGCACGGGGGCAAGGACGAGACGGTGCCGATCGACCCTTCGGGCCGCCGCGCCGCCAAGTTGATCGGCTCGAACGCCACGCTCAAGGAATACGCTGATGCGCCGCATGGCCTCACCGCGACCCACGCCGACAAGCTCTATGAGGATCTCGCCGCTTTCTTGAAGTGAACTCTTCACGTGAAACGAGAAAGGCCCGCGCTCGGCGCGGGCCTTTTGTCGTCAGGGTGTCCAGTTCAGGAAGTTGGCGATGAGCCGCAGCCCCGCCGTCTGGCTTTTCTCGGGGTGGAATTGCGCACCCACCACGTTGCCGCGGCCCACCACCGCCGTCACCGGTCCGCCATAGTCGACATGCGCGAGCAGCGTATCGGGGTCGGTGGGGCGAAACTGCCAGCTGTGCACGAAATAGGCATGATCGCCGGTCGAGATGCCTTCCAGCACCGGGTGTGGCCGGTCGATGACCAGATCGTTCCAACCCATGTGCGGTACCTTGAGGCTGCGATCCGAAGGCTCGATCTTCACGATCTCGCCCGCAATCCAGCCCAGACCCTCGGTACGCTCGTACTCATGACCGATTTCGGCCAGAAGCTGCATGCCTACGCAGATGCCCAAGAACGGGCGCCCCTTGACCTCGACCGCCTCGACCAGTGCCTCAAAGAGGCCGGGTTGGGCCGAGAGCGCGTTCCGGCAGTGCGGAAAGGCCCCGTCGCCCGGCAGCACGATCCGGTCGGCGCGGGCCACGTCTTCGGGGCGCGAGGTGACGATGACCTCGCCTGCATCGCCTTCGCGTGCCATCCGCTCGAAGGCCTTTTGGGCGGAGTGCAGATTGCCGCTCTCGTAGTCGATCAGCGCGGTGAGGCTCATAGTGCCCCCTTGGTCGAGGGAATGGCATCCGAGCGGCGCGGATCGGGCTCCACCGCTTCGCGCAGCGCGCGGGCGACGGCCTTGAAGGCGGCCTCGGCGACGTGATGCGCGTTGTGGCCGTGGATGCGGTCGATGTGGAGCGTGATGCCGCCATGCGTCGACAGCGCCTGAAAAAATTCCTGCACCAGTTCGGTGTCGAAGCTGCCGATCTTGGAAGCGCGGAAGTCAAGGTTGCAGATCAGGAAGGGCCGCGCCGAAAGATCGAGTGCGCAGCGCACCTGCGCGTCGTCCATGGCGAGAAGGCACGCGCCGTAGCGGCGGATGCCGCGCTTGTCGCCCAGCGCCTTGGCCAATGCCTGACCCAGCGCGATGCCCGTGTCCTCGACCGTGTGGTGATCGTCGATGTGCAGATCGCCCTTGGCCCGCACGGTCATGTCGATCAGCGCATGGCGCGACAGCTGGTCGAGCATATGGTCGAAGAAGCCGACGCCGGTCTGGTTGTCATAGGCGCCGGTGCCGTCGAGATCGATCTCGACCTCAATCGACGTCTCGGCGGTGGTGCGGGTGATCTTGGCGGTCCGCATGTCATCCCTCAGCTGGTTTCGACGCACCTATAGGCGGCGAGGGAGCCGGGGCCAAGACCGCGTGGACGATGTGGAGGAGACCGAAACTGGAGCGGGTGAAGAGATTCGAACTCTCGACCCTTACCTTGGCAAGGTAATGCTCTACCCCTGAGCTACACCCGCATCCGTTTCGTGGGGCGGATTTAGCCAAGCTGGCGGAGCGGTGCAAGGGGGCAAAGCGGAAAATTCGCCGGACCTCGCGGAAGCCGAAAAGAGGATGTCGCAAACGAAAAGCCACGCTTGCGGCGTGACTGTCGGCTGATCTTGGGGGGATCGAAACTGGAGCGGGTGAAGAGATTCGAACTCTCGACCCTTACCTTGGCAAGGTAATGCTCTACCCCTGAGCTACACCCGCTTCCGTTTCGTGTGGCGGATGTAGCCAAGGCAGCGGGGGGCCGCAAGCACAAAAACGACGCCCCGCGCGGATTTCTCCGGCGGGGCGGGGCAGGCGGGGCTGTCACCCGATACGACACAGCCCGATCGCAGGGACCGGGCCGTGGGGGCTGTTTCGACCTAACCGACAGGGCCCGCCGTCATTCGATCTCGACAAGCAGGTCCTTGGCGTCGATCTGGGCGCCGGGGGTGACGTGGACCGCCTTAATGACACCGTCATGCTCGGCGTGCAGGCCGGTCTCCATCTTCATCGCCTCGATGGTCAGCAGCATGTCGCCCTGCTTGACCTTCATTCCGGCCTGCGCCGCGACGGTCGAGACCACGCCGGGCATCGGCGCACCGACATGGGCGGGGTTGCCCGGCTCGGCCTTGGGCCGCTTGGCGGTCTTGGCCGCGACCTTGCGGTTGGGAACGCGGATCGTGCGCGGCTGGCCGTTGAGCTCGAAGAACACCCGGACCTCGCCCTCGTCGGTGGTTTCGCCCACCGCCTGCAGTCGGATTTCCAGCGTCTTGCCCGGATCGATCTCGGCCGAGATCTCCTCACCCTGCTCCATGCCGTAGAAGAAAGTCCGCGTCGGCAGGGTACGGACGGGGCCGTATTGCTGATGACGCTTGGCGTAGTCGGTAAAGACCTTGGGGTACATCAGGTAGGCGTTGAGATCCTCGTCGTCGATCGTGGCCTCGCCGGTGGCCTCCATCGCCTCGGCGCGCGCGGCTTCGAAGTCCACGGGCTTTAGGTGCTTGCCCGGACGATCCGTGAGCGGCTTTTCACCCTTGAGCACCTTTTGCTGCAGCGCGGTCGGCCATCCGCCCGGCGGCTGGCCGAGGTTGCCCTTCATCATGTCGATGACGCTGTCGGGGAAGGACACGTCGTGGTTCGGGTCCTCGACCTGCTCGCGGGTGAGCCCCTGGCTCACCATCATCAACGCCATGTCACCCACGACCTTGGAGGAGGGGGTCACCTTCACGATGTCGCCGAACATCATGTTCACCTCGGCATAGGTCTTGGCGACCTGATGCCAACGCTCTTCGAGGCCGAGGCTGCGGGCCTGTGCCTTGAGGTTGGTGAACTGGCCGCCGGGCATCTCGTGCAGGTAGACCTCGGAGGCCGGGGCCTGAAGGCCGCTCTCGAAGGCGGCATAATGCGCGCGGACCTGCTCGAAGTAGTTCGAGATCTCGCGGATCGCCTCGACATCGAGCCCGGTATCGCGGTCGGTCTGATCGAGGGCCTCGACGATCGAGCCCAGCGTCGGCTGCGAGGTGTTGCCCGAGAAGCTGTCCATCGCCGCGTCGATCGCATCGACACCGGCCGCCGAGGCCGCCAGCACGGTCGAGATCGCGGCACCTGAGGTGTCGTGCGTGTGGAAGTGGATCGGCAGACCGACCTCCTCCTTCAGCGCGGTGAAGAGCTTGGTTGCGGCAGGGGCCTTCAGCAGGCCCGCCATATCCTTCAGGCCAAGCACATGCGCGCCCGCCTTCTCGAGATCCTTGGCCATGGCGACGTAGTATTTCAGGTCGTACTTGTCGCGCGAGGTATCGAGCATGTTGCCGGTGTAGCAGATCGTGCCTTCGCAGACCTTCTCGGCCTCGATCACCGCATCCATCGCGACGCGCATGTTCTCGACCCAGTTCAGACTGTCGAACACGCGGAACACGTCGACGCCCGAGGTCGCGGCCTGTTTCACGAAGCCCTGTACCACGTTGTCGGGATAGTTGGTGTAGCCCACGCCGTTCGAGGCGCGCAGCAGCATCTGCGTCATGATGTTGGGCATCGCGGCGCGAATGTCGCGCAGCCGCTGCCACGGGCACTCCTGCAAGAAACGGTAGGCCACGTCGAAGGTGGCCCCGCCCCAGCATTCGACCGAGAACAGCCCCGACAGGTTGGCCGCGTAGCTCGGCGCGACGCGGATCATGTCGATCGACCGCATCCGGGTCGCCAGCAGCGACTGATGGCCGTCGCGCATCGTGGTGTCGGTGATCAGGAGCTGCTTTTGCGCCTTCATCCAATCGGCCACGGCCTGTGGGCCCTGCTCGTCGAGGATCTGCCGCGTGCCGGGCTTGATTTCCTGACCGCGCGGGGCGGGCGCACGCGGCGGCTTGGCATCGCGCGCGGGCAGCACGCGGCCCTCGGTCTCGGGATGACCGTTGACGGTGATGTCGGCGACATAGGTCAAGAGCCGGGTGGCCCGGTCACGGCGCGTGTCGAATTTGAACAGGTCCGGCGTCGTGTCGATGAACTTGGTGGTGTACTGGTTCGACAGGAAGGTCGGGTGCTTGAGCAGGTTGATCACGAAATCAATGTTCGTGGAGACGCCCCGGATGCGGAACTCGCGCAGCGCGCGGTCCATCCGCGCGATCGCCATCTCGGGCGTCTGGGCGCGCGCCGTCACCTTGGTCAGCAGCGAGTCGTAAAAGCGGGTGATCACCGCACCCGAATAGGCGGTTCCGCCGTCGAGGCGGATGCCGGGGCCGGTGGCCGAGCGGTAGGTCTGGATCCGGCCATAGTCGGGGATGAAGCTGTTGTGCGGGTCTTCCGTCGTCACCCGGCACTGCAGCGCATGGCCGTCGAGCTGCACGTCGTATTGCGAGGCGCAGCCGGTGGCCTCGACAATCGACTTGCCCTCGGCGATCAGGATCTGCGCGCGCACGATGTCGATGCCGGTGACCTCCTCGGTCACCGTGTGCTCGACCTGCACGCGGGGGTTCACTTCGATGAAGTAGAATTCGCCCGAATCCATATCCATCAGGAACTCGACCGTGCCGGCGCATTCATAGTTCACATGCTGGCAGATCTGCTTGCCGAGGTTGCAGATCTTCTCGCGCTGGGTTTCGGAGAGGTAGGGGGCAGGCGCGCGCTCGACGACCTTCTGATTGCGGCGCTGCACCGAGCAGTCGCGCTCCCACAGGTGGTAGATCTGGCCGTGCTGGTCGCCGAGGATCTGCACCTCGACATGGCGCGCGCGGATGATCATCTTTTCGAGGTAGCCCTCGCCGTTGCCAAAGGCGGCCTCGGCCTCGCGCCGGCCCTCGCGGACCTTCTCCTCAAGCTCGCCCTCGTTCATGATCGGCCGCATGCCGCGCCCGCCGCCGCCCCAGCTGGCTTTGAGCATCAGCGGGTAGCCGACCTCGGCGGCCTCGCGGCGGATCGCATCCATATCATCGCCCAGCACCTCGGTCGCCGGAATAACCGGCACACCCGCCTGAACGGCGACGCGCCGGGCCGAGGCCTTGTCGCCCAGCTCGCGCATGGTCTGCGCCTTGGGGCCGATGAAGGTGATGCCGGCGGCGGTGCAGGCGTCGACGAAATCAGGGTTCTCGGAGAGCAGGCCGTATCCGGGGTGGATCGCGTCGGCACCGGCCATCTTGGCGACGCGGATGATCTCCTCGATCGACAGATAAGCCTGCACCGGGCCCATGCCTTCGCCGATGCGGTACGCCTCATCCGCTTTGAAGCGGTGCAGGCTGAGCTTGTCCTCCTCGGCATAGACCGCGACGGTCTTCTTGCCCATCTCGTTTGCCGCGCGCATCACACGGATCGCGATCTCGCCGCGGTTGGCGATAAGGATCTTTTCGAACTCGGCCATGTCCACCCCTTCCGTTTGGTCGGGCGCAGTCTAGGACTTTCTGCGGTGCAGTATAGCCCCGAGATGCTGTGGTGCTGCCATGGGATCACTCTACTGATAGCGCTAACGGACGATCAGGCGACCTCGTCTTCCACTGGCGTCGGGGCAGGATGGGGGCCTGGATGAAGCGCCGCGATCTCGGACAGATCGGGATCCTCTTCTCCGGCGATCGCCACCTGATTGCGGCCACGTCCCTTGGCGTCGTAGAGCGCGTCGTCGGCGGCCTTCATCAGCTGTTGCGGCATGGCGCCATCCTCGGGATAGACCGCGACGCCGACCGAAATGGTGATGCGCGGCAGGTTCTTTTCGCCGTAGCGCACGGAGATCCGCTCGATCGCGCTGCGCAGCGCCTCGGCGCGCAGGGCCGCCGCCGGCATGCTGAGGTCGGGCAGGAGCAGCATGAACTCCTCACCCCCCATGCGGCAGGCCGTCTCGTCGCCGTCGCAGACCTGTTCGAGCACAGAGCCCACGGCGCGCAGCACCATATCGCCCGCATCATGCCCATGGGTGTCGTTGAACCGCTTGAAGTGATCCACGTCGATCGACAGGATCGACAGCGACCGATCCTCGCGCTGCGCGCGGTCGAGCTGTCGGCGCAGCGTTTCGGTCAGGTGGCGGCGGTTGTAGAGCCCAGTGAGCGGATCGCGGATCGAGCGGTCGTGCAACTGGTCGCGCATCTGCACATTGGCGATGGCGAGGCTGATCTGCTCGGCGCACATCTGAGCGAGCTTCTGGCTGGTGCGGAACTCCTCCAGCGAGACGCCGTCCTTGGCCTTGAGGTGCAAGAGGCCCACCGTCTCGCCATGCGCCAGCACCGGAAAGCAGAAGGACGGGCGGTCGTCCTGGCTTTCGGAATGGCCGCAGGGAAAGTCGACCTCGGCGCTGCCAAAGGCATAGGTGCGGCCCCGGCGCAGGCCCCAGCAATCCTCGGCGCGGATGTGGTCGCAGTGATGTCCGCCGTTCCAGCTCGCCGAGCCGACGAGCACGTCGCGCGAGTTGGAGTAGACATAGACGCTTCCCTCGCTGCCCGGCAGGATGTGGCTCATGAAACGGCCGACCATCTCGAACAGTTCGTCGAGCGAACGCGAGGATTGCAGCCATTCGTTCAACTCGCCCAAGAGCCGCACGTTACGCGCGAGCCGCATCTGCTCGGCCATCATCTGCCGTTCCTGTTCTGCGCGCTGGTTGATGGTGCGCAGCTGCGCCCGGCCCGAGCGGCGGATCACCGTGCTGGTCGCCGCCAGCATCATCAGCGAAATGATCGACAGGGCGACGAAGATCGTCTCCAGCCGGTCGACGAAGATCGCGCGCAGTTCGGTCAGATCGGTATAGAACTCGATCGCACCGACAAAGCGACCGTCCTGCAGGATGGGCGTGTAGATCTCGGCAACCTGCAGCAGCATCTCCGTATCGGCATCGTCATGCGCCGCGTGGCCTTGGGTGGCAAGCTGATGGATATGGCCGTCGACGTCTTCCATCGGCTTGAGCTCGGCCTTGTAATAGGGTGCGCCAGTCGCGACGACCCCCATGAAATAGGGCTTCTCGTTGATCACGCCGATGTCGTCGGGACGGGTCGACCAGAACACGCGGCCCTTCATGTCAAACAGCTTGAAGCGGTAGATCTCGGAGAGGGTCGTGACCTGCGAGAGCCAGCGCTCGTCTCCGGCGGTAGTGGCACCCCGGGCAAAGGTTTCGCTGCCGCTTTCGAGCGAATCGAGCACCCGCATCCGCCATTCCTGCGCCTCGCGGTGCACGTCGTCGCGCAGCATCCGATCGACGATCGGCGTTGGCAGGTAGATCACAGACAAGCACATGGCGACGGTGATGAAACCGAGGAACGGCATCAGAAGTTTATTGAAGAACGGCTTGGCGGGGCGGCGGCGGTCGAGCACAACGGTCATGGCGAGTATCCTGCTTGGGCCTGCTCAGACTGGCAGAAACGCGCTGCCGAGATGTTAACCGATCTTGGCCCCGTGCCGGTACGGGATCGGAAAATACAATGGTTTCAGACGAGTTGCCCGATCCGGGCCACATTGCGAACATATGTGGAACGCTGCTTTTCATCGCGGGCGCCGGGCGCTAGATTGGCGCCATGAGCAGCTTTTCCGACGACGAGGCCTTCGAGGCCGCTTCCCAGCCCCTGTCGCGGCGCGCCATGGCGCAGCCGGGCGGTGCCGCCCCCTATCTCGACGGTCTCAACCCCGCGCAGAAACTCGCGGTCGAGACGATGGATGGGCCTGTCCTGATGCTGGCGGGGGCGGGCACTGGCAAGACCCGTGCGCTCACCGCGCGGATCGTGCACCTGATGCGCACGACGCGGGCGCGGCCCAACGAGATCCTCGCTGTGACCTTCACCAACAAGGCCGCGCGCGAGATGAAGGAGCGCATCGGCAAGATGCTGGGCGAGGCGGTCGAGGGGCTGCCTTGGCTCGGCACCTTCCACGCGATCTGCGTCAAGCTCTTGCGCCGCCATGCCGAGTTGGTGGGGCTCAAGTCCAATTTCACAATTCTCGACACCGACGACCAGATCCGCCTGCTGAAACAGCTCGTCGCGGCCGAAAACATCGATGACAAGCGCTGGCCCGCGCGGATGCTCGCAGGCATCATCGACGATTGGAAGAACCGTGCGCTGACGCCTGACAAGGTGCCCGCCGCCGATGCCTCGGCCTATGACGGCAAGGGCGTCAAGCTCTACGCCGCCTACCAGCTCCGGCTCAAGGAGTTGAACGCCGTCGATTTCGGTGACCTGCTGCTGCATATGGTCACGATCTTCCAGACCCGCGACGACGTGCTAGACCAGTATCGCCGCTGGTTCCGCTACATCCTGGTGGACGAGTATCAAGACACTAACGCGGCGCAGTATCTGTGGCTGCGGCTCTTGGCGGGCGGGCACAAGAACATCTGCTGCGTCGGCGACGACGATCAGTCGATCTATGGCTGGCGTGGCGCCGAGGTGGGCAACATCCTGCGCTTCGAGAAGGATTTCCCCGGCGCCGAAGTAATCCGGCTCGAGCAGAACTACCGCTCCACGCCGCATATCCTCGCCGCCGCCTCCGGGCTCATCACCGCCAACAAGGGGCGTCTGGGTAAGACCCTCTGGACCGAGGAGCAGGAGGGCGAGAAGGTTCGTCTGATAGGCCATTGGGACGGCGACGAAGAAGCGCGCTGGATCGGCGAGGAGATCGAGGCGGCGCAGCGCGGCACTCGCGGCATGGCGCCCGTGGGGCTCGATTCCATGGCGATCCTCGTGCGGGCCTCGCACCAGATGCGCGCCTTCGAGGACCGGTTCCTGACCATCGGCCTGCCGTACCGGGTGATCGGCGGCCCGCGTTTTTACGAGCGTTTGGAGATCCGCGACGCGATGGCCTACTTCCGCCTCGCGGTCAGCCCCGACGACGACCTCGCCTTCGAGCGGATCGTCAACACGCCGAAACGCGGCCTTGGCAACAAGGCGGTGCAGACGATCCAGCGCGCGGCGCGCTCCAACGGCGTGAACCTTATCGAGGGCGCACGGATCGTCGTGCAGACCAAGCTTCTGGGCGGCAAGGGCCTCAAGGAGTTGACCATTCTCGTCGAGGCGCTGGATCGCTGGCACGGACAGGTGGTGAACGAGAGCGACACCCATGTCGAGCTGGCCGAGATGATCCTCGACGAGAGCGGCTACACCGGCATGTGGCAGAACGACAAGACGCCCGAGGCGCCGGGGCGGCTCGAGAACCTCAAGGAGCTGGTGAAGGCGCTTGAGGGTTTCGACAGCCTGCAGGGATTCCTTGAGCATGTGGCGCTGATCATGGACCACGCGCAGTCGGATGAGGGCGAGAAGGTGTCGATCATGACGCTGCACGCCGCCAAGGGTCTCGAATTTCCGATGGTGTTCCTGCCGGGCTGGGAGGACGGGCTGTTTCCGTCCCAGCGCTCGATGGACGAAAGCGGGCTGCGCGGATTGGAAGAGGAGCGCAGGCTCGCCTATGTCGGCATCACCCGCGCCGAGGCCGTCTGCACGATCTCCTTTGCCGCCAATCGCCGCGTCTATGGCCAATGGCAAAGCCAGCTGCCCTCGCGCTTCATCGACGAGTTGCCCGAGGCGCATGTCGACGTGCTGACGCCGCCGGGTCTTTACGGCGGCACCTATGGTGCGGCGGGCATGTCGTCTCAGGCCTCGCCTGCGATCACGGAGGCGCAAGGCTCGCGGCTGCACGACAACGCCGCCAAGGCCGACGTCTACAACTCGCCAGGTTGGAAGCGGCTTCAGGCGCGCGGGCAGGCCCGGCAGATGCGCCAGCCTGCCGAGGCCAAGAACATCACGATCGACATGACGGCGGTGTCGTCCTTCACCGCGGGCGACCGTGTGTTCCACCAGAAATTCGGCTATGGCGAGGTGGTGGGCGTTGAGGGGGACAAGCTCGACATCGCCTTCGACAAGGCCGGGCAGAAGAAGGTAGTGGCGCGGTTCATCGTCGCCGCCGATGCGGCGGACGACGTGCCGTTCTGAGGATTGCGGCATCCATGAGCTGCAGCTAAGGCCCTCGCATGGATGCCGGTTTTCTCTCCGCCTTTGCCGCCGGGCTCGCTCTCGGACTGTCGCTGATCCTCGCCATCGGGGCACAGAACGCCTTCGTGCTGCGCCAAGGGCTGCGCGGCGATCATGTCTTGGCCGTGGTACTGACCTGTGCGCTGTCCGACGCGGTGCTGATCGCGGCCGGAGTGTCGGGGTTCACGGCGCTGGCCGAGGCCGCGCCATGGATCACGCCGCTGCTACGCTGGGGCGGCGCGGCATTCCTCGTGGTCTACGGCGCCCGCGCGGCGCTGGCTGCATGGCGCGGCGGCGAAGCCTTGAAGGCCGCAGATGATGGCACGGCGGGACTGCGCCGTGCGGTGCTGACCTGTCTGGCGCTCACTTGGCTCAACCCGCATGTCTATCTCGATACGCTGGTGCTTCTGGGTTCGGTCGCCTCGCGCTTCGAGGGCCGGACATGGGCCTTCGGAATCGGCGCGGTCACGGCCTCCTTCGTGTTCTTCTTCGCCCTTGGCTATGGTGCGCGACTTCTGCGCCCCGTTTTTGCCAGACCTACCGCGTGGCGGGTGCTCGACGCGCTCATCGCGCTGGTGATGTGGAGCATTGCCGCCGGGTTGGTGTGGAGCGGCTGACGGCAACTTTACTCTTCAAATACTCATCCCCGGACTCCCCACCACCTTGTCCGGTCTTGCATCCCCGCCCGGTTTCCCCTCCTGTGGCGGCGGGAGATTTGCATGACCATAGCATCCATTTCGCGCTCCGAGGGGTCGCCTGTCGTCGGTATCGGCTGGATGGTGGCGGCGGGGCTGTGCTTTGTCAGCATGACCGTGCTGATCAAGGCCGTGGGCTCGGCCCTGCCCACGGCACAGACGGCGCTGCTGCGCTTTGCACTGGGCCTGCCGTTCCTGCTGCCGATGCTACCGGCGCTGCGCCGGGCCCGGTTGGCACCGCGGCACTGGCGGTTGCTGGGATTGCGAGCGGTGTTTCACAGCGCCGGGGTGGGCCTGTGGTTCTATGCGATCACCCGCATCCCCTTGGGCGACGTGACGGCGATCAACTACCTCAACCCGATCTGGGTGACACTGGGGGCGGCCCTGTTGATGGGCGAGCCGCTGCCGTCACGCCGAATCGCCGCGGTGGTTGTGGCCTTTCTCGGGGCGTTGATCGTGCTGCGCCCGGGCCTGCGTGAAATCGATCCCGGCCATATCGCCATGCTTGGAACGGCGGTGCTGATCGCTTCGGGCTACCTCGTGGTCAAGCGGCTCTCGCGGGAGCTGCCGGCCGAGGTGATCGTGGCGATGCTGTCGCTGATGGTGCCGCTGGCGCTGGTGCCTTTCGCGCTACCGGTGTGGCAGACGCCGGATGGGGGCGTGCTCGGGCTGCTGTTTCTCTCTGCAGGGCTTGGCACCGCCGGGCATTACGCGATGACACGGGCCTTCACCGCGGCTCCGCTCACGGCGACGCAGCCGGTGACCTTCCTGCAACTTGTCTGGGCGGTGCTGATCGGCGCGCTGGTGTTCGGCGAGCCGGTCGATCCCTACACGGTTCTGGGCGGCGGCATCATCATGGGGTCGGTGCTGTTCATCACCTGGCGCGAGGCGCGGGCGCGGCGGGCGGCAACCGCCGCCACTCCCGACGCGGTGGCCCTCAGCCAGCAGGCATCTGACCCAGACGCTCGAGGATCGAGCCGGGGCTGACCTGACCGATGACGCGACCGTTCTCGGTCACGTCGAGCGGGGCCGGTGTGGTGTGGATGATTGCCATGACTTCGAGGATCGGGGTCGAGGCGTCGACCCGGCCTTCGGCCGAAAGCTTCACATCCGGATCCATCACGTCGCGGGCGCAAAGCACGCCAAGCGGGTTCATATGCGCCACGAAGTCCTTCACATAGCCGTTGGCGGGCTTGGTGAAGATCTGCCGCGGAGTGCCCGCCTGCACGATCCGCCCGCCCTCCATGATGGCGATGCGGTTGCCGAGCTTGAACGCCTCGTCGAGGTCGTGGCTGACGAAGATGATGGTGCGCTGCTTGCGCGCCTGCAGGTCCAGAAGCTCGTCCTGAAGCCGCGATCGGATCAGCGGGTCGAGCGCCGAGAACGGCTCGTCCATCAAGAGGATCGGCGCATCGGTGGCAAAGGCGCGCGCAAGGCCCACCCGCTGCTGCATGCCGCCCGAAAGCTCGCCGACCAGCGCGTCGGCACGGTCGGCGAGACCGACCATTTCTAGCTCGGTCTCGACCCGGTCGCGGCGCTCGGTGCGGCTCATGCCGCCGAGCTCCAGCCCGAGGCCCACGTTGTCGCGCACCGTGCGCCACGGCAGCAGGCCGAACTGCTGGAACACCATGGCGACATGGTGCAGGCGGATCTCGCGCAGGGTCTTCTTGCTGGCCTGCGTGACCGAAGCCATCTCGCCGTTCATGCGCACGCGCACGTCGCCGCGCACCACCGGGTTGAGCCCGTTGACAGCACGCAGCAGCGTGGACTTACCCGACCCCGACAGTCCCATGAGCACTAGGATCTCGGCCTCGGGCACGTCGAGGGTACAGTCGTGGACACCCAAGACCTGATCGGTCTGCTCGGCGATCTCGGGGCGTTCCAGCCCTTCGTCCATCAGCGGCAGGGCGGTCTCGGGCTTGTCGCCGAAGACGATGTTCACGGCGTCGAACTCGACGGCGTTGCGTTTGGTCGTGTCAGTCATTCGTTATCCCCGTTTCACGCGCAGCGCGCGGTCGAGCATGATGGCGACCACCACGATCACAAAGCCACTCTCGAAGCCAAGCGCGGTGTTGACCGAATTCAGCGCCCGCACCACCGGCACCCCAAGCCCGTCGGCTCCGACGAGGGCCGCGATGACGACCATCGACAGCGACAGCATGATGGTCTGGTTCAGGCCGGTCATGATCTGCGGAAAGGCCGAGGGCAGCTCTACCTTCCACAGCAGTTGGCGTGGCGTCGCGCCAAAGGCCTGCGCGGCCTCAACCAGAGCGGTCGGCGTGCTGGAGATGCCGAGTTGCGTCAGCCGGATCGGCGCGGGCAGCACGAAGATCACCGTGGCGATGAGGCCCGGCACCATGCCGATGCCGAAGAAGACGATGGCCGGGATCAGATAGACGAAGGTCGGCAGCGTCTGCATCAGGTCGAGCACGGGGGCGACCCAGGCATAGAGCTTGGGACGGTGTGCCACGGCGATGCCGATCGGCACGCCCACGCCCATGCAGACCACACAGGCCGAGAGCACCAGCGTCAGGCTTTCGGTGGTCTCTTCCCAGTAGCCTTGGTTCAGCACGAAGAGAAAGCCGAGCGCCACGAGGAGAGCGGGCTGCCAGCGACGGTGCAGCAGCCAGGTGAGGCCGACGAAGACCGCGATCACGACCAGCTCCGGCGGCGTCTGGAGGATCCACAGGATGCCTTCGATCATGCCTTCGAGCAGCCATGACAGCGTGTCGAAGACGATGGCGAGGTTGGTCTCGAGCCAGTCGAAGCCGTCGGCGGCCAACTTGCCCACGGGGATCTTGGGAATGCTCAGCTCCATGGGGCGGCGCCTCGGATCGGTCTGGTCATCTGGGTCTCCGTGTCGGGGGATGCGGCGTCTTGCGCGGCGGATCGGATGGGCGGGGGCCGCGAACGGCCGAAAAACCAAGACCCGGCCCCGCAGCGGGGGCCGGGGGAGGGGGCGCTGTGATGCCGCGCCCCGAAGTGGAGGGGATCAGCCCTCGATGGCGCCCTTGACGGCGGTCAGGGCGTCGGAGCCGTCAAGCGTGGTCACGCCTTCGAGCCAAGGCTCCACGGCCTCGGGGTTGGCCGCGAGCCAAGCCTTCGCGGCCGCTTCGGGGTCCATGCCATCGTTGAGGATCGCGCCCATGATCTCGTTCTCCATCTCCAGCGAGAACTCGAGGTTCTTCAGGAACGCGCCGAGGTTGGCGCACTCCTCGACAAGGCCCTTGCGAGTCACGGTATAGACCTCGGCGCCGCCCAGATTCGGGCCGAACCAGTCATCGCCGCCCTCGAGATAGGTCATCTCGTAGTTGGCGTTCATCGGGTGCGGCTCCCAGCCGAGGAAGATCACCGGCTCGTCGCGCTTGGAGGCGCGGTCGACTTGCGCCAGCATGCCCTGCTCGGAGCTTTCCTTGACCTCGAAATCGCTCAGGCCGAAGGCGTCGCTCTCGATCATCTCGAGGATCAGCTTGTTGCCGTCGTTGCCTGGCTCGATGCCGTAGATCGTGGAGTCGAGCGCGTCGGCGTTGGCGGCGATATCCTCGTAGCTGGCGATGCCCAGGGCGGCGCCGGCGGCGTTGGTGGCCAGCGTGTACTTCGCGCCGGTGAGGTTCTTGTGCACCGTCTCGATGGTGCCGGCCTCGGTGTAGGGCGCGATGTCCGAGGATTGCGTCGGCATCCAGTTGCCCAGGAACACGTCGATGTCACCGTCGGCCATCGAGGTGAAGGTCACCGGCACCGAAAGCACCTTGATCTCCGGCTCGTAGCCCAGACCCTCGAGCACGATGGCGGTGGTGGCGGTGGTCGCGGTGATGTCGGTCCAGCCGACATCCGACAGCGTGACCTCGCCGCACTGCGCGGCGTCTTGCGCATAGGCGCCGGTGGCGGTAGCGGCGAGTGCGATGGCGCTGATCGTGGTGCGAAGCATCATGGGGGTCGTCCTCTCTGTGGTTTCTGGTTCTTGATTGACGCGTCAATAAAAACCCGATTAGGGTCGCCGTTGCAACCCGGTCATTCGGCTCGGGCGCAGATCGGAGATCCCTGATGCCCAAGCTTGGGATGGAACCTATACGGCGGGCCGCCTTGGTCAAAGCGACGATCGAGGAGATCGGCGAACAGGGCTCGCTCGACGTGACGGTGGCCCAGATCGCCCGGCGCGCTGGCATGTCCTCGGCGCTGGCGCATCACTATTTCGGCAACAAGGACAACATCTTCCTTGCCGCAATGCGCCATCTTCTCGCGCTCTATTCGGCCGAGGTGCGCGGCGCGCTACAGGCGGCGCAAAGCGACCCGCGCGCCCGTGCGGCGGCGCTCCTGCGCGCCAACTTCGGCCCGTCGAACTTTCGCCCCGAGGTCGTGGCGGCATGGCTGAACTTCTACGTGCTGGCCCGTACCTCCGTGCCCGCCGCCCGGCTCCTGCGGATCTATCACCGGCGGCTGCGCTCGAATCTCACGCATGACCTGCGGCCGCTTCTGGGTGCCGGCGCACCGGACGCGGCGGAACGGCTCGCGGCCCTGATCGACGGGCTGTATCTCAAGCAGGGCCTCGCGGGCGGGCCGGCCGATGGTGCCTCCGCCACGAGACATCTGCTTGCCGCGCTGGAACTGGAACTGAAATGACCTCGACCCCGAACATCCTCATCGTCATGGCCGATCAGCTCAACGGAACGCTGTTTCCCGACGGCCCGGTCGACTGGCTGCACGCGCCGCACCTCAAGGCGCTGGCCGCGCGCTCGACGCGGTTCGCCAATGCCTATACCGGCAGCCCGCTCTGCGCGCCTGGGCGGGCCTCGTTCATGTCCGGCCAGTTGCCGTTTCGCACAGGGGTCTACGACAACGCCGCCGAATTTCCCTCCGACATCCCGACCTTTGCGCATCATCTGCGCCGCGCGGGTTGGCAGACCTGCCTTTCGGGCAAGATGCACTTCGTCGGCCCCGACCAGATGCATGGTTTCGAGGAACGGCTGACCACCGACATCTATCCTGCCGATTTCGGCTGGACCCCGGACTGGCGCAAGCCGGGCGAGCGGATCGACTGGTGGTATCACAACTTGGGCTCGGTGACCGGCGCGGGCGTGGCCGAGATCACCAACCAGCTCGAATACGACGACGACGTAGCACATCAGGCCAAGACCAAGCTTTATGACCTTGCGCGTGGTCACGATGCGCGGCCTTGGTGCCTAACGGTGAGCTTCACCCACCCGCACGACCCCTATGTGGCGCGCCGGAAGTACTGGGATCTCTACAACGATTGCGATCATCTCGACCCCGAGGTTCCCGAGATCCCCTACGCCGATCAGGACCCGCATTCGAGGCGGCTGTTGGACGCCTGCGATGCCGACAAGTTCGACATCACGCCCGAACAGATCCGCCGCGCGCGTCAGGGGTATTTCGCCAATATCAGCTACATCGACGACAAGCTGGGCGAGATCCTCGCCGTGCTCGAGGACACGCGGCAGGAGGCTATCGTGATCTTCGTCTCCGATCACGGCGACATGCTCGGCGACCGGGGGCTGTGGTTCAAGATGAGCTTCTACGAGGGCTCGGCGCGGGTGCCCTTGATGATCAGCGCCCCCGGCATGACGCCGGGCCTCGTGACCGATCCGGTCTCGGCCATCGACGTGACGCCGACGCTGTGCGACCTCGCGGGCGTGGACATGTCCGAGGTGACGCCTTGGACCGACGGCGAAAGCCTCGTGCCACTGGGGCAGGGCGCTCGCCGCGTGACGCCGGTAGCGATCGAATACGCCGCCGAAGGCTCGATCGCGCCGATGGTCGCGCTGCGCGAGGGGCGGTTCAAGTACACGGCCTGCCCGGTCGATCCCGAGCAGCTCTTCGATCTCGACGCCGACCCGTCCGAGCGACGCAACCTCGCCACAGACGCGGCCCATGCCGAGACCATGGCACATTTCCGCGCCTTGGCCGCCGAACGCTGGACCCTCGATCTCGCCGACGCGCAAGTGCGCCAGAGCCAGGCGCGGCGCTGGGTGGTCTACGAGGCGCTGCGGCAGGGCGGGTATTACCCTTGGGATTACCAGCCGCTGCGCGCGGCCTCCGAGCGGTACATGCGCAACCACATGGACCTGAACATTCTCGAGGAGAGCCAGCGGTTTCCGCGCGGCGAATGATCCTCTCTGATACCGAAGGCAGATGACATGACCTATCCGACCCAGCCCGAGGCCAGCCACTTCATCGACGGCGCATATGTCGAAGATGCGAACGGCGCGGCCTTGCCAGTGATCTACCCGGCCACCGGCGAGACCATCGCCAAGCTGCATTCGGCCACGCCCATGCTGGTCGAGCAGGCCTTGGCCGCGGCCAAGCGCGCGCAGCCCGCGTGGGCCGCGCTCACCGGCACCGAGCGGGGCCGCATCCTACGACGCGCCGCCGACATCATGCGCGCGCGCAACCGCGAGCTGTCGGAACTCGAGACCAAGGACACCGGCAAACCGCTGCAGGAAACGCTGGTGGCCGACGCGACCTCTGGCGCCGACGCGCTCGAATATTTCGGCGGTCTGGCCGCGACGCTGTCGGGCGAGCATATCCAGATGGGCGAGGATTTCATCTACACGCGGCGCGAGGCGCTGGGCGTGGCGGTGGGGATCGGTGCGTGGAACTACCCCACGCAGATCGCCTGCTGGAAGGCCGCCCCCGCGCTCGCTTGCGGCAACACGATGGTGTTCAAACCCTCCGAGACGACGCCGCTTTCGGCGCTGAAAGTCGCCGAGATCCTGATCGAGGCAGGCGCGCCTCCGGGCGTGTTCAACGTGGTGCAAGGCTATGGCGATGTAGGGGCGTCGCTGGTCGAGGATGACCGCGTGGCCAAGGTCTCGCTCACCGGCTCGGTGCCGACGGGCAGGAAGGTCTATGCGAGCGCCGCCTCCGGCATGAAGGCCGTAACGATGGAGCTGGGTGGCAAGTCGCCGCTGGTGATCTTTGACGACGCGAGCCTCGAGGACGCGGTGTCTGCGGCGATCAACGCCAACTTCTATTCCTCGGGGCAGATCTGCTCGAACGGCACCCGCGTTTTCGTGCAGGACGGTATCCGCGAGGCGTTTCTCGATCGGCTGTCCGAACGCCTCAAGGCCGTGACGATCGGCGATCCGCTCGACGAGACCACGACCTTCGGACCTATGGTGAGCGAACGCCAGCGCGAGATCGTCGAGGGGTTCGTCGCCAAGGGGCAGGCCGAGGGTGCGCGTCTGGTGACGGGCGGCGGGCGGCCGCAAGGAAAGGGCGCGGGCTTCTGGATCGAACCCACGGTTTTTGCCGATGTCACCGACGAAATGACCATCGCGCGCGAGGAAATCTTCGGCCCCGTCATGTCGGTGTTCGGCTTTGCCACCGAAGAGGAGGTGCTGGAGCGTGCCAACGCCACGATCTACGGGCTGTCGGCGGGGGTCTTTACCCGCGACCTGACGCGTGCGCACCGCATGGTGGCGGGGCTGCAGGCGGGATCGTGCTGGATCAACACCTACAATCTGACGCCGGTCGAGGCACCCTTCGGCGGCATGAAGATGTCGGGCGTGGGTCGCGAGAACGGGCAGGTGGCGATCGAACACTGGAGCCAGCTCAAGACCGTCTACGTGGCAATGGGGCCGGTCGAGGCGCCGTACTGACCGCCCCAAGGGTCGGTCCAATTCAATGATTACGGAGCGGCGGCGCAAAGGCCGTTTCGGCAGGACACGGGTGTCTGACATGCAAGCGGACTACGTCATCATCGGGGCCGGCAGCGCTGGCTGCACCATGGCCTACCGCCTGTCCGAGGCGGGCAAGAGCGTCATCGTCATCGAGCATGGCGGCACAGACGCGGGGCCGTTCATCCAGATGCCGGGTGCTTTGAGCTACCCGATGAACATGTCGCGCTATGACTGGGGCTACCGCTCCGAGCCCGAGCCGCACCTGGGTGGTCGCCAGCTCGCGACGCCGCGCGGCAAGGTGATCGGCGGCTCGTCGTCGATCAACGGCATGGTCTATGTGCGTGGCCACGCGCGCGATTTCGACACATGGTCCGAGATGGGCGCCGAGGGCTGGGACTACGCGGGCGTTCTGCCCTACTTCAGGCGGATGGAGAACTGGCACGACGGCGGTCACGGCGGCGACCCGGCGCGGCGCGGCCATGACGGGCCGATGCATGTGACACGCGGGCCACGCGACAACCCGCTGACCCGTGCCTTCGTCGAGGCAGGCGGGCAGGCGGGCTATCAGCTCACCGACGACTATAACGGCGAGAAGCAGGAGGGCTTCGGCCCGATGGAGGCGACGATCTGGCAGGGCACCCGCTGGTCCGCCGCAAACGCCTACCTGCGCCCCGCGCTCAAGCGCGACAACTGCACACTGGTGCGCGGGCTTGCGCATCGGGTGGTGATCGAGGACGGGCGCGCCACCGGCGTCGAGGTCTCGCGCGGCTCCAAGACCGAAGTGATCGGGGCACGCGCCGAGGTGATCATTGCCGCCTCCTCGATCAACTCGCCCAAGCTGCTGATGCTGTCGGGCATCGGCCCTGCCGCGCACCTGGCCGAGCACGGCATCGAGGTGAAAGCCGACCGCGCGGGCGTGGGGCAGAACCTGCAGGACCATCTGGAGATGTACATCCAGATGGCCGCGACGCAGCCGGTTTCGCTCTTCAGCCACTGGAACCTCTGGGGCAAGGGCATGGTCGGCACCCAGTGGATGCTGAGCCGCACTGGCTTGGGGGCCTCGAACCAGTTCGAAAGCGCCGGCTTCATCCGCTCGCGCGCGGGCGTCGAATACCCCGACATCCAGTACCACTTCCTGCCGATGGCCGTGCGCTATGACGGGCAGGCGGCGGCCGAGGGGCATGGATTTCAGGCGCATGTCGGGCCGATGCGCTCGGGCTCGCGCGGGCATGTGACGCTGGCCTCCGCCAACCCCGAGGACGCGCCAAAGATCCTGTTCAACTACATGTCGACCGAGCAGGACTGGGCCGATTTCCGAACCTGCATCCGGCTCACGCGCGAGATCTTCGGTCAGCGCGCCTTCGCCCCCTACCGGGGCCATGAGATCCTGCCGGGAGAGGCGTATCAGAGCGACGACCAGCTCAACGAGGCGATCAAGGAACATGTCGAGAGCGCCTATCACCCCTGCGGCACCTGCCGGATGGGCGCGGCGGACGACGCGGGTGCGGTGGTCGATCCCGAATGCCGGGTGATCGGCGTCGAAGGTCTGCGCGTCGCCGACAGTTCGATCTTTCCGCGCATTACCAACGGCAACCTCAACGCGCCCTCGATCATGGTGGGCGAAAAGGCCGCCGACCATATCCTCGGTCGAAGCCTGCCGCCCTCGGACGAGACACCGTGGATCCATCCCGCATGGCGGGTGGCACAGCGCTGAATTTCGCCGATGGCAGGAAGTCGTTAACTTTGAGTTAACCAAGCCCTTGCCGGGGCGGGGAAAACCGCCGACATCTCTCGCATGTCCTGCTTTGCGATCCTCGCCTTCTTCGGTCTGTGCAGTCCCGAGCCTGCCCCCGCCGCCGGTCCCGCCGGCATGGTGGCGGTGATCGATGGTGATACCTTCGACGTGGGCGGCGCGCGAGTGCGCTTGCACGGTGTCGATGCGCCCGAAAACGCGCAGAGCTGCGGCACCGGGTCGGGCGCGCAATGGGCCTGCGGCGACTGGGTCACCCAAGAGACATCGCTGCGCTTTGCCGGGCGCATTGCGGCGTGTGAGACCGTGGATATCGACCGCTACGAGCGTATTGTCGCGCGCTGCACCGTGGACGGGGCCGACGTCGGTGAGACGCTGGTCTCGGACGGTCTGGCCTTGGCCTATGTCGAATATTCCAAGGACTATCTACCGATGGAGACCGCCGCGCGCGAGGCCGGGCGCGGCATCTGGCGCGGCGAAGTCGAGGCGCCGTGGGATTGGCGGCGCGCCAAGCGCGCGGGGCAGGCCAAGCCCGAGCCCGAGCGGACCGAGGCGGGCGGCTGCGCGATCAAGGGCAACGTCTCTGGCGGCGGGCGGATCTACCACATGCCGGGCGATCCCTATTACGGGCGCACCAAGATCGACACTTCTTCGGGCGAACGCTGGTTTTGCAACGAGGCCGAAGCGCGCCGCGCGGGATGGCGTCACGCCGGGAGCTGACCGGCTCAGCTGTGCTTTTCGAGTTGCTTCGATGAGACATCGTAGATGAAGGTCGCCGACCAGGTGATGATCATGAACCCCGCCATTGCCTGTGCGCCCACCACCAACCGCATCGGCCCCGTCACCGTCAGCTCGCCGAACCCCACGGTCGAGAAGGCGATGGCCGAGAGATAGGTGTAATCCACCCAATTGGTGAAACCCGTGCCCAAGCCACCGGGAAACACGTGCTCCTGCAAGAGCTGGTAGAGCGCCGCACCGATCGCGATATGCACCATGTGCAGCAGGGCCGTCAGGATGAAGGCCCCGAGTGGCACCAGCGAATTGCGCCCGGTGGCCTGCGGCAGCACGTGCCGGCACAGCACGAGGCCGAAGTGGTGTACCGAGCCGAGCACGATCACGAGCAGGATGGCAATTGTGAGCAACATGCCTCTGAGCTAGGCTGCCTGTGTCCCCTTGCAAGCGAGGAAATCACGCCGTCACCGGGACATGGCGCGGCAAGGCGGCGGCGATAAGCGCCTCGCCGCACAGCGCGCCAAGGGCAAGCTCCCGGCACACGAACGCATCGAACTTCTGCTCGATGAAGGCTCCTTCGAGGAGTTCGACATGTTCGTGGCCCCACCGCTGCACCGATTTTGGCATGCAAGAGAGCCGCCCCTCGGGCGACGGCATCGTCACCGGCTGGGGCACGGTGAATGGCCGGATGATTTATGTCTTCAGCCAGGACTTCACCGTCTTCGGCGGCTCGCTGTCGGAAACGCATGCCCAGAAGATTCGCAAGATCATGGACATGGCGATGCGAAACGGCGCGTTGGTCGTGGGCATCAACGACTCGGGTGGCGCACGTATCAAAGAGGTCGTGGCCAGACTTGCAGGCTATGCCGAGGTGTTCCAGCGCAGCGTGCTGGCCTCCGGCGTCGTACCGCAGATCAGTTTCGTAATGGGCCCCTGCGCCAGTGGCGCAGTCTATTCACCCGCCATGCCCGACTTCATATTCATGGTGGAGGACAGTTCCTATATGTTCGTCACCAGCCCCGACATGATGAGGACCGTGACCGGCGAGATCGTCACCGCCGAGGAGCTGGGCGGGGGCATGACCCACAGCCGCAAATCGAGCGTGTCCGACGCCGCCTTCGAGGGCGATGTCGAGGCGATCGCCGAGACCCGCCGACCGGATCGACGTCTTGCCACTCAACAACCTCCAGAGGCCGCCCCGCCGCCCGTTCTTCGACGATGTGGCCCGCGAGGAGCCTAGCCTCGACAGTCTCATCCCCGCCAACCCTAACCAGCCCTACGACATGCACGCGCTGGTGCGAAAGCTCGCCGACAAGGAGGATTCCTTTGAAAGTTAGGCCGGGTTCGCCAAGAATATCCTGACTTGCTTCATACGTCTCAAAGGCACGACGGTGGGTGTCGTCGCCAACCAGCTGATGGTGTTGGCGGGGTGTCTGGACATCGACAGCTCGCGAAAGGCTGCGCGCTTCGTGTGCTTTTGCGACGCCTTCGAGATCCTGATCCTGACGCTGGTCGACGTGCCAGGCTTCCTTCCGGGCATAGGCCGCGGCGCAGCCCCTGTGGTCCTGCGGCGCCCCCGGTGTGTCCGGGGGCGTGGTGAAAGGGCCGCACGGGATGGCGCGGGCGCGCGTGTCGGGGTATCAGGCGGGTTGCCGCGGATCGCGCGGCGCAGCCCGAGGACACGACTGACATGGAAAAGCACCGCGGATTTCCCGGCCGGCTGCCCGGCACCGACTTTCAATTCACCATCCGTCGCGCCGCCAAGGAAGGCCCAACCAAGATCATCCGCCGCGAGCGGTTTCGCGACCGCCGTCCACCCGACCGGCGCGCCGACGAGGGCTTCATGGCCGCGCTTTGGAACCAGTTCGGCGAAGAGCCCTTCGTGCGGGGCAATCTCGATGCCGCGCGCCTGAGCTGGCTGTTCGGCCGCGAAGTCGTGCCCGCCGAGGACCCCTTCAATCCGCAGGATTACGACGCGCTGCTGCGCATCGACGTCGATGTTGCGCGGCGCGCCTTTCCGGACGTCTTCGGTGCCGAAGAGGACGAAGATGAGGATGACGCGGAAGACGAGAGCTGGTGATCGCCGATCGGGCCGGGGATATCTCGAAATTTTCCGCACAGAGAGTGGCGGGTTGCCGCCCATGCCCTAGCTGTGATCCCAACTCGGCCTGGTCCGGCTTCGCTCTCACTTGCGCAGACCCCTGCGAAGTGGCAGTGACGGCTTCATCTGGGGCACAACCATTCATTTTCGGAGACCAAGAATGGCATCCATGTTCAAACTCTTCGGCGCGCTCGGCGTCGCCGCTACTCTCGCTGCCTGTGGCGCGACTCCCGGTGAGCGCGCCGCGACTGGCGCCCTCACGGGTGCCGCTGTCGCCAAGGTTGCGGGCGAGAGCGCCGTCAACGGCGCGCTCATCGGTGGTGCGATCGGCGGCATCGCGCCCTGCGTCACCAACCCGAACGCGAACGGCTGCTACTGAGCCGACCACGCGACCGGCCTTGGCCGGACGCGCATGACATGACGGGCCGCCGGGGGAGACCTCGGCGGCCCTTTTTCGTGATCGGCCTGGGGAGGTGAAGTTGAGCGGCACGATGTTCGGCAAGACCCTGATCGCAACTGCGGCGAGATCGCCTGCCGGGTGATCAAAAGCGCGCGGGCCATGGGCCTCCGCACCGTCGCGGAGCATTCCGAGGCCGACTGCGACGCGGCGATGTTGCACAAAGCGGTCTGGGGCATGACTGCTCCCTTTACCTCCTTTTTTAGCGGACGGCCTCGATCTCGGCCCTGCCAAGGGCCGAGAAGCGGTTCATGATGGCGGTGCGGATCTGGATTTCGGCGGTTTGGCGGCCGGGGTCTCGTGACATGATCCTCTCGCCGAAGAGCTTCAGGCAGTTCATCAAAGCTTCGACCCGACTTCGGACGTGGTAGCCGGTCCACTTCTTCCAGAGCGTCCGGCCCAAGCGTCTGGTTGCCCGCAGGATCTCGTTTCGCGCGGTGGCAGCGAAGCAGTCTTTTTCCAAGCACGGCCATTGCGACGGATTGGTATGACAGCGTCGGCACCTCGATCGATGATGGCGTCATGGCAGCGGCGCGTGTCGTAAGCGCCGTCCGCGGTGACCGTGCCGATCATCTCCTCTTGGAGAATCGGCGCCAGCAGCTCCGGCAGCAGCGGGCTGTCGCCTTGGCGGCTCGAGGTGAACTCGACCGCGCGCACGTCCCCGGTGCCCGCGTCCATGGCAATATGAACCTTTCTCCATTGCCTGCGACGTGACGGGCCATGCTTGCGGGCCTGCCACTCACCATCACCCCGGAACTTGATGCCGGTGCTGTCGACGAGCAGGTTCAGCGGCTGTCCTGAGGCGCGATACGGGACCTGCACCGCGATCCGCGCCTGCCGGGGGCACAGCGTCGAATAGTCCGGAACCGGCCAATCCAGCCCCGCCATCAGGATCATGCTTTCAATCAGCCCGACCGTCTGCCGGTGCGGAAGCTCGAAGAGCACTTTCAGCGTCAGGCATATCTGGATCGCAGTGTCCGAGAAGGTCTCGGGCCGCCCACGCTTCCCGGTCTTGCCGGCGTTCCAGACCATCTCAAGGTCGAACCAGACCGGTAGCGCGCCGCGCTTGCGCAGCGCCGCATTGTCGTCGGACCAGTTCGTCGTGCGGTAGCGGGTCGGGGGAAGGCTTCGGCATGCCCTCGAGCTAACCCTCAGGGCGCGCCCAGTGAATTCCCTTCACCGATATGTGCAACAGCGCCCGCTAAGCGTCAGGGCCGCGTGGTCAGCCTCAGGGGCGAGACGGGCGACAGCCTCGCCGTCGACGCCGTGATCATGGAATTCGACTAGCGCGTCGGCAGAGCCTGCGCGCCTGCCCCATCGATGGGTCGGTTGGCGTCGCGGATCTCCTGCTGGCGCAATGGCAGCTTGTCGATGGCGTGGATCAGTTCGCGCCCCGAGAACGGCGCTGGCTTGCGCTGTGCGATGCGCCCGTCCTTGCCGATCAGGATCACCGAAAAGCCACGCGGGCGCAGGCTGCGGCGGATCGGGCTGCGGGCATCGGGATCGACGTCGATCAGAATGATCACGTCGCGCGCTGCCAATTCGTCGATCCGCTCTGCGAGAAAACCCATCTGCCGTTCGAACTGCGGATCGCTTGGCCCGTTGGCGAAAACGACGATGGGCCGGGCGCGGAACTCGAAATCCTTCAATTCGGCATCGCCCACCGGGTAAGCCGCGCGAGGCTCTTCGGCCCAGCGTGTCAGTAGATCTGGCGCCTCCTGCGCGGCCACAAGGGGGGCGGCCCAGAGAAGGGCCATGAGCGCGAGCAGGGGGCGAATATGTTTCATGCCTTCAACATAGGGGCGAATGCCCTCCGCGCGAAGGGTGCCGCGACATTCGGCAGCGGGACTGGCGCAACGTCTCTTGTCGCGGCACACTCCGCCTCGACCGTAGGAGAAGCCATGGCCCACCAAGATCGCCGAGACGACTGGGCTGCGCGCGCATGCTGGTGGTCAAGATGGGGCAGGTCGGGCACGACCGCGGTGCCAAGGTCATCGCCACCGCCTTTGCCGATCTGGGCTTCGACGTCGACATGGGGCCGCTGTTCCAGACGCCCGCGGAGGCGGCGCAGGACGCGCTGGACAACGACGTGCATGTCGTCGGCATCTCGAGCCAGGCCGCGGGGCACCGGACCCTTGCCCCCAAGCTGGTGCAGGCCCTGCGCGATCAGGGCGCGGGCGAGATCCTCGTGGTCTGCGGTGGGGTGATCCCCGATCAGGACCACGCGATGCTCAAGGAGGCGGGGGTCGCGGCCATCTTCGGGCCGGGCACCAACATCCCCAAGGCCGCCTCCGAGATCCTGTCGATGATCCGCACGCGCGGCTGACAGGGGACTTGCGGCGCGGGGCGGGACGCGACATCACGGGGGCCGAAAACAATCTGTGCCCGAGGCCTCTCATGATCCGCCCCGCAACCCCCGAGGACGTGCCCGCCCTTGGTGCCATCTGGAACCGTGTCATCCGCGAGACCAGTTCGATCTTCAACGCGACCGAGCGCAGCGAGGCGGAGATCGTCGAGATCATCGGCAACGGCGATCCGTTCCTCGTCTGGGACGAGGAGGGCGTGCAGGGCTTTGCCCGCTGGTTTCCGTTTCGCGGCACGGACGGCTACCGCCACACGGTCGAGCATACGATCCTGCTCGCCCCCGGCCTGCACGGGCGCGGCGCGGGGCGGATGATGATGGAGCGGCTGTTCGACACGGCTCGCGCCGCGGACAAGCATATGATGGTCGCCTGCGTGACCGCCGAGAACACGGCTGGCATCGCCTTTCATGAGCGCATGGGCTTTGAGCGCGCCGGCACCATGCCGCAGGTAGGGCGCAAGTTCGGCCGTTGGCTCGATCTCGCCATCCTGCAGAAACGACTCTGACAATGCCGCAATGCGGCGCTAAGGTGAACCCATGTCGATCTGGACACGAATAGCCGAAGCCATCGCGGCGCTGAGGCAGGGCGAGAGCCTTGCCTCGATCTTCGACCGTCTGCGCACGCCGCCCGAACGCTCGGTTGCCTTTGCCATCGCGGTGATCGCTCTGGGCGCGAAGATGGCCAAGGCCGACGGGCTGGTGACGCGCGGCGAGGTCGCAGCCTTCCGCGAGATCTTCACCATTCCGCCCGAGGAAGAGGCCAATGCCGCGCGGGTTTTTAACATGGCGCGCACCGATGTCGCAGGCTTCGACGATTACGCCCGCCGCATCGCGCGGATGTTTCGCGGTGAAAAAGGCCCTTTGTTCGACCTGATGGAGGGGTTGTTTCATATCGCTCTCGCGGACGGCGACTACCATCCGGCCGAGAACGCCTTCCTGCAGGAGGTGGCGCAGATCTTTGAGATCGACGAGCGCAGCTTTGCGCGGCTGCGCGCGCGCTTCGTCCCCGATTGCGAGCCCGATCCCTACGATGTGCTGGGCGTGTCACCCAACGACGACATGGGTGATATCCGCAGTGCATGGCGCGCTATCGTGCGCGAAACCCATCCCGACCGGCTCGCCGCGCGCGGTCTGCCCGAGGAGGCGATGAAGCTGGCCGAGAGCCGACTTATCTCGGCCAACAGGGCGTGGGAGCGGATCTCGGAAGGGCAGGGCCCGGTCACGACCGGTGGGGCCACGAACGGGGCCGAGGGCCGCGCCTGATGCGGCTGGCGACGTGGAACGTCGCCTGGTTCGACCGGCTGTTCGACGACGCGGGCCAGCCGCAGCACGATGACGCGCCATCGGCCCGCCACGGGATCACGCGCGCGCAGCAGCTGGACGGGATCGCCCGGGTGATGCATGCGCTGGATGCGGACGGGATCGTGGTGGTCGAAGCCCCTGACACGGGTGGCAAACGTGACGGAATGCGGGCGCTGGAAAGCTTTGCTGCCCAAGTCGGTCTCAGAACACGAGAGGCGCTGACCGGTTTTCGCAGCCACACCCAGCAGGAAATCGCGTTTCTCTACAATCCGGACCTCCTGAGCGCGCGCCACGATCCACGTCAGAGCGCCAAGGCCCCGCGGTTTGATTTGCACGCCGGCCGGGGCGAGACGCGCATCACATGGTCAAAACCGCCGCTGGAGATGGCCATCGAAGCCGCTGGCGTCACGCTGCGGCTCATCGGCGTCCATGCCAAGTCCAAGGCCCCACATGGCGCGCAAGGCGCGGACGACCTGCGTCGCATCGCGGTCGAGAACCGGCGCAAGCAGCTCGCGCAATGTGGCTGGCTGCGCGCGCGGATCGAGGATCACCTCGATGCGGGCGACAGCCTCGTGGTCATGGGCGACTTCAACGACGGCCCCGGCCTCGACGCGCAAGAACGGCTGTTCGGACGGTCGGGCGTGGAGATCGTGCTGGGCGAGGACGGGCCGCCCGATCGGCGTCTGCATGACCCGCACGCGGCCCTTGCCCTGTCGCATCCGATGGCGGCTCAGCCCGCCACGGCGCGGTTTGCCGTGCCGCCCGACTGGCGCATCCTCTCGGCGCTGTTGGATTACGCGATGATCTCGCCGGATCTGTGCGCCCATGCCCCGCGCTGGCGTATCTGGCATCCCTTCGACGACCCCGCGATCTATGCCGATGCCGATTTGCGCGAGGCGCTGCTCGCGGCTTCGGATCACTTTCCCGTCACGCTCGACCTCGACCTTTCTGGAAAATCCGTCCCGGCCTCCTAGGTTTGACGCATGAGACAGATCGTGCCCATCGCCCTCGCCGCCGCGCTGTTCGCGGCCCCTGTCACCGCCCAAATCGAGGAGGCCCCCGAAGATGAGGGTTTCAGCCTCATGCAACGGGGGGCGGAGCTGTTCTTCGAAGGCATCATGGGTGAGATGGAGCCCGCCATCGAGGATTTCCGCGAGTTCGCCAAGACCGCGGAGCCACATCTGCGAGCCCTGCTGTCCGAGATGGGGCCCGCGCTGATGCAGGTTCTCGACAGGATCGACGACATCGCCAATTACGAAGCACCCGAGATCCTCGAGAACGGCGACATCATCCTGCGTCGCAAGCGCGAAGCCCCTGAATTCACGCCCGATCTGGAGGCACCCGAAATCGACATCTGACTTGTCCCGCCCGGTGGGCGATGCCTAACTCGGCAAGTAGCAGAACGGACATGCTCTCATGATTCAAAAGCGGAGCGGCCCACGTGCCGTGGTCTTCGATCTCGATGGCACGCTGATCGACAGCGCGCCCGACATCGCGAATGCGGTAAACCGGACCTTCGTGGCGCATGGTTTGGAGCCGACGGACGAGGCCGTGATAACCGGACTGATCGGCAACGGCGCGCATCGGCTGGTGGCGGATCTTCTGTGGCGTCAACGCATTCCGGCGGCTCCTTCCGACATCGACGCACTTACGGATGCCTACCTGGAGAGCTATGCCGAGAATCCGGTGGCGCGGACGACGATTTTTCCTCATGTGGCCGAGGATCTCGCCGTGCTCAGGGCAACGGGCTGGCGGCTCGGGCTGTGCACCAACAAACCGCAGGCGCTGACGCTTGCGGTGCTAGTGGCTCTTGGCCTTGATCATCTGTTCGACGCAGTGCGCGGCGCGGATGCCGTGCCCGCGCGCAAGCCCGATCCCGGCCATCTGCGCGCGGTGATCGAGGCGATGGGCGTTACGACGGCGATCTACGTAGGCGACACCGAAGTCGACGAGGCGACGGCGCAGGCCGCCGATGTGCCGTTTCGGGCCGTCGGCTGGGCCGCGCCGGGGCGGCTTTCGACGCCCGAGGCCCGGCGGCTGACCCGCCTGTCGGACCTCGCGGCCTAGTCGCGCAGCCGCACCTCGCCGGTGGCATCGAGCGCCGAGGCCAGCGATTTGAACCGCTGCTCGGCCACTTCGCTGAACAGCGACTTTGCGCGCGGATCAAGGTCGAGCGTCAAAGTCTTTTCCACCGCATTCCAAGCGAGGTTGCCCGGCACCGTTTCGGCCCCGAGCCAGAGCATCGCCCCCAGACGCATAGCCCGGCCCAGTACCTCGGCCTCGCGTTGGTCTTCTTCGGAGACGAGTGGGAACATCTGCTCGTAGCGCGCGCCTTCGCGCTTGTTGGAATAGCGGTGCATCAAAGCCAGCCCGAGGAACACCCGCTCGGAGTGCTTGAGCCCACCAAGGTTGGCGCGCGTCGCATTGTCGAAGCAGACCTGAGGCCGGTAGTCGGGATGTGCGCGCCAGCTCACGTCGTGCAGCAGGCAGGCGGCCTTGATGATCCGCTTGCGCTGCCAGTCGGCATGCGGAAACAGCGGGCGCACGAAATCGAACAGCACCGGGCCAAATCCGGGCATCCGCGCGTCCTTGGCCTCGGCAAAGCGGCAGGCCTCGATCAACGGATCGCGGTCGCGCAGAGCGGGGGGCATCTGCTCGTAGAGCATACCCTCACGGATGCCGTAGGAGGAAATCGTGATGTCCTTGGGCTGGAACACCTGCACCAGCCGGTCGAGCACCCGGATCGCCAGCGGCACCAGCGCCATGCGGTCCGAGGAGACCCCGGCGCGGGCGCGCAGATCTTCGGGGTCTTCCTTTTCGATGAACTTGCGCGTCTCGGCCACGGCTTCGGTGGTCATGCGGTATTCATGCAGCACGGTAAGCGGGTAGTCGCGCCGGGTCATGTCGCAGCGCGCGATGGCCCGCCACGAGCCGCCAACGAGGAACAGCCGCATGCCGGTCTCGTTCTGCATTTCGCCGTGAATCTCGTCGATGGTCGACTTGATGTAGGCGTCGAGACCCTTCTCGCCGCCCTTGACCTCCTTGAGCTTGAGCGGTCCCAAAGCTGAGGTGAGGCGGCGCCCGACCTTGCCCTCGGCGATGTCGGCCAATTCCATCGAGGAGCCGCCGATGTCGCAGACCATGCCGTAGGAGCCTGGCCAGCCCAGAAGCACGCCCTGCGCCGAAAGCCGGGCCTCTTCGTCGCCCGCGATGACATGGATCTCGATCCCGGTCTCGCGCAGCACTTCGTCACAGAACTCCGGCCCATCCTCGGCCTCGCGGACCGCGGCCGTGGCCACGGCGGTCAGCGGCGTGATGCCCATGCCCTCGGCCAGCGTGGCGAACCGCTTGAGCGCGGCCAGAGCGCGCTCGCGTCCCCTGACCGAAAGGCGGTTGGTTTCCGACAGACCCTCACCCAGCGCGCACATGATCTTTTCGTTGTAGAAATAGGCCGGAGATCGCGCGGCGCCGTCGAAGACGACGAGACGGACCGAGTTCGAGCCCACGTCGACCACGCCGACGCGGCTCAGCGCCCGGGATTCGGGATCGTCGAAGAGCGGCCGGCCGAAAGGCCCCCAGTCGCCGCTATGCGCGTCGCTGTGTTCGTTCATGAAGCCCCCATGATCCTGCCGCAGCATGTGGCCCGGCCTCTCGCGGAGTCAACGCCCCGCATCGGGCGCGGTCTTAACGGCCTGCCCGGTGAGGGCAAAGGAAAAATGGCCTAAGCCTTGAAACTACTACGAAAGAGTGGATTTCCGTTCAGTCGTGCGCATGGGTGAGCTGTGGCACATCGCCCGCACCCGCCGTGCCGCGCCCCGAAAGAGAGGGGTTTTCCATGAAGAAGCGGTGGCAGGAGAAGGCGCGCCCATCCTCGGGCCAGTCGGCCCGGCGAAAGCGGCCGTCGGGTCCCATGACCCAGCTTTGCGCTACATCGGCGAGGTTCGCGGCCATGATCTGATCGGTGATCTGCGCCTTCACGGTTGGGTTGGTGATCTCGGCCAGCGTCTCGACCCGGCGATTGAGGTTGCGGCCCATCCAGTCGGCGGAGGAAATGAACACGCGCGCCTTCTTCGAAGGAAGGCCCCGACCGTTGCCGAAACAGACGATGCGGCTGTGCTCCAGAAACCGCCCCACGATGGACTTCACCCGGATATTCTCGCTGAGCCCCGCGATGCCGGGTCGCAGCCCGCAGATACCTCGGATCACGAGGGAGATCTTCACGCCGGCGCGGCTCGCGTCGTAGAGCGCATCGATCACCTCGGCCTCGACCAGCGAGTTCATCTTGGCCCAGATCTCGGCCGGGCGGCCCGCGCGCGCGTGCTCGGCCTCCGCCGCGATCATCTCGAGCAGTCGCGGTTTCAGTGTCAGCGGAGAGATCGCGAGGTTCTCGAGCCCCATCGGCTCGACCGAGCCGCCGATATAGTTGAACACCTTGGTCGCATCGCGCCCCAGCGCCGCGTCGCAGGTGAAGAACGACAGGTCGGTGTAGATCCGCGCGGTGATGGGGTGATAGTTGCCGGTGCCGAAATGGGTGTAGGTGACGAGGTTGTCGCCCTCGCGCCGAACCACCGTGCTGATCTTGGCGTGGGTCTTGTACTGGGTGAAGCCATAGACGACATGGGCGCCCGCGCGCTCGAGGCGGCGCGATTGGCGGATGTTGGCGGCCTCGTCGAACCGGGCCTTGAGTTCGACCAGTGCGGTGACGGACTTGCCGTCCTCGGCCGCCTCGCACAGCGCCTCGACGATGGGCGAGTTGCGCGAGGTGCGGTAGAGCGTCTGCTTGATCGCCACCACGTCCGGATCGGTCGCCGCCTGCTGCAGAAAGCGGTTGACCATGTCGAAGGTCTCGTAGGGGTGGTGCAGCAGCATGTCCTTTTGGCGGATCGCCGCGAACATGTCGCCGTCGTGGTCCTGCACGCGCTCGGGCACACGCGGTGTGAAGGGCGGCCAGAGCAGGTCGGGGCGCGCGTCGGTGACAAGCTCCTTGAGGTTGCCGATGCCGATCAGCCCTTCAACCTCCATCACCTCCGCATCGCGGATGTGCAGCTCTTCCATGATCGTCGCCTTGAGCGCGGGCGGCGCGTCCGCCGAGAGCTTCATGCGCACCACTTCGCCCCGACGGCGACGCTTGAGCGCGACCTCGAACTCGCGCACCAGATCCTCGGCTTCCTCCTCGACCTCGAGATCGCTGTCGCGCAGCACCCGGAAGGTGCAGTGCCCCTTGACCTTGTAGCCCGGAAACAGCTGATCGAGGTTCAGCAGCAACAGCTCTTCTAGCGGCAGGAACCGCTGACCGTCCTCGGTCGGGAGCTGTACGAAACGGTCGATCTGCGCGGGTACCGGCAAAAGCGCGCGCAGCGGTTTCTTGTCGGAGGCACGCTCGAGCGACAACGCCAGGGCGAGGCCTTCGTTGGGAATGAAGGGAAAGGGGTGCGCGGGGTCGATGGCCAGCGGCGACAGAACCGGGAAGACGCGGTTGAGAAATGCGTCCGACAGGTAGGCCATGTCCTTTTTCGACACGTCGGTGCGGTTCAGGATGGTGATATTCTGCGCGGCCATCTCGTCGCACAGGATCTTGAACACCTCTTGCTGTCGCGCCATCAGCGCGCGCGCTTCGCTGTCGATCTGGCGCAGCTGTTCGGCCGGGGTCAGCCCGTCGATGGCGGGAGTGGTGTTTCCCGCCTGCGCCAGTTCGCGCAGGCCCGCCACGCGAACGGTGTAGAATTCGTCGAGGTTGGTCGCCGAGATCGACAGGAAGCGCAGCCGCTCCAAGAGCGGCACGCGGGGGTTCTCGGCCTCCTCCAGCACCCGAAAGTTGAAGCCAAGCCAGCTCAGCTCGCGATTGACGAAGCGCGCCGGGCCCGAAAGGTCAGCGTCGAGCGCGGTCGGCTCCGGAAAGCTCGCGGCGAGAAAATCGGCCTGTGTCATGGGTGCTGTCTGGCGCATCTTTGCAACGGTAAGGTGACGGGTCGCCCCACTATCGCGCCCGCCCGCCGGGATTGTCCAGCGGCCCGCCTCAGAGCCTGTCCAGCGCTCGGCGCGCCAGCGCGCGGCTAACGGGGCGCGCCTCGGCCAGAGCCATCCGGTCGAGCCGCGCCACCACGGCGGCCGCACTGGCAAAGCTGCGCTCGATCCGGGCGCTGAGATAGGGGATGACATCGGCCATCGGCACCAGCTGCCGATCGGCGAAATGCTTGGCCAGCACCGCGCCCAAGAGCTTGTCGTCGGGGTCCTCGATCCGCGCCACCGCCGTCGCCTGCAGGCGGCTCGCCAGATCGGGCAGCGCGATGTCGAGCCGCGCAGGCGGGCGGTCGGAGGTGAGCAGCAGCCGACCGCCCGAGGCGGCGAGACGGTTGTGCAGGTGAAACAGCGTCACCTCGGCGGCACGGGGCAGGCGTTGGATGTCCTCGACCACGATGGCCGCCCCCGGTGCGGGTGGTGGCAGGCTGGGGCCGAGGTCATGCGCGAGCAGGATCATCGCCTCGCTGCCTGCTTGCCAGACGCGGGCGAGGTGGCTCTTGCCCGATCCGGGCGGGCCGATGAGCGCCAGCTTGCCTTCGGGCCAGCCCATCGCCGTGACCATTTCATGCGCGGGGCGGTTCGCCTCCGAAAGGATGAAGTCGTCCGGCCCCAGAGCCACCGCGAGCGGCAGATCGAGGCTCAGTTGCCACGCCATGCGCCCTCCGGCAGGGTCGTGTCTGAAGCGGACGATGCGGGGGGCGAAGCGGGCGGTGAGACGGGTGGCGGCATCGCCGTGGCCGACCCCTGGTAAAGCGCGCTGTCTTGATAGCGGGCAATGCCGAAGCGGGCGAAGACGCCGAGCATCGCCGCAAAGGGCACGGCCACCAGCATGCCGACGAATCCGAACAATGCCCCGAAGACCGCCAGCGCGAACAACAGCCAGACCGGGTGCAGCCCGACCGAGGAGCCGACAAGGCGCGGCGTCAGGATGTTGCCCTCGATCATCTGGCCCGCGACGAAAATCCCTGCCACGGCGCCGATCCAGACCCATTCGCCCCAGAACTGGAACAGCGCGAGGCCGATCGCCAGCACGCCGCCCACCAAGGCGCCGACATAGGGAATGAAGGTGACGAGCCCCGCCAACGCGCCGACCACGAGGCCGAAGTTCAGCCCGACCAGCGCCAGCGCCACGGCGTAATAGGTGCCAAGGATCAGGCAGACGAGCCCCTGTCCGCGCACGAATGAGGCCAGCGTCCGGTCGACCTCGCGTGCGAGCTGTCGAATCGTGGGCGCGTGTTCGCGCGGCAAAAGCTCGTCGATGCGCGCCACCATCCGGTCCCAGTCGACCAGCAGGTAGACTGCGACGACGGGAACGACCACGAAGAGCACCAGCAGGTTGATCACGCCCATCGCCGAAGTGAGCAACCCGTTGAGGATCTCACCGCCGCGGGCCTGAATGGCCGCGCCAATGGCGTCGAGCTGGCCACGGATGGTGGAGCTTTCGTCCATCAAATCGGGGAACCGCACCGCGAGCCAGTCGCGCAGGCCCGAGAAGAGCTCGGGCGCGGTCTGCACCAGCTGCGTCGTCTGCCGGATCAGCGTCGGGATCAACAGCAGCACCGCGGCCACGAAGATCAGCACCACGCCCAGAGCGATCACCCCCACCGACATCGCCCGGCTCAGGCCGAGCCGTTCCAGCCGGTCGGCCACCGGATCGAGCAGGTAGGCCAGCGCACCGCCCACGAGGAACGGCAGGATCACGTCGCCCAAGAGCCAGAGCAGAACGAAAGTCACGGCCGCGATGACGGCCCAGATGCGCGCCTGATGCTGGATTGGAAGTGCCACGGAATTCGCTCCTTGCGCGGATGTCCTACCTATGTCGCCGCCGGGGCGCGGGCGCGCAAGGCTTTTGGGTCTGGCGCATAGGGTCCGGCACAACCGGGGCGAAGGCAGGGCCGGACGACGCTTGTCAGGTGCGCGGCACTCCCCTACAGGGGGATTCGTCTGCCCCTTTGCCGATCCGCCTTTCTGACATAGGATTCCTCGATGCGCCTCACCCGCTATTTCCTTCCCGTGCTCAAGGAAACGCCCGCCGAGGCGCAGATCGTCAGCCATCGCTACATGCTGCGCGCGGGCCTCATCAAACAGGCCGGTGCCGGCATCTACTCTTGGCTGCCGCTGGGCCTGCGCGTGCTGCGCAACATCGAGCGCATCGTTGATGAGGAACAGCAGAAGGCCGGGCACATCCCGCTGTTGATGCCAACGCTGCAATCGGCGGACCTGTGGCGCGAAAGTGGCCGCTACGAGGCCTACGGCGAAGAGATGCTGCGCATCAAGGATCGTCAGGGCCGCGACCTGCTCTATGGTCCCACGAACGAGGAGATGATCACCGACATCTTCCGGTCCTACGTGTCGTCCTACCGTGACCTGCCGCTGACGCTGTATCATATCCAGTGGAAGTTCCGCGACGAGATGCGCCCGCGCTTTGGCGTGATGCGCGGCCGCGAGTTCCTGATGAAGGACGGCTACACCTTCGACGTCGACCGCGAGAAGGCGCTCGAGGCCTATGACCGTCACATGGTGAGCTACCTGCGCACCTATGAGCGGATGGGCCTCAAGGCGATCCCGATGCGCGCCGACAGCGGCCCGATCGGCGGCGAGAACACGCACGAGTTCCTCGTGCTGGCCGAGACCGGCGAGAGCGAGGTGTTCTACGACAGCAACATCCTCGATCTGGAGCTGGCCGACCGGATGGTGAACTACGAGGACCCCGATCAGCTCAAGGAGATCGTCGCCGAATGGACCACGCCCTATGCGCGGACCGACGAGACGCATGACGCGGCGCTGTTCGACGAGATCCCCGAAGAGCGCCGGCGCTCCTCGCGCGGGATCGAAGTGGGCCAGATCTTCTACTTCGGCACCAAGTATTCCGAAGCGATGGGGGCGACCGTCACCAACGCCGAAGGCCAGCGCGTGCCGGTCGAGATGGGCAGTCACGGGATCGGCGTGAGCCGCCTCATGGGTGCGATCATCGAGGCCAACCACGACGACAAGGGCATCATCTGGCCCGAGGGCGTGACGCCGTTCCACGTCGGCATCGTCAACCTGCGCCAGGGCGACGCCGAGACCGACGCTGCCTGCGCCGGAATCTATGCCGGTCTGCGGACGCTGGGCCTCGATCCGCTCTATGATGACCGCGACGAGCGGGCGGGGGCGAAGTTCGCCACCATGGACCTGATCGGCCTGCCGTGGCGCATCACCGTCGGCCCCAAGGGCCTCAAGAACGGTGTGGTCGAGCTGGTCTCGCGCCGCACCGGCGAGAGCGAAGAGCTGCCGCCCGAGCAGGCGGTCGAAAAGATCGCCCGGATCTACGCCTATCTCTGAAGCCTAGATCTCGTCCGGGAGCAGCACCACCGCGCCTCGCTTGCGCCCTGTCGCGACCCGGTCATAGGCCTGAGCGATCTCCGACAGCCGGTAACGGCTGTCGATCACCGCGCGCAGGTCGCCCGCCTCCACCAGCCGGGCGATCTCCTCCATGTCGGCGCGGCTCTCGGTCGCCACGCCACTCTTGGCCCGCTTTCCGCCGCGCAGGGCAAAGCGCGCGGCGATGTCGGTGCCGAGCCCCGCATAGACAAGCAGCAACCGGCCGTTGGGCGCCAGTGCGCGCATCCGCAGACCCAAGGGGGCGGTGCCCACGGCGTCGAGGATCACGTCGTAATAGCCCTCGCGGGTGAACGGCGCTTCCTCGTCATGCGCGATCACCTCATGCGCGCCCAGATCACGGACCAGATCGGCGTTGGCGGAGGAACACACCGCCGTCACCCGCGCCCGCATGGCTCGGCCTATCTGCACCGCCGCCACGCCCACCGCACCGGATGCCCCGACCACGCAAAGCCGCTGCCCCTGCTTCAGTCGCCCCTTGTCGCGCAGGAACTGCAGCGCCGTGGTCGCGCCAAAGGGCAGGGCGGCGGCCTGGCCGTGGCTCAAGGCATGCGGCTTGTGCACCACGGCGCCCGCTTCGGGCAGAACCACCGCCTCGGCATGGGCGGCCATCTTGTTGCCGGTGCTGCCGAAAACCTCGTCCCCCACGGCGAACCGCGTCACGTCGCCGCCCACGGCCTCGACGACGCCGGAAAAGGCGGTGCCAAGGATCGGATTTCGTGGCCCCGACCAGCCGAAGACCATCCGTACCAACAGCCCGTAGCCACGCGGCACGCTCAGGGAGCGGACGCGCCAGTCCCCGGCGCTCACGGTCCCGGCGCAAAGCCCGACGCGGATCTCGCCCGGGCCCGGCGCGGGCAGCGGCCGGTCGACGATCTCCAAATGTTCCGTGCCGCCATAGGCGCGGCAGATCACGGCGCGCATGCACGCTCTCCTCATCATGTGGCCATGGCCGCGCTTGTGCGCGCATGACATCCCCCCTCCAAAGCTGACCCGGCCCCGGCGCTTGCGTCAAGCCGCGCCGACACCGTGGCGTGAAGCGGCGGCGTCGCGGCTTGACCCCGCCCGCGCGTCCCCCCAAGGTCCGCGCGCATTTCAAGGGACCCTCCATGGCCAACCGCACCGCCCCGTTTTCCGCCTTCGAGTGGATGATCGCCTGGCGCTATATTCGCGCCCGCCGCGCCGAAGGCGGCGTCAGCGTCATGACCTGGATCAGCCTTGTCGGCATCACGCTGGCGGTGTTCGCGCTGATTGCCACCCTGTCGGTGCGCGCGGGCTTCCGTGAGGAGTTCATCGACACGATCCTCGGTGCCAACGCCCATGTCACCGTCTACCAGGACAGCGTGATCGAGGGCACCGACATCACCCGCCGGGTCATCGCCGATTATGAGGAGCTGTCGCAGCGCCTCGTACAGGTCGAGGGCGTGACCCGTGCGGCCCCGGTGGTGCGCGGGCAGGTGATGCTGAACGCGGGCAACGAGAACGCGGGCATCGAGATCTATGGCATCGCCGCCGAAGACCTCGCCTCGCTGCCGCGCATTGCCGATCCCGCGACCGGGATGGGCGACATCGCGCGGTTCGACGAAGGCATCGCGCTGGGCTCTGGCGCAGCGCGCGAGCTGGGCGTGGCGATCGGCAACAAGGTCAAGGTGATCTCGCCCAACGGCGCGCGCACGCCGATGGGGGTGAGCCCGCGGGTTTCGGCCTTCGAGGTCACCTATATCTTCACCGCCGGGCGCTATGACATCGACCGCACCCGCGCCTATCTGCCGTTGTCGGAGGCGCAGCTTTTCTTCAACCGTGACGGCGTCGTGGACGAGATCGAGGTGATGGTCGAGGACCCCGACGACCTCGAGTCCGTGCTGCCAGAGATCATGGAGACCGCCGGGCCGACCGCCTTCCTGTGGACCTGGCGCGACAGCGCGGGCGCGTTTCTGCGCGCGCTCACGGTTGAGGACAACGTGATGTTCGTCATCCTGTCGATCCTCGTGCTGATCGCCTCGATGAACATCATTTCGGGCCTGATCATGCTGGTGAAGAACAAGGGGCGCGACATCGGCATCCTGCGCACCATGGGCCTGACCGAGGGCTCGGTGCTGCGCATCTTCTTCATCTGCGGCGCGGGTATCGGCACCTTGGGCACGCTGCTCGGCGTGGCCTTGGGCTGCGCCTTCGCGATCTGGATCGACCCGATCTTCTCGGCGGTGAACTACCTCTCGGGCGGCGGCGTCTGGGACCCATCGATCCGAGGCATCTATGCGCTGCCCGCCAAGCTGGAGTGGGGCGACGTGTTGTCGGCCGTGGTCCTGTCGCTGACCCTGTCGTGGGTCATCACGCTGTTTCCCGCCCGCCGCGCGGCGCGGATGAACCCGGTCGAGGCGCTGCGCTATGAGTGATGCGATCCTGAAGCTGAGCGGTCTCACCAAGACTTACAATCGCGGCAAGCCCTCGCAGGTGCAGGTGCTGCGCGGCGCGGATCTGGTGATACAGCCGGGCGAAGTGGTGGCGCTGGTCGCGCCCTCTGGCGCGGGCAAGTCGACGCTGTTGCACATCGCGGGGCTACTCGACACGCCCGACGAGGGGCAGGTCGAGATCGCGGGGCAGGAGATGACCAAGCTTTCGGATCGTCGGCGCACGCAGGCGCGCCGCGCCGACATCGGCTTCATCTACCAGTTCCACCACCTGCTGCCCGAGTTCACGGCGCTCGAGAACATCGTGCTGCCACAGCTTGCTTCGGGGGTATCACGTGGCGAGGCCGAAACGCGGGCGCGCGGTCTGCTGGAGCAGGTCGGAGTCGGCCCCCGCGCCGATCACCGCCCGGCGGCACTTTCTGGCGGTGAGCAGCAGCGGGTGGCCTTCTGCCGCGCTCTGGCCAATGCGCCGCGACTTTTGCTGGCCGACGAGCCCACGGGCAACCTCGACCCCGACACGTCGGACCGGGTGTTCGGCGCGCTGATGGCGCTGGTGCGTGGCACAGGGCTTTCGGCGCTGATCGCGACGCACAACCTTGAGTTGGCGGCACGGATGGATAGGGTGGTCCGGATGGATCATGGGGTGGTGGCCTGATCAGGCGAGTCCGGCACCTCGTATAGTTGCATATTTGCAGTATTATTCTCGTATTAGGCGATCTGGCGATTGCGCTCCATAGGCTGCAATGATCAGTGCCGCCACGGGTGCCACCTCCTCTGGTGCCCGCTTACGGAGAAGAAAATGTTCAATAAATTTGCAGTCGTTCTGGCCGCTGGCGCGGCCATGACGGCTGGTGTGGCCTCGGCCGAATTGCGTAGCGCCGAAATCGGTCTCGCCTCTCAGGGCACCAGCGGCGACAGCGGCGACATCGGCACCGGCACCCTGTTCGGCAACGTCGACCTCGGCTTTGGCGGCAACTACGGCGTACAGCTGGCCGTTCAGTCGAGCCATTCCGAAGACCAGAATTCGGCTGCCGAAGCCGACGCCACCGCGATCCTCGCCTACGGCTACAGCGACTTCGGTTTCGGTCGCTTCGGCGTCCTGCTCGGCCACGCCGAATCCGACACCATCGACCTCGGCGCGAACCTGTACGGCGTCGGCTTTCAGCTCGGCCGGTCGGGCGACACGCTGCACACCAGCCAGGTGTTCGCGATCGCCGATCTGGAAGATGTCTCCGACGAGACGGTTCTGCTGTCGTCGCTGTCGGTCGCCTCGGTGGTCAGCGAGCGCGTCGCCATCACCGGCGACCTCGGCTACAACTATCTGGAAATTTCCGGCTACGACGTGAACGCATTCAGCTACAGCGTCGGCGTGGAATTCTACGCGACGCCCCGCGTCGAACTGGGCGCCTCGCTCGGCGGCACTTACGCGGATGACGGCATCGACAGCGCCAGCGACGCGACCGCGGCGCTCAGCGTCAGCTACCTGTTCGGCAACGACGTCGGCGTGCGCCGTCAGCGCAGCCTGACCGCGATGAACTTCGGCTTCTAAGTCGAGGCGACAGAGGGGATCATGCCCCTTCCTTCGGCGCGGCGGTCCGTCCGCCGCCCGTGTTTGCACCCCGCCGCCCTCGGTCCCGGTCCGTCCGGAAGCGGGGGCGGTTTTGCGTTCGTCGAATCGAGGATGTCGATGTCTATCGCATTTCATGACTAAGGTTCGACCGCGCGGGAAGCGATTGGTCGGGATGGGTCATCTAAGGGTAGCGCTGATCTCCCACCACTCCCTATCACAGGCTCAGCCGAGGCTTTCGCAGGCTATGCCATCGCGATCGCGGTCCAACCCATGAGGATCGCCGGGACCCGCGGCTTCATAGAATTGCTGCGCTTCCCTATGCGTTGAGAAGTCAGAGCAGTTTCGATCTACGCCATGGAATGGAGTAGGCGGAGCAGCAGGTCGGGGGACCGCCGTTTGCGTACGGTGGCAGTGATAAGGTTGGGACCCCGCATGGCAACCTTGCGCGTTCAAACCACCGCCATGAGCCAGCAGTTGGCTTGGCAACAGGACTATACACAGCAAACTGAAAAACTTGCGGGACGAGCTATACCCTCATGGTGAAAGAGAGCGCACCTGCCTATTCCGACGCCTGACAAATTCCGGCGTTCTCTTCAGAATAAAAATCCACTCCCGCTAGCAATCTACGGGAGTGGTCCGACTGGTATCAATCGAGATTAATCCTCACACATCCAGTTCTTCCACGAACCGCGCGTTCTCCTGAATGTACTGAAACCGCAGTTCCGGTTTCTTGCCCATCAGCCGCTCCACTAGATCCGCCGTCTCGCCCGGCTCGTCGTCGCTGATCGACACGCGGATCAGCTTGCGGGAGTTCGGGTCCATCGTGGTTTCCTTGAGGTCCTTGGCGTCCATCTCGCCCAGACCCTTGAAGCGCTGCACGTCGATCTTGCCCTTGCCGCCAAGGCCCTTCTGCATCATTCGCTCCTTCTCCGCATCGTCGGCGACGTAGAGACGGCGCGCGCCTTGAGTCAGGCGGTAGAGCGGCGGGCAGGCGAGGTAGAGGTGGCCGTGGTCGATCATCGGGCGCATCTGGCTGAAGAAGAAGGTCATCAACAGCGCCGCGATATGCGCGCCGTCGACGTCGGCGTCGGTCATGATGATGATCTTGTCATAGCGCAGGTCGTCGACGTTGAACTTCGACCCGAGGCTGACGCCCAGCGCCTGTGTCAGATCGTTGATCTCCTGGTTGGAGCCGAGCTTTGACGAGGCGGCGCCGAGCACGTTGAGGATCTTGCCCCGGAGCGGCAGAAGCGCCTGCGTCTTGCGGTCGCGCGCCATCTTGGCGGAGCCGCCGGCAGAGTCGCCCTCGACGATGAACAACTCGGTGCCGGCGCGGTTGGAAGCCGAGCAGTCTACGAGCTTGCCCGGAAGCCGCAGCTTCTTGGTCGCGGTCTTGCGGGCGGTTTCCTTTTCCTGACGACGGCGCAGACGTTCTTCGGCGCGCAGGATCAAAAAGTCGAGGATGGCTCCGGCCGACTTGGTGTCGGAGGCCAGCCAGTTGTCGAAGTGGTCGCGCACCGAGTTCTCGACGAGGCGCTGCGCCTCGGTGGTGGCGAGCCGATCCTTGGTCTGGCCCACGAACTCGGGCTCGGCGATGAAGCACGACACCAAAGCGCAGCCGCCGGTCATCAGATCCTCGCGGGTGATCTGGCCCGCCTTCTTGTTGTTCACCAGATCGCCGTAAGCACGGATGCCCTTGAGGATCGCGGCCCAGAAACCGGCCTCATGCGTGCCGCCCTCGGGCGTCGGCACCGTGTTGCAGTAGGACTGGGTGAAGCCATCGCGCGAGGGCGTCCAGTTCACGGCCCATTCGACCTTGCCCGGCACGTTGAACTTCTCGCGGAACTCGACGGTGCCGGCAAAGGGCTTGTCGGCATAGGTCGAGGATTTGCCCAAGGTTTCGGCGAGGTAGTCGGCGAGGCCGCCGGGGAAATGGAAGGTGGCCTCGCGCGGGGTCTCGCCATCGTCGATCTCGGTCTTCCAGCGGATCTCGACGCCTGAGAAGAGATAGGCCTTGGAGCGCACCATCTTGAGAAGCCGCGCGGGCTTGAACCGGTGGTGACCGAAGATCTCTTCGTCGGCGTGGAAGGTCACGGTGGTACCGCGCCGGTTCGGGGCGGCGCCGATCTTGGCCACGGGGCCTTGGGGGATGCCGCGCGAGAAGCTCTGCTCGTAAAGCTCGCGGTTGCGCGCGACCTGCACGACCATCGAATCCGAAAGCGCGTTCACGACCGACGCGCCAACGCCGTGCAGACCACCGGAGGTCTGGTAGGCCTTGCCCGAGAACTTGCCGCCCGCGTGCAGCGTGCAGAGGATGACCTCCAGCGCGGATTTGCCGGGAAACTTGGGGTGCGGGTCGATCGGAATGCCGCGGCCGTTGTCGCGGATCACCACCGAGTAATCGGCCAGAAGCTCGACCTCGATCCGATTGGCGTGGCCGGCAACGGCCTCGTCCATGGAGTTGTCGAGCACCTCGGCCACGAGGTGATGCAGCGCGCGTTCATCCGTGCCACCGATGTACATGCCGGGGCGCTTGCGCACCGGCTCCAGCCCCTCAAGGACTTCGATGGAGGAGGCATCGTAGGCGGGCTCGGCGCCGGAGAGGAGATCGTCGGGCATGGGCACTGCTCTTGTTCTGGGGTGCCGGCCATATAACCCGGAGGCGGGGCCGGGGGCAACGCCGGGGCGGCACGGCTTCGTTCTTATTTTGTGCCCCGCGCAGCTGTGCCGGGGCCGCGCGGGCGGCCCCGGCGAGCAATCATTGGCCCACGGCGCGTGTCTCAAAGCGCAGGCCCTTGGCGGTGCGGTTGGCAAAGCCTGCCCAATAGGTGTCGGTCTCGTGCGGCGTGCCATCCTCGGCCCGGTCCCAGACCGCCTTGGCGCTGTCGGGCACGAGGTCGAGATACTCGGCCTTGGCCGCGTCTCCCTTGAGGTGCAGATCGAGGAACGCGGTCACGAAGTGCTGGGTGATGTTGTTCATCCGCACCGTATCCCAAACGGGGTCGGCATAGTGATCGAACGGTGCGTTACCGAGAGCCTCCGAGACGGCCCAGCTTTCTTCGGGCGCGGGCATCGGGGCGGCGGCGTTGTGGTTGGCGTTGTCGAAGGTCAGTAGGTGCCGCTCGGTCTGTGTGGTTTCCATGAAGATCGAACGGATCGCTTCGTAGCCCGACACGTCGTCGACGCCGCCCGCGATCAGCATCAGGGGTTTTTCGACGGCCGAGAGACCTTCGGCGTTCCAGGCTTCGCGGTTGCGGCCCCAAGGGCCGATGGCGACGACAGCCTTGACCCGCTCATCGGGCAGTTCGGCCAAGGTCTCGCTCCCCATGGCGTTGATGTCCAAGAGTTGGTGCGGCGGCGCGTAGGGCAGGGCGCGGAAGTCCTCGGTCAGGCCAGCGCCGGAAAACAGCAGCGCGCCATAGCCCCCCATGGAGTAGCCGATGACCGCCGCCCTGTCGCCGTCGGTGACCGCGCCGATCCCGTCCTCCAATGCCGCCATCCGGTCGAGCACGAAGGCCTGGTCATGCGGCCGGTTCACCAGCGTCGAGGCGAAAGGGCCCATGTCGTCGTAGGTCGAATCCGGGTGGTCGATCGAGGCCACGACATAGCCCTTGGTGGCGATGTTCTCGGCCAGGTGGCTCATCAAGAAGCGGTTGCCGGGATAGCCGTGCGACACGATGACCAACGGGAACGCCCCTTCGGCCACGGGCACCGCATCGCGCGCGGCCCGGCCTTCGAGCTGCACCTCGGTCACGCCGTCGCGCAACAGCGCGGTATAGCTGCCACCCGGTGTTGTGCCCTCGGCTGCCGGGTACCAGACCTCGACGGTGATCTCGCGGTCGTAGTCCTCAACCCCGTCCTCGGTGGCGCGGGCCACGTCCGGCACGCCCTCGCGTGTGAAGGACATGGTCGTGACACCGATCAGATGTTCGCCCGGCGCGGCAAGCTCCGGCGCGTCAGGGCGGATGCGGTCGATGCGGTTTTCGGCCATTGCGGGGGCCGCGATCATTGTCGCTGCGGCGGCCAGCAGGAACTTGGTCATTCGTTATCCTCCGGGTTGCGGCGCGATGGGGCCACACTATGACGAAGGGGACAAGACGCGAGGGAGGAAACCATGCGCATTCTGTTCACTGGTGGCGCCGGCAAAGCCGGTCGTCACGCGATCCCGTACCTGTTGGAGCGCGGCCACCGCGTCACCAATCTCGATCTGGTGGCCTTCGATCATCCGGGCGTCGACAACCTGATCTGCGATCTCACCGATGCGGGGCAGGTGTTCAACGCGGCCCATGCCTACGCGGGCTTCGACGAGCTGGAGCCGGGCACCGGCGTGCCGTGCTATGACGCCATCGTGCATTTCGCCGCCGTGCCGCGCATCCTGCTCAAGCCCGACAACGAAACCTACCGCGTCAACGTGATGAGCACCTACAACGTACTGGATGCGGCGGCCAAGCTTGGCATCGAAAAGGTGATCTTCGCCTCGTCAGAGACGACCTACGGCGTGTGTTTCCACGACGGCGAGGTCAAGCCCGACTACCTGCCCGTCGACGAGGCGCACCCGACCGTGCCGCAGGACAGCTACGCCATGTCCAAGGTGGTGAACGAGGCGACGGCAAAGAGCTTTCAGGCGCGCACCGGCTTCGACATCTACGGCCTTCGGATCAACAACGTGATCGAACCGCATGAATACGCCGAGAACTTCCCGGCCTACTTGGAGAACCCGGACCTGCGCCGCCGCAACATCTTTGCTTATATCGACGCCCGCGACCTCGGTCAGATGGTCGATCGCTGCCTGAAGACAGACGGGTTGGGTTACGAGGTGTTCAACGTCTCGAACGACGATCTCTCTGTGGGGCTGAGCAACGAAGAGGTCCGCGCAAGGTTCTACGTGGGCGTCGAGGTTCGCCGCGAGATGGGCGAGCGCGAGACCTTCTATGCCAACGACAAGGCCAAGCGGCTGCTGGGCTTCGCGCCCCAGCATTCGTGGCGTGACGTGCTGGGGGGCTGAGGCCACCCCAGCGTCACCCATACAATCGCGAACTGGACGGGGGCGGCGGGGGCGGCGTAGGGGGATTGCATGACGCACGCAGACATCGCCCCCCCCGAGCCACCCTTCGAGGCCGTCACCCGCCGCCAGCACGGGCGTCGATTGCTGATGCTGGCCCTGCCGCTGATCGGCTCCAACCTCGCGCAGATGGCGATGAACGTTACCGACACCGTGATGCTCGGTTGGTACGACGTCACGGCGCTTGCGGCGGCGACGCTGGCGACCTCGCTCTATTTTCTGATCTTCATCGTCGGGTCGGGCTTTGCATGGGCGGTGATGCCGGTGGTGGCGACGGCGGCCGAGGCGGGCGACGCGGTCATGGTGCGGCGCGTCACCCGCATGGGGATCTGGGTCGGCATGATCTATGCCGCTGTCTTCGTCCCCCCGTTGATGTGGACCGAGGAGATTTTCCTCGCGCTGGGTCAGGAGCCGCGGGTCGCGGCGGCGGGCGAGGCGTATCTGCGCATCGCGGCTTGGGCGATGGTGCCGGGACTGGTGGCGATGGTGATGCGCTCCTTCCTCTCGGCGCTGGAGCATACGGGCGTCTTGCTGTGGAGCACGCTCGGCATGGCGGTCTGCAACACGCTCTTGAACTACGCACTGATCTTCGGGAACTGGGGCGCGCCGGAACTGGGCATCCAAGGGGCGGCCATTGCCTCACTGTCCATGGCGATCCTGCAGGCGGCGCTGCTCATGGTCTATGCGCTGCGTCGCCTGCCCGAATATGATCTCTTTCGCCGTATCTGGCGGCCCGATCTCGACGTGCTGGGCCGAGTGCTGCGACTTGGCGCGCCCATCGGCCTCACCAGCCTCGCCGAAGGCGGGCTGTTCGTGGCGACCGGTGTGATGATCGGCTGGATCGGGGCAGTGCCGTTGGCGGCGCATGGCATCGCGCTTCAGGTGACATCGGTGGCCTTCATGGTGCAGGTCGGTCTCAGCCAGGCCGCGACGGTGCGCGCGGGCCGGGCGCTGGGCCGCCGCGACGAGACGGCACTACGCCTGATCGGCCAGTCCGGCGTGTTGCTGTCGGTGGTATCCTCGGTCCTCGTGGGGCTGATGTTCATCTCCATGCCAGAGCCTTTCGTCTCGGCCTTCGTCGACCCGGATGACCCGGCGCGCGACGTGGTCGTCGCGACCGGCATCACGCTGTTGTCGCTCGCGGCGCTGTTTCAGGTGGTCGACGCGTTGCAGGTCATGGCGCTGGGCCTGTTGCGTGGGGTGCAGGACACCGGCGTGCCGATGGTGCTCGCCGCGATCAGCTATTGGGTGATCGGCCTTCCCGTGGGCTATGTTCTGGGCTTTCCGCTGGGTCTGGGTGCTGCGGGGGTCTGGCTCGGCCTCGTGGTCGGGCTGGGGCTGGCGGCCGTCATGCTGCTGTGGCGGTTCTGGTCGCGCTCGGTACGGATTGCCGCGGCCTAGGAACAACTTGGCGCGCTGAAAGGTTGGCGGGCCATGTTCGATTTCATCACAAGCTGGATCGCCGCAGGGGGCGCATTCGCCGTCGCGGCGCTCATGTTCCTCGAGAACGTCTTTCCCCCGATCCCCTCCGAGCTGGTGATGCCGCTTGCCGGCTATAACGCCGCAACAGGCGCGGCGAACCCGGTGCTGACCCTGATCGCGGGTCTGATCGGCTCGGTCGCAGGTGCGTGGATCTGGTATGAGATCGGCCGCAGGCTCGGGCGCGAGCGGCTCATGGAATGGGTGGATCGGTACGGGCGCTGGCTCACTTTGTCGCGAGACAACGTGGAGACGGCGCTGGGTTGGTTCGAGCGGCACGGTGCCGCGGCAATCTTCTTCGGGCGGATGATCCCCACCGTGCGGACCCTGATCTCGGTGCCCGCCGGGCTTCAGGGCATGGGGCTGATGAAGTTCCTCGCCTACACCACCGCCGGATCGCTGATCTGGGTCGGCGGGCTGTTCGGCGCGGGCTACCTGCTCGAATCGCAGTACGAGAAGGTCGAGAGCTGGCTCAACCCGGTGACCAATGGCGTCCTCGGGGTGATCGTGCTGCTCTATCTGTGGCGCGTCCTGCGCGGCAAGGGACGGCGAAACAAAGGCCAGCGCAAGAAAAGCTGAGCCTCACGCCTCCTTGCGCGCCGCCTCGACCCGGTCGGCCTTCTTGCGCACGAGGATCGTGCGCAGATCGTGCATGGCAAGCAGCAAGGGCTCCGTCACCGCCTCCAGATCCTCGGCGCTGGCTTGGGTCTGCACCCATTGCGCGGTGAGGTTCATGTGGTCGATGGCGCGGTGGATGTCGTCGATCTGCCGTGCGGCGAGGGTGGCCTGCCGTTGTGCCAGCCAAGCTTCGGCGGCGGTCTGATCCTCGGGCGCGAGCGGGCGGTTGCCCGGGCCGCGGATCTCGCCGTTGCGGGTGTTGATCACCGCGATCTGCTCGAGGTCGACCCGGCGGTGCCGGGTCTCGTCGCCGATGCGATACATGGTGCCGCCCGTCTCTTTCACACGGAAGTAATAGCCGGACAGGTCGAACATCGTCATTCCTCGCTCAGCGCAGCCCTTCGCAGAAGCGACGGATGCGGGTGCAGGCGTCGTCGAGCGCCGCGTCCGAAGTAGCGTAGCTGACGCGGAAATTCGGCGAAAGGCCGAAGGCCGCGCCGAACACGACCGCGACGCCCTCTTCCTCCAGCAGCGCCGTGGCGAAGGCCTCGTCATCACCGATCACCGTGCCGCCCGCGCTCGTCTTGCCGATGCAGCCGGAAATGTCGGGATAGACGTAGAACGCTCCATCGGGGACCGGGCAGGTGACGCCGGGGGCCGCATTCAGCCCGGCCACCACAAGGTCGCGTCGCCGCTCGAACACGGCGTTGTTCGAGGCGATGAAATCCTGCGGCCCCCCTAGCGCCTCGACGGCGGCCCATTGGCTCACCGACGAGGGGTTCGAGGTCGATTGCGACTGCACCTTGGCCATGGCGCGGATCAGAGGCTCGGGCCCGGCGGCATAGCCGATGCGCCAGCCGGTCATCGCATAGGCCTTGGAGACGCCATTGACGGTCAGCGTACGGTCCATGAGCCCCGGCTCGACCTGCGCTGGCGTGCAGAAGCGGAAATCTCCAAAGGTCAGGTGCTCGTACATGTCGTCGGTCATCACCCAGACATGGGGATGGCGCATCAGCACCTCGGTGAGCGCCTGCAACTCGTCCCACGCATACCCTGCACCGGTGGGGTTCGAGGGCGAGTTGAACAGGAACCACTTGGTCGCGGGCGTAATCGCCGCCTCGAGCTGCTCGGGCGTGATCTTGAAGCCGGTGTCGATGCCGCAGGCCACGGTGACCGGTGTGCCGCCCGCGAGCAGAACCATGTCGGGATAGCTCACCCAGTAGGGGGCAGGGATGATCACCTCGTCGCCGGGGTTCAGCGTTGCCATCAGCGCGTTGTAGAGCACCTGTTTGCCACCGGTGCCGACGCTTACCTGCGCGGGTGCATAGTCGAGATCATTGTCGCGCTTGAACTTGGCGCAGATCGCGCGCTTCAGTTCAGGGATGCCATCGACGGCGGTGTAGCGCGTGCGCCCCTCGGCGATGGCGCGACGCCCGGCCTCGGCGATGTTGGCGGGGGTGTCAAAATCGGGCTCGCCTGCCGAAAGGCCGATGATGTCGCGGCCTTCGGCCTTCAGCTCGGTTGCCTTGTTGGTCATGGCGATGGTGGGCGAGGGCTTCACCCGCGAAAGGGTGTCGGAGAGAAACGGCATGGCGGGCTCCGGGATGTCGCAAGGCGGGTGTGGCAGGTCGCCGCTGTTCTGGAAACGCGGCGTCGCACATGTCATATGGCGAGGGCAGGCCGCCATCAAGCGGCGCAAGCCGGGAAGGACGCGCGATGCAGGACGAGGGCTACTACAGCGAGACGGCCGCCACCTTCGGTGACAGGCTGGCCGGTGCGCGTGAGGGCGCGCAGCTCAGCCAAGAGGCGCTGGCGACGCGGATCGGGGTCGAGATCTCGACGCTTCAGGCGTGGGAGGACGACATGGACGAGCCGCGCGCCAACCGGCTGCAGATGCTCGCGGGCATGCTCAACGTGTCGCTGAGCTGGCTTCTGACCGGGCGTGGCGACGGGCCTGAAGCGCCCTCCGCCGAGACGCCGCCTGCGGCATTGTCGGAGATCCTCTCCGAGATGCGTGTGTTGCGCGCCGAGATGGTGCAGGCCGCCGAGCGCATGGCAACGCTGGAGAAGCGGCTCAAGCGCAGCGTGGAGGGGGCTTCGTGAGCGGGCTGCCGATCGAGGCCGCGGCCCCCGCGGACGAGCCGCGCGACACCCGCGAGCGGCGGCTACGAATGCGTTCGATGCGGCGCGGTATCAAGGAAATGGACCTGATCCTGCAGGACTTCGCCACGCGCCGCCTCGCGGCGATGAGCGATGCGGATCTCGTGCTCTATGACCGGCTGCTTTCCGAGAACGACCATGACCTCTACGCTTGGGTCGCCGGCACCCAGCCGGTGCCCGAGCGCTACGGTGCCCTTGTGGCGGAGATTGCCGAGGGCGCACGGGGCGTGACCCGGCCGCGCTAGAGTAAGTCTCAAAAAATTAACCGTTTCTTTGTCATTCTGCCGCATTCCTGCCTTTGAGCGGGCAGAACGGAGAATTGACGATGAGTGTGCATTCCTCTCTGGAACCGGCGCTGCGCGGTGCGCGGGACCTCGCCTTCATGACGAGCTATCTCGACAGCCTGACCCTTGTGGAACGGCTGCACCGGCTGTTGCTCGATGTGATCAAGGACGAATTCGAACGCGTCGGCGTTATCGAGATCAACGCCGTGCAGGCCTTGTTGCTGTTCAACGTTGGCGACAACGAGGTGACGGCAGGCGAGCTGAAATCGCGCGGCTATTATCAAGGCAGCAACGTCAGCTACAATCTCAAGAAGCTGGTCGAGGCCGGTTACATGCATCATCAGCGCTGCCAGATCGACCGCCGTTCGGTGCGCGTGCGGCTCACCGACAACGGGCGGCGAATCCGCGACATTGTCGACAAGCTGTTTGAAAATCACGCGTCAGGCATGTTGTCGCGCGGGGTGCTGGACCAGACCGGCATTGACGACATCACCATGTCGCTGCGCCGGATCGAACGCTACTGGACCGACCAGATCCGCTATATCTACTGACCCCGCCGCTCCTTTGGTCATGACGGCGGCGGGGCCGCGGGCCTTACCAGTGGCCGGTGTTTTCCATGCTGGACCAAGGCTCTTGCGCGGGGAGGGCATCGCCTGCCTGCAAAAGCTCGATCGAGATGTTGTCTGGCGAGCGCACGAAGGCCATGTGCCCGTCGCGGGGAGGGCGATTGATCGTCACGCCGTTGTCCTGAAGATGGCGGCAGGTCTCGTAGATGTCGTCCACCCGATAGGCAAGGTGACCGAAGTGACGGCTGTCGGACGGCAGTCCCTCGTCTCCATCCCAGTTCCAGGTCAACTCGATCGGGCACTCTTCCTGACCGGGAGCAGCCATGAAGACGAGGGTGAAGCGCCCACCCTCGCTCTCCTTGCGGCTGGTCTCCCTGAGGCCCAGCAGCTCGTAAAAGGCCATGCTCGCGTCGAGATCCTTCACTCGAACCATGGTGTGCAGGTATTTCAGTGCCATTTCGCGCGGCCTCCTCGTTGTGGTGCGGCCCGGAGCGTAGCACGCCATGCGCCCGCCGCCAGTGCCGCGCCTCAGAAGGCGGAGCGCAGGCTCAGATCCAGCGTCACGGCCTCTTCGTCGAACAGATCAACCTGCGACCAGACCCGCTCGGCGCTCAGCCCCACCTCGGGATAGAACCCATAGCGCCCGTGATCGGGCAGGCCGATCCGCGCGTTGAGCCGCAGCGAGCGGTCCTCGCGCCCACCGGCGGCGTAGCGCGAGGCATCGTAGTCACGCCATTCACCCTCGATGCCCAGCCCGAGCCGGGCCGGGCCAAAGCTCCGCCCGAAGCTGTAGTCCGCTCCAAATGAGACACTGTCGTGGCCGGTGTCGGGCCGGTCGCTGCGCAGGTCGCGCAACTGGGCCGTGAGGTCGAGCCGGTCGTTTCCGATCCGCTGCCGCAGCACCGCGCCGACCGACGGTGTCCACCAGCCTGCCACGATGTCGCGCCGCTCCACCCTTTCAAGCCCGAGCGACAGGTCGAGCCGGCGATCGGTATCGAGCGTGACACCCCTCGCCACCCCGAACCGCAGACTGTCCGAATAGGGATCACCCCCGTACCAGGCTCGGGCCAGATCGACTGAGAGGTCGATTGGCGGGACACCCGTGCCGCGCAGCAGCCTATGGTTCACCCCGAGGCTCAGCATTGACTGCGCGAAATCGCTGCCCCGCGCCTCCGGCGCCTGTGCTCGGGCGCTGTCGCTGAGCCGGTAGGTCCGGGTCGTAGCGCGCAGGTCGATCTGCACCGGGCCCGTGGCCAGAGGCGGCAGGGTATAGCCAAGCTGCACCGACCCGCTGACGGCGAGACCCGACAGAGCCCGCGCGTCGCCGGACAGCTCGAACTCAAAGGGCAGGCCGGGCAGCGTCAGGGTGCGCACCCGGCTTCCGCCATTGACGTTCGATGACGGGGCGACACCGAAGTCGAGCCTGAAGGACAATGGGTTGCGCGCCGCGACCATGCGGTAGTCGCGCGCTAGCCCGGCGGCGGCCTCAGGATCGGGGGCGTCGGGTTCGGCCCGGCGCAACCAGAACTGCGCGCGGGTGAACCGCCCCTCCTTGGCGAAGGCGAAGGCCGCGATACGGGCCATGCGAAACCGCGCCGGCCCCTCGACGCGGGCATGGGCGCGCCGGGCGAACCCTTGCGCCGCGGCCCAGTCGCCGCGCGCCACGGCCCCTTCGGCGGCCAGCGTCAGCGCCGTCGCGTCATCGGGATCATGCGCCAGCAGCGCGCGGGCCATGGTTTCGGCCTGCGCCACGTGGCCTTGTGCCATTTCGGAGACCGCGCGCGCGCGCAGCCCCGCCGCGTCGAGCACGGTTTGCGCCGCCACGGGCCAAGCGAGGCCGAGCGCCAGCAGCGCCGGTGCGAGTAAGACTTTGATACGCATCAGCGGCTGGAATCGCGATACAGGATGAAGCCGCCGGTTTCCTGCGCCGTCACACCCTCATGGCGCGGATCACTGGAGGTCATGACCAGCACGCCGACCACCTCGCCGCCGGTGTCGAGATCGCCGCCGATGATCCCGTAATAGGTGCCGTCCTCGTAATCCGTGACCTTGCCATCGACCGTGACGCGGCTGCTGACGGTGCCTAGGATTTCACCGTCGTCGGTCACCGAGCCGGGGGCGAGGGTGAACCGGGCCACAGGCAGGTCGAGCACGGCGGTGCCTTCGGCATCCTCGCGCCGGGAGCCGCTGCGGTTGACCGTGATCTCGGTGCCATCGCGCGTATAGGCGCGGCGGTCATAGAGCACGCCGTCGACACCATCCGAGCTGTTGAAATCAGTGAAATCGACCGCGATGCTCATCTTGGCCTCGGTCAGTTCCTGACCGCCTTGCCCGTCAAAGACGCGCAGGCCCGCGTAATCGCCCACGAAGACCGCCTGACCGTCGCGCCGGGTCGGCATCTCCACGCCGCCGTTGCGCTCGTAGAGAAAGCCGCCAAAGCCGTAGCCCGTGAAATCGCCACTGCGCACGATGGCAAAGCGCGACACCGGCAGGCGCTTGCCGTCGACGGTGGTGCGGTTGGAGCTCACGCCATAGATCGCGCGGTAGTCGAGCTGCTGGACGTCCTTGCCGTTGACCTTGTCCGTGACGGTCTGGTCGCTCCTGAACACCGCATAACCGGCGAGCGTGTCGGGGCTGTCGTTGCGCTGGTAGGGGCCGACGCCGTCGAAGGCGAGGTTGTCGACGGTGAAGCTCTGGGCCGCGGCGTTGTAGGAGACCGACCGCACAAAGCCGCCGCCTGTGTCGCCCTCGGGCTCGAACCGCATGATGGAGGTGTCGGGCGTGGGGTTGGTGGTGCCGGGCGGCACCTCGATGTCGCCGTCAAACCCTTCGCCGTCGGTGGGCGTCTCGCTTTCTTCGGTCGGGGTGTCGATCTCCGCCTCTTCGTCGAACACGAAGGGCTGGCCATCGCCGCAGCCGGCCAAAAGCGCCAGCAGCGCGGCGGTGGAAACAAGACGGATCATCAGGCGGCCCTCGGGTCTGCGGTTGGCCCCGACTGTCCGGGCGGGGAGGGCGGGTGTCAACGCGCGCCGCCCCGTGTGCCCGACCACGGTCCGGGGTTGTTTCCCTCCTGCCACGCGGCGGCTATGGATGGGGCAGACCCGGATTCAGGAGACTCCCCCCATGCCGCTGACGCCCGAGCAGGACGCCGAGATCGCCGATCTGCGCGCCACCCCCCGCACCACCCTTCGCGCCGTCTCCGAAGGGGCCGAGGCGCATCTCTACAAGGCGATGCCGGTGCTCGATCACGGCTTCGTGCGGATGATCGACTACATGGGCGACGACGCCGCGATCTGCCAGGCGGCGCGGGTGAGCTACGGGCGCGGCACCAAGTCGGTGCAGAACGACGAAGGCCTGATCCGCTACCTGATGCGGCACTGGCACTCGACGCCGTTCGAGATGTGCGAGCTGAAGCTGCACGTGAAGCTGCCCGTCTTCGTCGCGCGCCAGTGGATCCGCCACCGCACCGCCAACGTCAACGAATACTCCGCCCGCTACTCGATCCTCGATCGGGAGTTCTACATTCCCCGCGCCGAAGACCTCGCCGCCCAATCGGCGCAGAACAACCAGGGCCGGGGCGAGGTGCTGGGGCCGGAGGAATCGGCCCGCGTGCTCGACTGGCTGCGCGAGGACGCGCACCGCGCCTATGACCACTACGAGGCGATGATCTCGGACGACGGCCAACAGGGCCTCGCCCGCGAGCTGGCCCGGATGAACCTGCCCGCCAACATCTACACGCAGTGGTACTGGAAGGTGGATCTGCACAACCTGTTCCACTTCCTGCGCCTGCGTGCCGACCCCCACGCGCAATACGAGATCCGGGTCTATGCGGACGCGATCTGCGAGATGGTCAAGGACTGGGTCCCCGCCGCCTACCGCGCCTTCGAGGAGTATCGCCTTGGGGGGGTGACTCTTTCAGCTTCAGGTGTGGAGTGCCTGCGTCGGATGCTCGCTGGGGAGGAAGTGACTCAGGAGACGTCCGGGATGAGTGCGCGGGAATGGCGGGAGTTTATGGGGGTAGTGAAGTGAAAAACGATCAGGCTTATCTATGGCTAACGTATGCTTGGAAAGACAACGAAGATGACGATGTAAATTTTGTCATTCAAGAGTTAAAGAAGGCTGGTCTCTATGTTGAATATGATCGAACGCGTTTAGTATCGGGGCAACGACTTTGGGCGCAGATTGACGAAGCGCTCAAGAATCCGGACCTAGACGCGTGGGCCATCTACGTATCCGAGAACAGTCTCCGTAGCGAGCCATGCCAAGAAGAGCTCGCCTATGCTCTTAACCGAACTTTACGCTCCAAGGGAAGTAAATTTCCAATCATTGGGATTTTCCCTCATCATATTTCCGAAGATTTGATTCCATCTGCTATATCAACTAGGAAATACGTTGCCCTGAATTCAAATGACTGGGTTGAAGATGTTGTTTCAGGCGTGAAGCAGACCCCCCTTTCCGCCAAAGAAAAAGACGTTAACCCGTTTGGTTACAAGTTCCACTCTCACAATGGGAAGCAGGTGCTCGAAGTTTGGCCAAGGACTGGAACATGGTCATTAGGCTTCGCAGGTGTGTTGCCTGAGGAAAAGGATCTGCTTGGGATGGTAATGCAAGGCTCGCGCAGCATTATTACGGGAACTGGCATGGTGCACACAGTGGATATTGAAGTTAATGGCTTGCATGCTACGGGCGTCATTGCAGATATCTCTAGTGCAAAGCCAATGCATATATTCTTGAGCGGAATCCCCCAGGAGATTCACTTCGGTGGGACAGATGGAAGCCGCCAATACCATTATACGCTTGAGCGAGCCAATCCTCGGCAGTAGTTTAAACCTTCCTCAAATTCCCCGCCATCTCCCTGCCATCCCGGCCCTCGATCAACTCGAACTCCACCGGTTCGTCATCGGCCAGCCCGGTAAGCCCCGATCGCTCCACCGCCGAGATGTGGACGAAGATGTCCTTGCCGCCATCCTCCGGCGCGATGAACCCATAACCCTTGGTGGTGTTGAACCATTTCACGGTGCCCTTCGGCATGGCACGCTCTCCCGTATCCTGATCACACGCCGCACGTCTTGCGGTTGCCAAGGACACTAGGGCGCGCCACTGAAAGGCAAATCACAACTGGAGGCAAAAATGCGGGTTCTGGGGCTGAAGAACTGTGACAAGACGCGCGCCGCAATGAAGGCGCTGAAAGAGCAGGGGCACGACCCCGTTCTGGTCGATATCCGGGCCGAACCGCTGGGCGTCGAGGAGCGCGCGGCGATCCTCGCGGCCTTTGGCGACCGCGCGATCAACCGGTCCTCGACCACGTGGCGCGGGCTTTCGGAGGACGAAAAAGCCCGGCCAGTGGCCGGGCTTCTGGAGGATCACCCGGCGCTGTTGAAGCGCCCGGTGATCGAAGAGGGCGGGGCATACCGCCAAGGCCTCTAGCCTCAGGCGTCGCGGCGCAGGTCCGGGGGCGTCGCCTCGTCCTTGAGGCTCGCCAGCACCTCGTCGAGCGGCAGCACCTCGGATCGGTTCTCGCCCAGACGGCGCAGGCTGACGGTGCGCTCCTCGACCTCGCGGCCGCCGATGGCGAGGATCACCGGCACCTTGCCGACAGAGTGCTCGCGCACCTTGTAGTTGATCTTCTCGTTGCGGATGTCGGCCTCGGCGCGGATGCCCGCCTTTTTCAACGCGGCAACCACCTCGTGCACGTAGTCGTCGGCATCCGAGACGATCGAGGCCACGACGACCTGACGGGGGGCCAGCCACAGCGGCAGGCGACCGGCGTGGTTCTCGATCAGGATGCCGAGGAAGCGCTCGAACGAGCCGAGGATCGCGCGGTGCAGCATCACAGGCCGCGCCTTGTCGCCCTTTTCGTTGACGAACTCAGCATCCAGCCGGTCGGGCAGGTTGAAGTCGGCCTGGAAGGTGCCGCACTGCCACTCGCGCCCGATCGCGTCGGTGAGCTTGAAGTCGAGCTTGGGGCCGTAGAACGCGCCTTCGCCCGGATCGACGGTGTAGTCGGCCCCGGCCTTCTGGATCGCCTTTTCCAGAGCGGTCTCGGCCTTGTCCCAGATCTCGTCCGAACCCACCCGGGTCTCGGGCCGGGTCGAGAGCTTGATGTCAAAGCTCTCGAAGCCGAGGTCTTCGTAGACCGAGGCCAGAAGCCCGATGAAATCCGCGCATTCCTCTTCGAGCTGATCCTCGGTGCAGAAGATATGCGCATCGTCCTGCACGAAGCCGCGCACCCGCATCAGCCCGTGCATGGAGCCCGAGGATTCGTAGCGGTGGCAGGAGCCGAACTCCGCGAGCCGCAGCGGCAGGTCGCGGTAGGATTTAAGGCCCTGGTTATACACCTGCACGTGGCAGGGGCAGTTCATGGGCTTGAGCGCGTTGGTGCGCTTTTCCTTGGCACCTTCCTCGTCCACCTCGACGATGAACATGTTCTCGCGATACGCCTCCCAGTGGCCAGACCGCTCCCACAGCACCCGGTCGACGACCTGCGGGGTGCGGATCTCGCGGTAGCCGGCGGCGTTCTGGCGGCGGCGCATGTAATCCTCGAGCGCGCGGTAGACGGTCCAGCCGTTCGGGTGCCAGAACACCATGCCCGGCGCTTCTTCCTGCAGGTGATACAGGTCCATCTCGCGGCCGAGCTTGCGGTGGTCGCGCTTGGCGGCCTCCTCCAGCATGGTCAGATGCGCCTTGAGCTCGTCGCGGTTGCGGAAACCGACGCCCGAGATGCGCTGCAGCTGCGGGCGCGACACGTCGCCGAACCAATAGGCGCCCGAGACGCCCGTCAGCTTGAAGGCGTCGGCGGGCAGCTGGCCCATGTGCTGCAGATGCGGGCCGCGGCAGAGATCCTGCCACTCGCCATGCCAATACATGCGAATGGGCGCGTCCTCGGGGATGCGGTCGAGAAGCTCGATCTTGAAGGGCTCGTTGCGCTCCTGGTAGTAGGCACGCGCCTGCGCCCGGTCCCAGATCTCGGTGCGGATCGGCTCGGACTTGGCGATGATTTCCTTCATCTTCTTTTCGATCGCGCCGAGGTCTTCGGGGGTGAAGGGCTCGGAGCGGTCGAAGTCGTAGAACCAACCGTTCTCGGTCACCGGGCCGATGGTGACCTTCACGTCTGGCCAGATCTCCTGCACAGCGCGGGCCATGACATGCGCGAAGGCGTGGCGGATCAGTTCGAGCGAAGGCTCGGCATCCTTGGTGGAGTGGATCGCGATCTGGCTGTTGTGCTGGATGGGCCAGCTCAGATCCCAGTGGTCGCCATTCACATTCGCGGAAATGGCCTTCTTGGCGAGGCTGGGCGAGATCGACTGCGCCACCTCGGCGGCGGTCACGCCGGCTGGATAGTCACGGCTGTTGCCATCGGGAAAGGTGAGGGAGATCTGGGCCATGTCGGCCTCCTCGTCGGTTTGGCGCCCACGGAACGCCCGGTTGCGGGTTATATGCGTGAGGGGCTTGATGATCGGGCAGGGCGGGCGTGTCAAGCGCGGGGCTTGCCATCGAGGCTGCGGGCTTCGATGCTGCGCGCCGATCAGGAACGGAGACGACCATGCCCGAGTTCACCAGCCCACAGGGCCGCCGCATCGCCTATGACCAGCTGCCGGGCGAAGGGCCGGGGATCGTGTTTCTGGGCGGCTTTCGCTCCGACAAGGAGGGAACAAAGGCGGTGTTTCTGGAGGAGTGGGCCAAGAAGCAAGGCCGCGCTTTCTTGCGCTTCGATTATTCCGGACATGGCAGCAGCGGCGGCGTGTTCGAGGAGGGGGCGATCGGTGATTGGGCCGAGGATGCGGCGGCGGCGCTGTCGCTGACGCAAGGCCCACAGGTCCTTGTCGGCTCATCGATGGGCGGTTGGATATCCTTGCTGCTGGCGCGCGCGGTGCCCGAAAAGGTGGCGGGCCTCGTCACCATCGCCGCCGCGCCGGATTTCACCGAGGACGGGTTCTGGGCCGGGATGACCAGGGACATGCGGACGCGCTTCGAGATCGAGGGCTATCTCGACCATCCGTCCGAGTATGGTGATCCGCTGCGGATCACCCGGCGGCTGATCGAGGAGGGGCGCGGCAACCTCGTGCTGCGCAGCCCGCTGGCACTACCCTTTCCGGTGCGCTTCTTGCAGGGCACGGCGGATGAGGACGTCTCGGTCGCCACGGCGCTGCGACTTCTGGAGCATGCCGAGGGGCCGGACATGCGGCTGACCTTGGTGGATGGAGCGGATCACCGATTTTCGACGCCCGATTGCCTCGACCTGATCGCGGCGAGCGTGGCCGAGGTCTCGGCCCGCGTCTAGCGCCGGGCGCGGCGGGCGATGGGGCGGGCGACCCCGTCAAAGCCCAGCGCGCCAAAGATCACCCCGGCCCATCCCCAGACCGCCCCGATGGTCAAAAGGCCCACGAACAGCAGCACGCCAAGCGTGCCGAGAAAAGCATTGGTGAAGTTCGGGGCGGGCTGGCGCATGGCGGCCTCCTTGACCCAGTGTCACCTAGGGCGCGGTGCGAGCCGTTTCCAGCGCGGGCGGTAACGCCTGCGCGAAGACGTCGAGATCGGCCTCGCGCCCGGCGGTGACGCGGATGCATCGGTTGAGCGGAGCGACACCGGGCATCCGCACGAAAACGCCCCGCTCCGCCAAAGCGGTCACCACCCGTTTTGCAAAGGCCCCGTCGGACCCGCAATCGATCGCGACGAAGTTGGTGGCCGAGGGCAGGGCCACGAGGCCGTTGTCATGCGCAATGGCGGCGATGCGGGCGCGGGCGCGGGTAACTTGCGTCACCACATGGGCAAGGTGGTCCGCATCCAAAAGTGCCGCCAGCGCCCCGGCCTGTGCCATGCGGTTCAGGCCGAAATGATTGCGCACCCGGTCGAACGCCGCGATCAGCGGCTTGGGGCCGATGGCATAGCCGACGCGTGCGCCTGCCAACCCATGCGCCTTGGAAAAGGTGCGCAGCCGGATCACCCGACCGTCGGCGGGGTCGATCCGGGGCAGATCCGCCTCGGGCGCGAACTCCACATAGGCTTCGTCGAGCACGAGCAGCGCGCCGTCGGGCAGGGCCTCGACCATCGCCTGGATCGTGGCGGCGTCGTGCACCCCGCCCATCGGGTTGTCGGGGTTGGCGATGTAGACGAGCTTTGCGCCCGACCATGCAGCGCGCTCCACCAGCGCCATCGCGTCGACGCGGTCGCCATCATAGGGCACATGCTCGATGCGGCCGCCAAAGCCCGTGACGTGGAAGTCGAACGTCGGATAGCCGCCCTCGGAGGTCACGACCCAGTCGCCGGAACCGACGGTGAGCCGCACAAGCAGGCCCAGAAGCCCGTCGATGCCTTCGCCGACACGGATGTGGCCCGGATCGACACCATGATGCGCCGCGATGGCATGACGCAGCTCCTGCGCCTCCGGATCGCCGTACATCCACGCATCCTGCGCCGCCCTTTGCATCGCATCAACCGCGCGAGGCGAAGGGCCGAACACGCTTTCGTTCGCGCCGAGCCGCGCCGTGAAGGCATGGCCCATACGGCGTTCCTGCGTTTCCGGCCCGACGAAGGGCACGGTATCGGGAAGCGAGGCAGAGAGCGGGGTAAGGCGCGGATCGGTCATCGGGCGAGGATGCCGCGCCGCCGTGACCGGGACAAGCGACAAAAGCTTGCGCCAGTCGAATGAGAAGGCTAGCGTGCCTAGGTCAACCTGAGGATGAATATGGTTCGATATCTGCGCCATGGCGTCCGTGTGGTTCGGACTGCGTTTTCGACCTCCGTGGTCGAGGAACGTTCGGGGTTCGATTACATCTGGGCAATTCTGCTGCTGACCGGCTTTGGTGTCGTGGTGACCCTTGCCTACAAGTTGATGTTCCCAAGCTAGAGGCACCCCGGTCCGAACGGGCCCCGGCGACCCCGCCCGCGCCCCTTTCGAGGTCGCAGGCGGGACGCGATCTCACATGATTTCGGCCAGACGATCGAGCGCCGCAGCAAGCTGGGCCTTTTCGGCCTCGCGTGCAGCGAGGTTCTGCTGGGTCTCCTCGACCACCTCCTCGGGTGCGCTCTGCGCGAACTTGGGGTTGTTCAGCCGCCCCCTGAGACCGCCAAGCTCCTTCTCCAGCTTGCCCAGCACCTTTTCGAGCCGCGCCTTCTCGGCCGAGACGTCGATGATGTCCGCCAGCGGCAGCGCCAGCGTCGCGCCGGGCAGCGGCACGGTGATGGCCCCCTTTGGCGCGGCCTCGGCCTCAACCATCGTGTCGATCCGCGCCAGTCGCGAGATCATCGCGGCGTTGCGATCCCACGCGGTGCGCACGGCCTCGTCGGCCCCGACAAGCACCACAGGCACCTGAAGCCCGGCGGGCACGTTCATCTGCGCGCGCGCCGAGCGCACGCCCTCGACCATCGCGATGGCGAGCGACATTTCCGCCTCGGCCTCGGGATCGGCCAGTGCGGCGCTGGTGTATTCGGGCCATTCGGCATGAACGAGCATGGTGTCGCGCTGCGCCGTCGTGCCCCACAGCTCTTCGGTGATGAAGGGCATGATCGGGTGCAGCAGGATCATGCACTGATCGAGCACCCAAGCCATGACCGCCTGCGTTTCGGCCTTCGCGGCATCGTCCTCGCCCTGCAGGAGCGGCTTGGAGAATTCCACGTACCAGTCGCAGACCTTGCCCCAGACGAAGGCATAGAGCCCGTTGGCGGCATCGTTGAAGCGATAGGCGGTGAGCGCCGCGTCGGTTTCTTCGCGGATCTTCGCGGTCTCCGAAACGATCCAGCGGTTGACCGTCGCGGTGGCCTTGGGCGGAATCGACAGCGAGGCGTGCCGCTCAGGCGCCAACGCGCCGTTCATCTCGGCAAAGCGGCAGGCGTTCCACAGCTTGGTCGAGAAGTTGCGATAGCCCGCGATCCGCTGGGTCGAGAGCTTCAGGTCGCGCCCCATCGCCGCCATGGCGGTGAGGGTGAAGCGCACGGCATCCGCCCCGTACTCGTCGATCAGATCGAGCGGGTCCATGACGTTGCCAAGCGACTTCGACATCTTCTTGCCCTTCTCGTCGCGCACGAGAGCATGGACATAGACGGTGTCGAACGGCTTCTGGCCGACCACGGCGTATTGCATCATCATCATCCGGGCGACCCAGAAGAAGATGATGTCAAAGCCGGTGACCAGCGTGTTGGTCGGGAAGTACTTCTCCAGCTCAGGCGTTTGCTCGGGCCAGCCCAGCGTGCCGATCGGCCAGAGGCCCGACGAGAACCACGTGTCGAGCACGTCGGGGTCGCGCCAGACCGGGATCGCGGTCGGAGCTTGGGCTGAGCGGATCGCGCCTTCGTCGGTGGTGTTGCCGATCGCGGCCTCGAACAGCGCCAGCGCCTCCTGACGGTCCTCGACAAAGCGGATCTCGTCATGGCCGTAATAGGCGGCCATCTTCTCCAGCGCCTCGTCACGGCTGGCGGCGCAGAACGGGGTCCAGTCGGCCTCGAGATCGACATGGCCATCGGTGAGCGTCGGTCCGTACCACACCGGGATCTGGTGGCCCCACCAGAGCTGGCGCGAGATGCACCAAGGCTCGATGTTCTCGAGCCAGTGGAAATAGACCTTGGCGTCGCGCTCGGGCAGGATCTTGGTCTCGCCAGACCGCACCGCGTCGAGCGCGGGGCCGACGATCTTGGAGGTGTCGACGAACCACTGGTCGGTCAGCATCGGCTCGATCACCACCTTGGAGCGGTCGCCGAAGGGCTGCATGATTGGTTTGTGCTCGACGAGCGGCACAAGGCGCGTCTCGGGCGCGCTGCCGCCTTCCTCGGCGGCCTCGCGCTTGGCGGCCTTGGGTCCGAGGCGTGGGTCGTATTCGGGCACCATCACGGCCAGGCCCTGCTCGGTGATGTCGGCGATCACCGCCTCGCGCGCCTCGAACCGATCAAGCCCGCGATACTCGTCCGGCACAAGGTTGAGCGCATCGGCCTCCATGACCGTGATCTCGGCGCCACGCGCCACTTCCTGCGCCCGGGCTGCGGCCTCGGCATATGGGGCACCGTCGGCGCGCATCGCGCCCTTGGTATCCATTAGCCGGTACATCGGGATGCCGCCGCGCTTGGCAACCTCGTAGTCGTTGAAGTCGTGCGCGCCAGTGATCTTCACAGCACCCGAGCCGAAGTCCATCTCGGGGTATTCGTCGGTGATGATCGGGATCAGGCGGCGGTGCTCCTTGGGGCCGACCGGAATCTCGCACAGCTTGCCGACGATCGGGGCATAGCGCGCGTCATCGGGGTGAACGGCGACCGCACCGTCGCCGAGCATGGTCTCGGGACGCGTGGTAGCGATGGCGATGTAGTCGCGCTCTTCCTCGAACAGGACGTTGCCGTCCTCGTCGCGCTCGACGTAGGTGTAGGTCTCGCCACCGGCCAGCGGGTACTTGAAGTGCCACATGTTGCCGGGCTGCTCGATGTTCTCGACCTCGAGGTCAGAGATCGCGGTCTCGAAATGCGGATCCCAGTTCACCAGCCGCTTGCCACGGTAGATCAGCCCCTTGTCGTACATGTCGACAAAGACCTTGATCACGGCGTCGTGGAAGTTGCCCTGCTCGCCCTCGGGCGCGCCGGGGGCGCCGGACATGGTAAAGGCGTTGCGCTCCCAATCGCAGGACGCGCCAAGGCGCTTCAACTGATCGACGATGGTGCCGCCCGACTGAGCCTTCCATTCCCAGACCTTGCCCAGAAACTTCTCGCGGCCCATTTCGCGGCGGCTCTCGTTACCGGCCTTGGCCATCTCGCGTTCCACGACCATTTGCGTGGCGATGCCGGCGTGGTCCTGCCCGGGCTGCCACAGCGTGTCAAAGCCGCGCATCCGATGCCAGCGCGCGAGGATGTCCTGCAGCGTGTTGTTGAAGGCGTGGCCCATGTGCAGCGAACCGGTGACGTTGGGCGGCGGGATCATCATCGAGAAGGTCTCGGAGCGGCGCGCGCCCGCACCGGCGCGGAACGCGCCCGCCTGCTCCCATGCCGCATAGAGCCGGGCTTCGGCCTCGGCCGCGTCGAACGTCTTTTCCATCGCCATGTCCCGGGCTCCTCGGTGAGATCGGCCTCGTCTCTAGCGCGGAGGGCAGGGGAGGAAAAGGGATCAGCCCCGGTCGATCCGGGTCGAGAGGTGGATAAGTGCCTCGGTGGCCTTCACCCCGTCGAGCGCGCCGATCCGATCGAGCGCGGCATCCAGCGCCTCGGTGGTGGTCGCGCGCAACCGGCAGGCAAGGTCGAAGCGCCCCGAGGTGGTGTGCACCGTCTCGATCTCGGGCAGCCGCTTGAGCCCTGCCAGAACGGAGGCCTGTCGAGCGGGCAGCATCTGCACCAGTACAGTGGCGCAAATCCCTCCGCGCGCACGCGACGACAGCCGCAGCGTGTAGCCTGCGATCATGCCTGATCGCTCCAGCCGGTCGAGCCGGGCTTGCACGGTGGAGCGCGCGAGGCCAAGCCGCTGCGCCAAATGCGCGACGGGGGCGCGGGCGTTTTCGCTCAGAAGCGCGATCAGCCGGGCATCTGTCGGATCAGGTTCGGTCATATCGTCGATCCTGCCGCCGATATGTCGGCAAGTCGAGGCATATCGCGCGCATCGCCGCTAGGGTCCGGCAGAGCAGGGGCGCAGCATGGGAGCAAGGAGGCCCATATGCTGCAAACCCCGATCCTCGTTCCCGAAACCGCCGACGGGCGTGCCGCCGACACGCCACAGGACTGGCTCGCCCGGCATGGCAGCGACGCGCCGGTGCTTCTAAGCTGCCCCGCCGCGCTCTCGGCGCGGCACACGCGTTTTCGCCGCGAGTTTCCGGGTGAGGTGACCTATGCGGTGAAGGCCAACCCCGACGCGGAGGTGATCGCGCAGTTGGCGGCCGAGGGGATGCGGGCCTTCGATGTGGCCTCGCCTGCCGAGATGGCGCTGGTGCGTGGATTGGTCCCGGAGGCGGTGCTGCACTACCACAACCCGGTGCGCTCGCGCGGCGAGATCCGCGCCGGAATCGCAGCGGGGGTGGCGTCGTGGTCGGTCGATGATCTGGCCGAACTCGACAAGCTGGTCGCCGAAGGGGTGGGCCCCGAGGCCGAGATCGCCGTGCGGCTGAAGCTGCCGGTGGCGGGGGCGGCCTACGACTTCGGTTCGAAGTTCGGCGCGACGCCGGATCTGGCCGAGGCGCTGTTGCGACGCGCGGCGGCCTTGGGCTTTCGCGTCTCGATGACTTTCCATGTCGGCACCCAATGCGTCGATCCCGTCGCTTGGACCGTATACATCACCGCTTGCGCCGATCTGGCCCGCGCCGCCGGGGTGCGTCTGGCGCGGCTCAATGTCGGCGGTGGCTTTCCTTCGGGGCGGACCGGATTGGAGCCCACGCTGGCGCCGATTTTCGAAGCGATCGCCCGCGCGCATCGTGCCTTCGATGGCGCACCGGCGCTGGTCTGCGAGCCGGGCCGCGCGCTGGTCGCCGATTCCATGGCCTATGCGGTGCGGATCAAGGCCCGGCGCGGGGCGGCGCTCTACCTGAGCGACGGCATCTATGGCGGATTGTCGGAATGCCCGTCGATCGGCGTGCCGCGGGTCGATCTGGTGACGCATGAGGCGCGCGATGGCGCCGGACTCGCACCCTTTACCCTGTTCGGCCCGACCTGCGACAGCCTCGATCGACTGCCGGGCGAGACGCTCCTGCCGGGCTGCGCACAAGAGGGCGACTGGCTGCTGTTCCGCTCGGCCGGGGCCTATCTCGTCGGGGTAACCACCTGTTTCAACGGATATGGCACATATGAGAGGGGACGTGTTTCGCGGCTCTGGACAGAGCCCTCCCGACCCCTAGGGTAAAGGGTAACGGCGGAAGGAACACGATGCGGCGGGCAGGCACGGCACAGGCGCGCAGGAGAGGCCCCGATGGGCATCCGTGACTGGCTGCTCGGGCTTGCCGGTCGTCGCCCGAGGCAAGCCGAGGGGCAGCCCCGCGCCCGTGGTGCCGCCACACATGTCATCATTCTCGATGGCACCATGTCGACGCTCAAGAGCGGCTTCGAGACCAATGCCGGGCTGACCTACAAGCTTTTGCGCGAGAGCGGGCGGCACGCCAACCTGACCGTGCATTACGAGGCGGGGATCCAGTGGGGCAGCTGGGCCGAGACGCTCGATGTGATGATGGGTCGCGGCATCAACCGATTGATCCAGCGCGCCTACGGCGTGCTTGCCTCGCGCTTTCGCCCCGGCGACACCATCATCCTCGTGGGCTATTCGCGCGGGGCCTATGCGGTGCGCTCGCTCGCGGGCGTGATCAGCCGGGTCGGGTTGTTGCGCGCCGAGGAGGCGACCGAACGCAATGTGCGCGATGCCTATCGCCACTACCGCCACCGCGGGCCCGAGCCGAGCGAGGCCGCGCGCGCCTTCGCCCGGCTGCATTGCCACGACCACGTGGAGATCGAGGCCGTGGCCGTGTGGGACACGGTGGCCTCGCTGGGGCTGCGCCTGCCGGTGGCGTGGCGCTATTCCCAACCCAACCACATGTTCCACGACCATCGGCTCGGCAGTCATGTGCTGCACGGGTTCCACGCGCTGGCGCTCGATGAGACCCGCCGCGCCTACGAGCCGGTGCTATGGGTGACGCCGGAGGGGTTCTCGGGCCATCTGGAGCAGGTCTGGTTTCGCGGCACGCATGGCGACATCGGCGGCCAGCTGGGCGGCACGCTCGAAAGTCGCCCGCTCGCCAACATCCCACTGGTCTGGATGCTTGAGCGGCTGGAGGCCTGCGGCCTGACCCTGCCCGAAGACTGGCGCAAACGCTTTCCCTGCGATGCGCAGGCGCCTTCGGTCAGTACATGGCGCGGCTGGAACAAGGTGTTCCTGTCGCGACGGCGGCGCATCGTCGGGCGCGACCCGTCAGAGCGGCTGCACGAAACCGTGGCGGGCGGGCACCCGGCTCATGCCCGGCTCCCGGTGGCGGGAGAGGATCACCCTTCGGTCGGAAGCTGGGGCGCCGCCGAGTAGTCCGAGCCCGTGAAATGCGCCGCGATCCGGTCGAGCCGCGCGCCGCGCGTCGCGTCATCCTCGATCAGCAATTCGTGCCGTCCGCCTGCGATCATTTCGAAGGCCGATCCGGGCCAGCGTGCCATCCTGTTGCGGATGCGCGCCGAATCGACCACCCATTCCTCGTCGCCCAGCAACGTCAGGCAGGGCAAGTCGGGCGATGGCAGCCGCGAAAGCGCCCGCGTTTCGTGCAACGCCTCGTGCAGCCAGTGCAGCGAGGGGGCGGCAAGACCAAGCTCGGGATGGGCCTCGACCTGACGGCGCACCCACTCGAAGCTTTCGGCATCGCGGGTCAGCATGTTCGCCTCGGCGGCCTCCGCCGCATCCTCGAGCGTGGCCGAGCGTCCCGGCGAGGGCAGGTGCGACAGCCCGACGAGGCGCGAGGCGCTGCTCAGCCCCCAGGCCGCGACCCGCAAGGTGGGACGCATCAACACCCCCCACATCGGAGCGGTGAAACAGGCCGTGGCGAAGGGCACGCCGCGTGTGAGCGCGCGCAGCCCGATGCAGCCGCCCATCGAATGCGCCAGCATATGATAGGGCCGGGGCAGGCCCAGCGCCTCGACATGCGAAATCAGCGCGTCGAGATCGTCCTGGTATTCGGCAAAGCTCTCGACATGGCCACGCGTCGCGTCGTCATGCGCACGGTCCGACAGCCCCTGTCCGCGCCAGTCGAGCGTCGCGCAACCAAAGCCGCGCGCAGCGAGGTCACGAGCGATGCGGCCATATTTCTCTGCATATTCGGTGCGCCCGGTCAGGATCAGCACCGTGCCCTGCTTCGTCTCAGGGCCATGCCAATGCACGGCCCTGAGACGCACCCCATCCGTGGCGGCGATCCAATGCGCCGCCGCCGGGCCGTCGGCCACATCCGCGAAATACGGGGCGGCCGGTCGGCCCGCGCCGTCAGCCAAGGACCGCCGCCAGTTTCATCGCGAGGCCCATGTCGCCATCGACCGCGAGCTTGCCCTGCATGAAGGCCGCCGTGGCGTCGAGATCGCCCTCGAGAATCGACTGGAAGGTCTCGGCATCGGCGGTAAGGGTCACCTCGGCAGGCTCGTCGCCCGCGCGCGCGCCGGTTTCATCGATCATGATCGCGCCTTCGTCCGAGATCACGAACTTGGCCGGCCCGCCGTCGAGACCTTGCCCATCCATCTTGGCGTTGAGCGCCGTCACGGCCTGGCTCACCAATTCACTCATAGCGTCGTCCTTCGCGTTCGCGGCAACCGGGATGGCCACCGATCTGGTCCTTGTGATGGGGCGACCTCTGGTCTCGGCCCGGACGCGCCCCTACACTATGGACTATGGGTGCAAGAATTCTCCCCTTCAAACCTGTCCTCGCGGCATTGGCCTTGGGCCTTTCGCTTGTGGCACCTGCGCATGCGCAGAGCAGCTCCGAGGTTGAGCGGCTGTTCGATGACTTGCAGACCGCCAGCCCCGAGCAAACGCCCGAACTGGCGGCCGGGATCCGCGAGGTCTGGTCGCGCAGCGGCTCGGCGGCGATCGACCTGCTTCTGGAGCGGGGCCGCACCGCGCTGGTCGAAGGCGACACGCAGGCCGCGATCGAGCATCTGACCGCCGCGCTCGACCATGCCCCCGATCTGGCCGAGGCGCATGTGCTGCGCGCCAACGCCTATTACGTCGCCGGTCTCACCGGTCCCGCCATCGAGGATCTGCGCGCGGCGCTCGAACGCGAGCCACGCCACTTCGGGGCGCTGCAAGGCTTTGCCGCGCTGCTTGAGGAGATGGGCAGACCCGAGGCCGCGCGCGAGGTCTGGGGACGGGTGCTGAGCCTGACACCGCACGACAGCGAGGCCGTCGCGGCCGCGCAGCGCCTCGACATCATGCTGGGCGGCCGCACGCTCTGAACTTACACGCCCCAAGGGCGACCACAGGACCTCCCCCATGACCCCCTCGCGCATCGGAGCCGTGCTCGGCCCCACCAATACCGGCAAGACGCATTACGCGATCGAGCGGATGCTGGCCTACCGCTCCGGTATCATCGGCCTGCCGCTGCGGCTCTTGGCGCGCGAGGTCTATGACCGAATCGTGAAGGCGCGTGGCCCCTCGGTGGTGGCGCTGGTCACCGGCGAAGAGCGCATTGTGCCGCCGCGGGCCGCCTACTGGGTCTGCACCGTCGAGGCGATGCCCGAGATGGACGCCGATTTCCTCGCCGTGGATGAGATCCAGCTCTGCGCCGATCCGGAGCGCGGCCATATCTTCACCGACCGGCTCTTGCGCGCGCGCGGCCGCCACGAGACGTTGTTTCTGGGCTCCGAGACCATGGGTCCAGCGATCCGCAGCCTCGTGCCCGAAGCCGAGACGATCCGCCGCGACCGGCTCTCGACGCTGAGCTACTCGGGCTCGAAAAAGCTTAGCCGGATGCCCGAACGCTCGGCCATCGTCGGTTTTTCGGTCGACAGCGTCTATGCCATAGCCGAGCTGATCCGCCGCCAGAAGGGCGGGGCGGCAGTCGTCATGGGGGCGCTCAGCCCGCGCACGCGCAATGCGCAGGTCGAGATGTATCAGAATGGCGACGTCGACTACCTCGTGGCGACCGACGCCATCGGCATGGGCCTCAACCTCGACATCGGTCATGTCGCCTTCTCGTCGCTGGTCAAATTCGACGGGCACAAGATGCGGCATCTGGCCCCCGACGAGCTGGCGCAGATCGCCGGTCGTGCGGGGCGACACCGCACCAATGGCAGCTTTGGTGTGACCGGCGAGGCGCCGCCGCTCGACGACGAGGTGATCGAGGCCATCGAGAACCATCAGTTCCGACCCGTCACCCGGCTGTTCTGGCGCAATTCCGACCTGCAGTTCGGTTCGCTCAAGCGGTTGATCCAGACGCTGGAGCAACGCACCAATAACCCATGGCTGGGCCGGGTGCGCGAGAGCGACGACCTCGCGGCGCTCAAATCGCTCTCTGCCGATCCGGTGATCGCGGCGAGGGCGCATGACGGTTCCTCGGTGCGGCTGCTCTGGGATGTCTGCCGTCTGCCGGATTTTCGTGGCATCGGTCGCGGCGAACATGCCGAGATGGTGGGGCAGATATTCTCGCATCTGCAAGACCGCGGCCGCATCCCCGACGACTGGTTTGCCAAGCGCATCGAGCGCATCGATCGCCCCGACGGCGATATCGATGCGCTGTCCAAGCGCCTGGCCTATATCCGTACCTGGACCTACGTGGCCCAGCGCAAGGGATGGGTCGGGGACGAAAGCCATTGGCGCGACGTGACGCGCGGAGTAGAAGATCGCCTGTCGGATGCGCTGCATGGCGCGCTGACTCAAAGATTCGTGGATCGGCGGACCAGCGTTCTGGCCCGGCGGCTCAAGCAGAAGGAGGTCATGGTGGCCGAAGTGACAGACAACGGCGACGTGACGGTCGAGGGCGAATACGTCGGACGGCTGGAAGGTTTCCGGTTCCGCGCCGACAAGGCCGGTAGCCCGGACGAGGCGAAGACGCTGCGGCAGGCGGCGGACAAGGCGCTCGCGCCGCAGTTCCACCTGCGCGCGGATCGCTTTTACAACGCGCCCGATACCGAGATCGACGTGACCGAGCAGGGCGGCCTCATGTGGGGGTCTTCTGCCGTGGGCAAGCTCGTCTCAGGGGCTGATCCGTTCAAACCGCAGGTTGCGGCCTATGTGGACGAAGAGGCAGGCACCGAGATCACCGAGAAGGTGAAGCGCCGCTTGCAGCACTTCATCGATCGCAAGATCGCCGCGACCCAAGAGCCGCTTTTGGCGCTGGGTGCCGACGAGGCGCTGACCGGTCAGGCCAAGGGCTTTGCCTTCCGCATGGTCGAGAATTTCGGCGTCATTCCGCGCGGCGACATCGCCGACGAGGTGCGCGCGCTTGATCAGGAGGCGCGCGGCGCGCTGCGCAAGCACGGCATCCGTTTCGGCCAGTTCACCGTGTTCATGCCCGCACTGCTCAAGCCCGCGCCGACGCGTATCCGCCTCGTGCTCTGGGCGCTGTCGAAGAACCTGCAGGAGTTTCCCGAAACGCCGCCGCCGGGTCTCGTCACCGTGCCTGCCACCCGTGGGGCCGCGCCGGGCTACTATGCGATGGCGGGCTACCGCGCCGCCGGCGAGCGCGCGATCCGCATCGACATGCTCGAGCGTCTCGCCGACATGCTGCGCGACCGCGACAGCAAGGGCGGCTTCGAGGCGGTGCCCGACATGCTGTCGATCACCGGCCTGACGCTCGAGCAGTTCGCCGAGCTGATGTCGGGGCTGGGTTACAAGGCCGAGAAGGGCGAGCGCGCCAAGGCCAAGCCTGCCAAGGCGGCGGCACCGCAGGAAGTGCCGGGGGACAAGCCCGATACCACGCCCGCCGCCCCGGAAGGACCGGATGTTCCGGGCAATTCGCCTCAGGAGGCTCCGGCCCAACCTGACGTGCCGGACACCACGCCCGCGGCCCCCGAGCAGCCCGACCTGCCCAACGAGACGCCGGACACGCCGGAGCAGCCGGACAATGCGCCCGCCAGCCCGACCGACGTGCCGGGCACCGAGCCGGACCTGCCGCCCTCCGAGGTGCCGGGCGGCTCGCCCGATCGTGGCCCCGCGCCCGCGCCCGACGAGATGCCAGACAGCGATCCGCCCGTGGGCATCCCGGCCGGCAATCCGACCGAGATCCCGCCGGGCACCATCGCCGTGGGCGAGACCGCGCCCGAGGCCGCGAACGAGGCCGCCGAGTCCACCGAGATGGAGACCTTCTACACCTTCACATGGGCCGGGCGCGGACAGCGCCGGGGCGGTGACGGTCAAAAAGGCCGCCGCCAAGGCGCTCAGGGCGGGCAGGGCCACAAGGCCGAGGGCAACCGGGGCGACGCGCCGCGCGCAGCCAAGGGCAAGCCCAACGGCAAGGGCGAAGGTCGCGGTGAAGGCCGGGGCGACAAGCGTCGCGGACCCAAGCCCGAGCGTGACGAGCGCCCGCGCAACTTCTCCTCGCAGCCGTCCCGCGAGAAGAAGATCGACCCCGACAACCCCTTCGCCGCCGCGCTCGCGGGCTTCAAGCGCGATTGAGCCGGGGCGAAGCGACACCAGCCGAGGCGCCGCGCGAGACGCTGCGCCTCGACAAGTGGCTCTGGCAGGCCCGGTTCTTCAAGACCCGGAGCCTTGCCACCGCCTTGGTCACCAAGGGCCGGGTGCGCGTCAACGGCCAGCGGGCCTTGCGCGCATCGCGCGGGGTGGGGCCGGGGGACGTGCTTACATTTCCGCAAGCGGGGCTGATCCGGGTCGTGCGCATTCTTGCCTTGGGCGAGCGGCGCGGCCCGGCTCCGGAGGCGCGTGGCCTTTACGACGATCTCGACCCGCCTGACGTGCCGGCCGAGGATCAGCGGCCCGACGCGGGGCCGGGGGTGCTTGAATGACCCTGCGGACTGTTCTAGCTAGGCCGCAACAAGCATCGAGGGCCCGCCAATGACCTACGTCGTCAAGGACAACTGCATCGCCTGCAAGTACACGGATTGCGTCGAGGTCTGCCCCGTCGACTGCTTCTACGAGGGCGAGAACATGCTCGTCATCCATCCCGACGAATGCATCGACTGCGGCGTCTGCGAGCCCGAGTGCCCGGCCGATGCGATCCGTCCCGACACCGAACCGGATGTCGAGAAGTGGGTCGAGTTCAATCGCAAGTATTCCGAGATCTGGCCGGTGATCGTCACCAAGAAAGATCCCCTGCCGAACGCGGAAGAGATGGACGGCAAGGAGGGCAAGATGGAACTGTTCTCCGAAGCGCCCGGCGAAGGCGGCTGATTCGCTCCAAACCGCCGGGCCGTAACGCGACCTGAGCCGAAATGCCTTGTCCAAAGGCGTTTCGCCGCGATGCCGCGTGGCGCTTCCTTGGGGGGCATTTTTGTGCTATATTGATCCGGTAATGCTGCTGCAAACCTAGATCCCATCCGGCCGTCTGCGCCCCCGACGAACCATTCGGTTTGTCGGGCCTTTCGCGCGTCACATTCCCGGTGAGGTCTTTCAGGAAGGACGTCATGAGCAAGAAGAAGAACGAATTCCGCCCCGATGATTTCGTCGTCTATCCGGCGCATGGCGTCGGCAAGATCGTCTCGATCGAAGAGCAGGAAGTTGCGGGCATGTCGCTCGAGCTTTTCGTGATCTCATTCGAGAAGGACAAGATGACCCTGCGCGTGCCCACGCACAAGGCAACCGAGGCCGGGCTGCGCTCGCTGTCCTCGCCCGATGTCGTGGCCCACGCCATGAAGACCCTCAAGGGCAAGGCCAAGGTCAAGAAGGCCATGTGGTCGCGCCGCGCGCAGGAATACGAACAGAAGATCAACTCGGGCGATCTCATCGCCATCGCCGAGGTGGTCCGCGACCTGCACCGCGCCGACGACCAGCGCGAGCAATCCTATTCCGAGCGTCAGCTCTACGAGGCCGCACTCGAGCGCCTGATCCGTGAGATCGCCGCCGTGTCAGGCAGCGACGAGACCGCCGCCGCGCGCGAGATCGACGGTGTGCTGGTGAGCCGCGCCGCCGCTGCCTGATCCTTCCACCGGATGAATGAGAAGGGCCGCACCGTTTGGTGCGGCCCTTTTGCGTGGCGCTTGGTTGATGTGCCGGATTTTGAGTATTTTCAGAGTAAAGTTGCCGAAGCGCCGCGCGATACCGATACCCTGCGAAACGCCTCCCGTGACTTTACTCTTCGAATACTCATGGCGCGGGACCGAGCCACAGCGCGGATCAGGGCGCGGGCCTCAGAGCTTTTCGGGGAGCGCCCGCCAACCGATATCGTGCCGGCAGAAGCCTTCGGGCCAGTCGATGGCGTCGACCATGGCATAAGCCGCCTCGCGCGCCTGCGCGAGGGTTTCACCCCGTGCGGTCACGTTCAGAACCCGACCGCCATTGGCAACGATGCCACCGTCCTTGGCCGCCGTGCCCGCGTGGAACACCATGGCCGAGGAGCTCTCTTCCAGCGCGTCGAGGCCCCTGATGCGGGAACCCTTCTCGTAGCTGCCCGGATAGCCATTCGCCGCCATCACCACGGTCAGCGCATGATCGTCGGCCCATTGCGCTTTCACGCTCTCCAGCCTGCCTTCGGCGCAGGCCTGAATCAGGTCGAGCGCCTGACCGCCAAGCCGCATCATCAGCACCTGGCACTCGGGGTCGCCGAACCGGACATTGTACTCCACGAGGCGCGGTTGTCCGTGCTGGATCATCAGACCTACGTAGAGCACGCCGGAATAGGGCGTGCCGCGCTTGGCCATCTCGCGCATCGTCGGGCGGACGATCTCGTCGAGGGCCTTTTGCGCCACCGCGTCATCGAGGATCGGCGCGGGGGAGTAGGCGCCCATGCCGCCTGTGTTGGGGCCGGTATCGCCGTCGCCCACGCGCTTGTGGTCCTGTGCTGTGCCGATCGGCAGCACCGTTTCGCCGTCCACGAGCACGAAGAAGCTCGCCTCCTCGCCTTCCATGAATTCCTCGATCACCACCTCGGAACCCGCGGCACCGAATTCACCGCCGAACATGTGTTCGAGCGCCGACACTGCCTCGTCGCGTTCCATCGCCACGACCACGCCCTTGCCGGCGGCGAGACCGTCGGCCTTGATGACGATCGGCATCGATTGCGTTTCGAGATAGGCGCGCGCGGCATCGAGATCGGTGAAATGCGCGTAGCCCGCCGTGGGGGCATTCGCCGCGTCACAGATCGCCTTGGTAAAGCTCTTGGAGCTTTCGAGCCGCGCCGCTTCGGCCGAGGGGCCGAACACGCGCAGTCCCGCCGCCCGGCAGGCATCGGCGACGCCCAGGGCCAGAGGTGCCTCCGGGCCGACGATGATCAGATCCACCGCGTTCTCGGCGGCAAAGCCCGCGACCGCGTCGCCATCGAGGATATCGAGATCGGCGCATTCGGCGATCTGTGCGATGCCCGCGTTGCCCGGAGCCACGATTAACCTGTCGCACTTGGGGTTCTGCAGCACCGCCCAGGCGATGGAGTGTTCGCGCCCGCCGGACCCGAGGATGAGGATGTTCATGGTCGCGTCTCCCGCACAGCTTGCCGTCGGGGCCGCTTCTATGCGGGCGGGCATTCCGGGGCAATGGCGCGGCTCTGGCATCAGAGCTGTGGCCGATCAGCCACTCTGTCGCTCCGGAAGCCTACGTCGGGGCCCGAGAAGCTGGAGGAGATCACAGCGCCGTGAGATGCAACCTTTGGTTTAAATGAGGATTAACCCTATGCAAAGACGCCATTTTCTTGCCATGATTCCGTTCGGCCTCGGGCTGGCCGCCACCGGTGCGATGGCTCAGGATGATCCTTTGGGCGTGATCTTCATGCAGCTGCCGGCGAAGACGCGCCGTGACCTGCAGGAGGAGTTGAGCTTCGGCGGCTTCTATCAAGGCGCGCTCGACGCGGCCTGGGGTCCGGGCACGCGGCGTGGGGTGATCGAGGCCGCGCAATTCCTGCCGCAGAACTCACGCGGCCGCGTTCAGCCCGATCTGAGCCACGTGCGCGGCGTTCAGACCTTCATGACCGGCTTGGCGCGTAAGGAATATTCCGCCTGGCTCTATGGCGAGGGTGAAGAGAACGATATGGGGCAGTGACCCCGTTGCCCCCTTGCGTGGCTTGGTGCAGGTAAGGGGCATGGACCTGTTCGAAGACGATGGCCCCGACGCGGGCGACAACGCGCATGAGTTCACCGTGTCCGAGATTTCGGGCGCGGTGAAGAAGACCATCGAAGGCGAATTCGGGCATGTCCGGGTGCGTGGAGAGGTGGGCCGCGTCACGATCGCGCGCACCGGCCACATGTATTTCGACCTCAAGGATGACCGTTCGGTGCTGGCCAGCGTCAGCTGGAAGGGGCAGGTCTCCAAGCTCAGCCATCGCCCCGAAGAGGGGATGGAGGTCATTGCCACCGGGCGGATGACCACCTTCGGCTCGCAGTCGCGCTACCAACTCAACGTCGAGGAAGTGGTGCCTGCGGGCGCGGGCGCGCTGATGGCGATGCTGGAAAAGCGGCGGCAGGCGCTCGCCGCCGAGGGGCTGTTCGACGAGGGGCGCAAGCGGCCCATCCCCTATCTGCCGGAGGTCATCGGCGTCGTGACCTCGCCCACCGGCGCGGTGATCCGCGATATCCTGCACCGCCTGCGCGACCGGTTTCCGCGCAAGGTGCTGGTCTGGCCGGTAGCGGTGCAGGGCAAATCCTCGGCCGCCGAGGTGGCCGCCGCCATTCGCGGCTTCAACGCCATGAGCCCGGGCGGCGCGCTGCCGCGTCCCGACCTGTTGATCGTGGCGCGGGGTGGCGGCTCGATCGAGGATCTGTGGGGGTTCAACGAGGAAATCGTCGTGCGCGCCGCGGCCGAGAGCGAGATCCCCCTTATCTCGGCCGTGGGTCACGAGACCGATACCACCTTGATCGATCACGCCAGCGACCGCCGCGCGCCGACACCCACCGCCGCCGCCGAGATGGCGGTGCCGGTCCGGGCCGAGCTTCAGGCCACGCTGGCACAATTCGGTGCGCGGCTCGGGCAATCGTCCCGTGCAGGCCTCGACCGTCGGGCCGAGCGGCTGCGCGATCTGTCGCGCGCGCTGCCGCGCCCCGAGACGCTGCTGATGGGGCCTGCGCAGCGGCTCGACGCGCTCGACATGCGGTTGCCGGGCGCATTACGCGCAGCCATCGCACGCAAGCGGATCGAGCTGTCGGATCACCCGCTGCGCCCCGGCCTCGTCACCCACGCCGTCGAACGGGGCCGCGATCGACTGAACGCCGCCTCGGCGCGGCTGCCGGGGGCGCATCGCGCGGGGCTGGCGCAAAAACGGCTCCGGCTCGAAGGGCTGCGGCTCAGCCCGGCGGCGCTTAGCCGCGCCGTCGATCAGGAGCGCCGGACGCTGGGCCAGATCGCGGCAAGGCTGCGCCCCGATCTCGTGCAGCGGCCACTTGATCATCGTCGCGAGCGCCTCGCGGCCTTGGCGCGTCTGCTCGATACGCTGAGCTACCGATCAACGCTGGCGCGCGGTTATGCCGTGGTGCGCGGCGACGGTGCTGTGGTCACCGACGTCGCGGCGGCGCAGGCAGCCGGGGTGCTTGAGATCGAATTCCGCGATGGGCGGATGCAGGTCGGGCAGGGCCCCAAGCCCAAGCGTGCCGCCAAGCCCGTGCCACCACCGCCCGAACAGGGCACGCTTCTCTAGACCCCGACCTCGGGCTGGCACGACAGCGGTGCGTCGCTCTCATCCGTTTGATAGAGTTGCGGCGTCGCCGGGTCGTTGACGAACTCGGCGCTGAGCCGTCCGCCTTCCTCATAAAAGCGCCAGCATTCCGGGCCGGTGCCGTCCTCATAGGCAAAGCAGATCGCACCGGCGTTGGGATACCACTCCCCGTCGAGGCATCGCCCATTGAGAAATGACCATGTCACCTGTCGGTCGGGGCCATAGCGCTCCCTGCCATAGGGCTGGCCTTGGCTTTCGTAGGTCAGGGTGCGCCCTTCGACCAAAGCTTCGAAAGCGTCGGCCCCGAGCGGCATGCGTTCCTGCGCGGCGACGGGCAAAACGAACAGAAGGGTGAAGGCCAGTGGCAGGCCGAGACGAGTATGGGTCATGGCCCCACGCTCTCATTCTCCCGCCTCCGCCGCCAGCCCCTTGGTACCCGCTGCGCGCCAATTTGCCACGCGCGGGTCCATCACCCGTCGCCATGCGCGGGGCCACAGCGCGAGGCAGGCCATCACCGGCAGGCTGCGCGGCAGCATCGGTGCATCCTGTGGCAGGTCGAGTGCGGGAAAGCTCCGGGCCGGGCGTGCATGGTGGTCCGAATGGCGCGGGGCGTTCAGCATCATCCATGACGACACGGGATGCGGGCTGTTCCAGCTGTGCCGCGCGCCGACAGGCTCGGGGCGGCCACCGGCGCGGCGTGTCCGCTCCAGACCGTAGTGCTGCACGTAATCCGAAAGCAGAAGTTGCACCTGTGCGAACCCCGCGAGCGCGAGATGCGCGATGAGCCCGGCCCATCCGGCCAACAGCAGCGAGGCGGCCAGCGCCACGACCGCGCCGCCTGCATAGATCCAGTAGGGATGCAGTCCGCGCCCGCGCCGCCGCGCTGTCTCGGCACGCAGCCCTTCGCGGAACCCGCCGTGCCAAGCGCGTAGCGCATAGCGCCAGAACCCTTCGCCGCGCCGCGCCGTGGCCGGGTCGTCGCGCGTCGCCACCCGGACATGGTGTACCAGCGGATGCGCCGAGGCGTGGTGCCCGAACAAGAGCGAGGCATAGACCGCGACGCCCAGCCTGCGTGACCCGCGCATGGAGCGATGGATCAGCTCATGCGCGTTGGCGTTGCTCACCTGGCCGAGCCAGAGACCGGTGGCAGCATAAAGCCCGGCCTTCTCCACGGGTCCGAGCCAGTCGCCTGCCAGCGCCCAGACCGCGCCGGCCAGCACCGCGAAATGCGCGCACCCGATCACCAGCGTCAGGGCGCTTGAGGCCGGAAATTCCGCCCCCGGCTGCGGCGAGGCCAACCGCGCGCCGATCTCATCAAGAGTCGCCGCAAGGGGCGTCAGCGCCAGCGGCGCGACGAGCGTCCAGATCCCACCCCAGACCATCGCCGCCGCGATGAGCGGCAGCGGCAGCAGAGTGGCGGCTGCGAAAGTGAGTGGCATGGCGACCTCGGTGGGGCGGGCAGGACAGTCTTGCGCGCACGCCCCTCCCTTTCCAAGACCCCCTGCAGGGGTTAGGTGAAGCAGGTAACATCAAAGACAGCAGGACCGGGCGGCGCATGTCCTTTTTCGGAAAACTCAAAGACCGGCTCTTCACCTCGTCTTCCAAGCTCGACCGCGGACTCGAGGAGATCGTCGAGGAGGGGGCAGGGACTGCCGAGACGCAGGAGGCTCGGGCGCCCGCGCCGGAGCCTGCCGCCCCCGAGACGCAGTTGGACCCCGCCCTTGAGCCGGATATTGCGCAAGAGCCGGATGTCGAGCCTGAGCCCACGCCGCGCCCGGAGCCCAGCGCCCCTGCAGCGCCGCGCCCGGCAACGCCCGATGCCATGCCCCCCGTGTCGCCTCCCGTGACACCCGGCATGCCTGCCGCCCCGGTGACGCCCCCCGCGCCGCCGGTGCATGAAAATCGCGCGCCGGAGCCTGTGTCGGAACCCGCGCGAGAACCCGCACCCGCCCCCGCACCTGCTGCCCAGAAGCCCGGGCTGATTGGTCGCCTGTTCGGCAAGGGAGGCGATGCCGCGCCGCGCCGCGAGCTTGACGACGCGATGCTAGAGCGGCTCGAAGAGCTGCTGATCCAGTCCGATATGGGCGTGGAGACGGCGTTGCGCGTCACCGCCAACATCGCCGAGGGCCGCATGGGCCGCAAACTCTCGGTCCCCGAGATCAAGGACCTGCTCGCGGGCGAGATTGCCCGGATCATGGAGCCGGTCGCGCGCCCGATGCCGATCTATTCCAAGAGCCCGCAGGTCGTGCTGGTCGTCGGCGTCAACGGCTCGGGCAAGACCACGACCATCGGCAAGCTCGCGAGCCAGTTTCGCGCCGCCGGGAAGTCGGTGGTGATCGCCGCCGGAGACACCTTCCGCGCCGCCGCCGTGGAACAGCTCCAGATCTGGGGCGATCGCGCGGGCGTGCCGGTGATGACCGCGCCGCAGGGCACCGATCCGGCGAGCCTTGCCTTCGACGCGATGACCCGCGCGCAGGCCGATGGCGCGGACCTGTTGCTGATCGATACAGCGGGGCGCCTGCAGAACCGGCAGGACCTGATGGAGGAGCTGTCGAAGATCGTCCGCGTGATCCGCAAGAAAGACCCCGACGCGCCGCACAACACGCTCTTGGTGCTCGACGCCACCACCGGGCAGAACGCGCTGAGCCAGGTCGAGATCTTCCGCAATATCGCAGATGTGTCGGGGCTGGTAATGACCAAGCTCGACGGTACGGCGCGCGGTGGCGTTCTGGTGGCGCTGGCCGACCGCTTCGGCCTGCCGATCCATGCGATCGGCGTGGGCGAGCAGATCGACGATCTGGCGCCTTTCGATCCCGAAGATTTCGCGCGCGCGCTGACCGGAGCCGAGGGCGACCTGACCTAGTCGTGCCAGCCGAGCAGTCGCTCGACTTCGCGCAACAGCATCAGCACTACGACCACCATCACGCTCGCCATTGCGGCAAGCGGGATCTGCCCCGCGCCGCAGCCCAGCCCCACGGCCCCCGCGAGCCAGAGCGACGCGCCGGTGGTGATGTTCCGCACTTCGCCCTTGGCGGTGAAGATGATGCCCGCCGCAAGGAAAGCGACGCCCGAGGTGACCGCCTCGATCAGGCGCAACGGGTCGATGCGTTTGTCGTCGGTGCCGCCGAAGTCGAGCTGCGTGACCTCCTGTCCCAGCATTACGAAAAGCGCAGCGGCCAGTCCGACGAGGATATGGGTGCGCAGGCCGGCGGGCTTGCCGCGCCACTCGCGCTCGATGCCGATGATCCCGGTCAGTACGATCGCCGCCAGAAGCCGCATCGCCGCGACCCACGGCCCGGTGGCGCGGAACCCGGTGGCGAGATCGGCTTGCAGCACTTCGAGCATGAATCGTGGCCTCCTTTGGATGTTTGCGTGACAACGGTGCATCACCGCGCCGTGTTCCCGGCCCCCGGGCGGGGCGCCGAGGACTGGTCCAACCGGGGCGCAATGCGTATGTCGGGTCCGACAGCGGGCGCGGCGCGCTCATAGAGGAGACCGAGAATGGCGCAACGCAACATCAGCCCATGGCTCAAACAGGCACTGGAACTGGGGCCGACGCTGGCCTTCTTCCTCGTCTATCTCAAGCTCAAGGAAGAGAGCTTCATGATCGCGGGGACCGAGTATTCGGGCTTCATCCTCGCCACGCTGATCTTCATCCCCATCCTGCTTGCGGCCATGGCCGCGCTCTGGGCGCTGACCGGAAGCCTGAGCCGGATGCAGGTGTTCACCGCCTTCATGGTGATCTTCTTTGGTGGGCTGACCGCGTGGTTCAACGACGAGCGGTTCTTCATGATGAAGACGACCATCGTCTACGGCCTTTTTGCCGCGATCCTCGTGACCGGGCTGGTGCTGCGCAAGAGCTGGCTCGAATGGGTGATGGGCGAGGCTCTGCCGATGCGCCACGAAGGCTGGCTCTTGCTGACCCGTCGCCTCGCGATGATGTTTGCGGCCCTGGCGGTCGCCAACGAGTTCATCTGGCGCACCCAGTCCGAAGAGCTGTGGGTCAAGCTCGAGACCTTTGCCTTTCCGGCGGCGCTCTTCGTGTTCCTGTGGCTGCAGATCGCGGCGCTGCAGCCCTATATGATCGAATCCAAGGAATAGGGGATCGGTCGGAGATTAAGTATTTTCGAGCTAAAGTAGCCGTCGGGGTACATGGTGCCCCGGCGGCGTGCGTTCAGCGTTGGCCGAACATGTGTTTTTGCTGGTCGCGATCCGCCGTGCCCTGCCGCAGATCGAGATGCAGGGCCACGCCGCGCGCCGTGGCGGGGCGTGCCTCCAGAGCGTCGAGCCAGCGCGTCATGTGGGGAAACTCCTCGATCCGCTGCTCCTGCCGCGCCCAGAGCCGCGCCCATGGGAAACAGGCCATGTCGGCGATGGTGTAATCCGCCCCGGCCACGAATTCGTTTTTGGCCAATTGCCGGTCGAGCACGCCGTAAAGCCGTGCGACCTCGCCTCTGTAGCGATCCTTGGCATAGGCGATGTCCTGCGGCGGGGTCAGGCCGGGGGCATATTGCAGAAAGTGATGCGCTTGCCCCGCCATCGGGCCGAGGCCGCCTATCTGCCACATCAGCCATTGGTCCACCGCTATGCGCGCCCGCTCGGTCGCGCCACAGAAGCGACCGGTCTTGCGGGCGAGGTATTGCAGGATCGCACCGCTTTCGAAGATCGAGATCGGCGCGCCGTCGGGGCCGTCGGGGTCGGTGATCGCGGGCATCCGGCCATTGGGCGACAGTGCGAGGAACTCCGGGCGGCGCTGGTCGCCGGCACCGATGTTCACCAGATGCACCGCGTAGGGCAGTTCCATTTCCTCGAGCGCGATGGAGATCTTCCAGCCGTTCGGCGTGGGCCAGTAATACAGATCGATGGGGGTGGGCATGGGGGCGATCCTCGTGCTGCGGTCCGGCAAGACTGGCAGGACGTTCGGCGGATGCAAGCTGGAAGGGACGGCGGGTATGCTTGACCGATGTCGGGTCGGGGGCTATCGCGACGTCAGACAGCGGCGCCCGGACCAAGGGCGCGGCCCCGCGCCGTGCCCGCCCGTGTCGCCTCGGAACAACTCGGCCCGGAGGCCATGACATGACCGAATATCGCAAGCGCACCCGCGCGGTTCACGCCGGCACCCGCCGCAGCCAGTATGGCGAGGTGAGCGAGGCGATCTTCATGACGCAGGGCTTCGTCTACGAGACGGCCGAGGCCGCCGAGCAGCGCTTCGTCAAGATCGAGGGCGACGAGTTCATCTATGCCCGCTACGGCAACCCGACCGTCAAGATGTTCGAGGACCGGCTGGCCGCGCTCGAAGGGGCCGAAGCCGCATTCGCCTGCGCCTCGGGCATGGCTGCCGTCAACGGCGCGCTGACCTCAATGCTCAAGGCAGGCGACCATGTGGTGTCGAGCCGCGCGCTGTTCGGCTCGTGTCTTTATATCCTCGAGGAAATCCTGCCGCGCTACGGCGTCGAGGTAACCTTTGTGGATGGCAAGAACCTCGACGAGTGGCGCGCGGCGCTCCGGCCCGATACGGTGGCGGTGTTCTTCGAAAGCGTCTCGAACCCCGCGCTCGAAGTCGTCGACATCGTGTCTGTGTCCGAACTTGCCCATGCGGTTGGCGCCAAGGTGGTCTGCGACAACGTCTTTGCCACGCCGGTCTATTCGGATGCGATCGCGCAAGGGGCCGACATCGTGGTCTATTCGGCCACCAAGCACATCGACGGACAAGGCCGGGCACTGGGCGGCGTGATCCTCGGCACCGAGGAGCATATCCGCGGTGTGGTCGAGCCCTACATGAAACACACCGGCGGTTCGCTTTCGCCATTCAGCGCCTGGCTGATGCTCAAGGGTCTGGAAACCATCGATCTTCGGGTGAGGGCACAGACCGAGAGCGCCGAGCGCGTTGCGCAGGCGCTGTCTCAGGAGAGCAAACTCGCGAAGGTAATCTACCCTGGATTGCCCGCTCATCCGCAGCATGAACTCGCCCTTAAGCAGATGGGCGCGGGCGGCACTATCGTCGTTTTTGACGCAGGATCGCGAGAAGCTGCGTTCAAGCTTCTGAATTCTCTCGACATCGTGATCATTTCGAACAACCTTGGGGATGCCAAGTCAATCGCGACGCATCCGGCGTCGACCACTCATCAAAGACTGCCGGAGCCTCAAAAAGCGGCACTTGGAATCACGCCGGGCCTGATCCGGTTGTCTGTCGGGCTCGAGGATGCCGAGGATCTGATCGAGGATCTGAGACACGCCATCGCAGCCATCTGAGTTCGGCGAACCGAACCGGGCAGATCGCAGCGGGCCTGAACATCACTCGCAGACCTCCTATATGGTGGGGGTCGACCCGACCGGAGGACTTCCCTCGTGACGCAAGCCACCCGCGATCTGCACCGATCCACCGAGTCTCAGCCCGTTCCCGACCGCGAGGATGCGGCCAAGGCGCTGCGCCTGCTGCGCAGTTGGGCCGCGCTTGCCACGCCCGAGGAGGTCGCCACGCTCGATCCGCTGATCGGGCGGCTGGTGCCGGGGCAGGCCCTGTCGAACTATCCGGCTCTGGCGCGCGCCTATCCGGAGGATTTCATCGTCGACGACAGCTACCGCGCGATGCTGCCCGATTTGCAGAACGGCCCCTCGAGCCTGATCCGCGGGGCGGCCCGCGCGATCCAGCATGTCGGCATCTCGAACTTCCGTCTGCCGATCCGCTTTCACACCCGCGACGGCGGCGACATCGCGCTCGAGGCTTCGGTGACCGGGACGGTCAGCCTCGAAGCCGAGAAGAAGGGCATCAACATGTCGCGCATCATGCGGTCCTTTTACCGCCATGCCGACAAGACGTTTTCCTTTGACGTGATCGAGACGGCGCTCGCCGACTACATCGCCGATCTCAAAAGCTTCGACGCGCGCATCCAGATGCGGGTACGGTTCCCGATGCTGCGCCCGTCGCTGCGCTCGGGGCTGTCGGGCTATCAATATTACGACCTCACGCTCGAATTGGTGGAACAGGCCGGTGTGGCCAAGAAGATCATCCACCTCGATTATGTCTATTCTTCGACCTGCCCGTGTTCGCTCGAACTCAGCGAGCATGCGCGCCAGTTCCGGGGCCAACTCGCCACGCCGCATTCGCAGCGCTCGGTCGCGCGGCTTTCTGTCGTGGTCGAGCCCGGCCCGGTGCTGTGGTTCGAGGATCTCGTCGAGATGGCGCGCGCCGCCGTGCCGACCGAGACGCAGGTGATGGTCAAGCGCGAGGACGAGCAGGCCTTTGCCGAGCTCAACGCCGCCAACCCGATCTTCGTCGAGGACGCGGCGCGGCTCTTTGCCGAGCAGCTCATGGCAGACCCGCGCATCGGCGATTTCCGCATCATGGCGAGCCATCAAGAAAGCCTGCACAGCCATGACGCGGTGAGCCTGCTCACCGAAGGGTCGACCTTCGCGAACGAAAGCCTCGATCCGCAGCTCTTCGCGAGCCTGCTTCACGCCGGCTGATCAGAGGTCCCCGGGCGCGGCTCCAGAGCCACGCCCGGGGACCGCGTGCCCGGCTCGCTTGACAGGGCGAGAGGGCTACGCCAACGCTCCCACATGATCGACCTGCGCCCCGTCGGATATGTGAACGGCCTCTTGCTGTCGGTGCTGGGTCTGACCATGCTGGGTCCGATGCTGGCCGACCTCGGGGCGCGCAACGGCCATTGGCCGGTGTTTCTCGAAAGCGCCGTGCTGACGCTGCTCACCGGGATCTTGATGGCGCTGTCGTGCCACAACGGCGTGAAGCCCAAGTTGACGCTGCGCCAGACCTTCCTGCTCACCTCGACCGTCTGGATCGCGCTGCCCGCCTTCGGGGCGCTGCCCTTCATCCTTGGCGCCACCGACAGTGGCCTGACCGACGCGGTGTTCGAGGCGATGTCCGGGATCACCACCACCGGGGCCACCGTGCTCACCGGCCTCGAGGAGCTGCCGCGCGGATTGCTCCTATGGCGCGGCATCCTGCAATGGCTGGGCGGCATCGGCATCATCGTCGTTGCCATGGTGTTCCTGCCCGAACTCAAGGTCGGCGGCATGCAGGTGTTCCGCTCCGAGGCCTTTGAGACGATGGGCAAGATCCTGCCCCGCGCCGCCGAGATCGCGAGCGGTATCTCGGTGATTTATGTCGGTCTGACGTTGGCGTGCATTCTCGCCTACATCACCACCGGCATGGAGCCGTTCGATGCGGTGGTGCACGCGATGACGACGATTTCGACTGGCGGCTTCGCCACCACCGACGCCTCCTTTGGAGCCTATGGCGCAGGCGCGCATTACGTCGGCACCGTCTTCATGTTTCTCTCGGCACTGCCTTTCGTGCGCTACGTGCAACTCGCCGCAGGGCAAGCGCGGCCCCTGCTGCGCGACACGCAGGTGCGCGACTTCTTCCTGACGATCATGGTTTGCGTGGTGCTGATCTCGCTGTCCTTGGCCAATTACACCCATGGCTTCACCGAGATCGCGTTTCGCGAATCGCTGTTCAACGTGGTGTCGATCATGTCGGGCACGGGCTATGCCAGCGCCGACTACATGACCTGGGGCCCGTTCCCAGTAGCGATGTTCTTCTTCATCGGCTTGATCGGCGGCTGCGCGGGCTCGACAGCCTGCTCGGTCAAGATCTTCCGCTACCAGATCCTGTTCGCCTCGATCGCGGCGCAGATCCGCAAGATCCACCAGCCGCACGGGGTCTTCACCCCGCGCTACGATGGCCGCCCGGTGCCGCCCGACGTGCTGTCGTCGGTGATGTCCTTCTTCGTCGTGTTCATCGTCTCGATCGGCATCACCTCGGTGCTGTTGTCGCTGACCGGGCTCGACTTCATCACCAGTGTCTCGGGCGCCGCGACGGCGCTGGCCAACATCGGCCCCGGCCTCGGCCCGATCATCGGCCCGGCCGGAAACTTTCAGCCACTGCCCGAAGTCTCGAAATGGATCCTGATCATCGGCATGTTCATCGGGCGGCTCGAGCTGCTGGTGGTGCTGGTGGTCGTCACCCGCGAATTCTGGAGATCGTGATGCAGGAACCCCGTCGCCCCCTCGGAGTGCAGCTGGCCCAAGCGCTGGCTACGCGCGGTGTCGAGGTGGTGTTCGGCATCCCCGGTGTCCACAATCAGGAGATCTACCGCGGTCTTCACGACGCGGGGTTGCAGCATGTGTTGGCACGGCACGAGCAGGGCGCGGGTTTCATGGCCGACGGGTACGCGCGCGCGACCGGGCGGCCCGGCGTGGCCTGCGTGATCTCGGGACCAGGATTGTGCAACCTGATGACGCCGCTGGGCCAGAGCTGGTCCGACAGTGTCGCGGTTCTGGCGATCTCATCCTGTCTGCCGGGAGGCGGCCCGCCCGACCATCGGTTGCACGAGATGCGCGACCAGCGCGGCGCCGCCGCCACCGTCACCGCGTGGTCCGAGGAGGCGCGCGACGCCGATCATGCCTACGCGCTGCTCGATCGCGCCTTCGCGGGGTTTGCCGAGCGCCGCCCGCGGCCCGCGCATATGCAGGTCCCGATCCCGCTGCTCGAGGCTCCGGCCCTCGCGGCACCGCCTGCGGTGCGGCCGCAGCCGCCCAGCGCCCCGAACCCCGGCCTCGTCACCCGCGCCGCGCGGCTTCTGGCCGAAGCGCGTCGACCGCTGCTGATCCTTGGCGGCGGCACCACGGGGGCCGCGCCGGAGGCGCGTGCTCTGGCCGCGAGGCTGGGGGCCGCGAGCTTCGTGACCACCGCTGGTCGGGGCGTCATCGCGCCGGGGGACCCGCTGCATTATGGCAGCTTTCTCGCGCGACCCGACAGCGCCCGTGAAATTGCCCGTGCCGACGTGGTGCTGGTGGCGGGCTGCGCGCTGTCCGAGACGGATTTCTGGCGCGAGATGCCCGGTTTCGATGACCACGCGCGGGTGATCCGGCTCGACATCGATCCCGCAATTCTCGCCGCCGACGCCCGATCCGAGCTTCGGCTCGCCGGTGATGCGGCGGCGGGACTGGCGATGATCGTCGCGGCGCTGGGGCCGGGGTCGGCCGCCTCGGACTGGCAGCCCGACCGGATCGACGCCGCGCGCCGGCGCTGGTTCGCCGAGATCGACGCCGAAAGGCCGGGCCTTCTGGCGGTGATCGACGCGCTGCGTGAGGCGTTGCCGCCCGAGGCGATGGTGTTCTCGGACATGACCCAGATCGCCTATGCGGCAGTCGAGGCTTGGCCCGCGCCCGCCCCGGGGCTGTGGCATCATCCGTCGGGGTTCGGCACGCTGGGCTATGCGCTGCCCGCAGCGATCGGCGCGGCGGTGGGGCGGCCCGATGTGCCGGTGGTGGCGCTCGCTGGGGATTACGGCGTGCAGTACACGATCCAGGAGCTAGGCACCGCGGTCGAGCTGGGCCTGCCGCTGCCGCTCATCGTGTGGGACAATGATCGACTGGGCGAGATCGAGGCCAGCATGCGCTCGGCGCAGATCGCGCCGCAGGCGGTGCATCAACGCAACCCCGATTTCTGCGCGCTGGCCCGTGCTTGGGGGGCGGAGGCCGAGACGCCAGATAGCCTCGACGCGATAGCCCCGGCGCTGGAGCGCGCTTTCGCCGCAAATGGCCCGACGCTGATCCGGCTCACGCCGGATCTGGTCTGAGTCTCACTCCCAGCAGCTCACCAGCGCCGTCATCTCGCCCGCGCGCCGGGCCACCGTCTGGACCGTCTCGTCGAGGCGCGCCTCGGTGCGCTTGCCCTCGACGCCCACGGCATCGAGAGCGGCGAGCACCGTGTCGCTCTCGAGCGCCAGAGCAACGCCCGACGGCAGCACCCGACCGGCTTCGCGGTCGCCGGGCAGTAGTAGCCCCAGCACCGCGCCGCCCATGTCGAGCACCGGCCCGCCTGCGTCGCCGGGCTGCGCGTTCAGCTCGAGCCGCTTGAGATCCTCCTCGCCGCCAAGGCCGCGGATATCGGCCAGACGACCGAAGGTCGTCGCCGCCACCGACAGCGCGGCTCCGTAGGGAAAGCCCGCCACGGCCACCTTGTCGCCGATGCGCGGAACGCCGGTCTGGAACGTCGCGACGCCGCGCGGGGCCAGCGGGGTAGCGGGCCGCAGCAGCGCGAGGCCCGAGGCGGCGTCCTCCATCAAGAGCGTCGCGCCGAGCTGACCGTCGATCGCCACGTCGCCGCAGCCAGCGACGGCCTCGGCGGCGGTGGCGACGGTGCCGCTCGCATCTACGAACACGCCCGCGCGTTCGCGCAGCGGCGCGCGGATCTGCAGCCCCGAGACGAGATCAATGGACTGTTCTTCGTCAGCGGGCACCTGGCCGCGCTCAAGCACACCCGGCAGCGCCTTGAAACTCGCCGTCATCTCCGACAGCACCCGCGTGCGGCGGCTCTCGTCATTCGCGGGCCAGACCAGAGCGAAACCCTTGATCGCGCCTTCGATCAGCGCCGCCTCGACATGAGTGACGCGGTTGTCGTCCGCCCCCTCGATCACGAAGCTGCGCGCATCTAGCCCGCGCGCGCCCTCCGGCGGCACCACCTCGAGCGTCTGAAGAATCTCGTAGAGCCCGGCGAGGCGCTTCGTGTCGCCGGGCTGGGAGATCAGCAGAACCCGCACCGCCTCATCGCCGCTGGCCTCGTAGGGCACGAAGGGCGGTTGCGCTTCGCTGCGCGCAACGAGCGCCGTCGGCATCACGATTTCGATCCCGGCCTGATCGTCGGTCACCGCGGCAAGGCCCAGCCCGTCGAGCACCGCGTCATAGGCCCCGAGCAGCGCCGCGCGCTGCGTCGAGGTAAGCACGCCTGTGTCCTCGTAGCCGTTCTGCCGCTGCCAATCGGCCATGGCGCTGCGGGTGCCCGCGCCAAAGGCCCCATCGATGCCCGCATCATAGACCCCGGCCCAGCGCAGCGCGATTTGCAGCCTTTCGCGTTCGGTGCCGTCGAGCGCGCGCTCCGAGGCGCGCGCCTCGGCCAGCGTTTCACGCGGGGCCTCAGCGGCAGGGGTATCGGTGGCGTCGGGGGTGTCGGTGGCAGGGGCGTCCGGCGCGGTGTCTGCGGCAGGTGCCTCAGTCGACGTCGCCGTCGGCGCGGTCAGTGCCCTTGCGACGCCCGGGGCATCGCCCCGCGCGCCCACCGGCCAGAAGCGGGAGCGGTACTGCGCGCCGTCGGCCACGAAGGCATCGCCCGGAATCGCGCCCGCCGCCTTCAACTCGCCCAAGAGCCGCCGCGCCTCGGCGGGATCGTAGGGGCCAAGGGCGATACCGTACCAGCCGGTGCCCAGCGCATAGCCCGAGACCGCCTCGAAGCGCCCCGCATAGGCGCGCGCCCGGGTCTCTGCCCGGCTCAGCGTTGGCAGGGCTTCGACCTGCAGCCAGACGCCGCCCTCCTGCGCCCATCCTGCGCCAGAGAAAAAGCCGGTGGCGAGCAGGGCTGCAAGCAGTCGTTTCATGTGAATCGCGCGTCCCGTTGTGCTGAATCTGGCCTGCGACCATAGCACCGCATCGGCCGGGGACCATGCAAAAGCGCCGCAGCTGGGCGTAGCTGTTGCGCCGGCGCGCCATGATTGACCCTATCTGCGCCGCACCGTAAGCAGGCCCGCGATCCGTGAACCCGCGAGAGGCCCCCTGATGACCGACGCTCCCCGTTCCTTCCAGGAGATCATCCTGCGGCTGCAGTCCTACTGGGCCTCCAAGGGCTGCGCCGTGCTGCAGCCCTACGACATGGAAGTGGGCGCCGGCACCTTCCACCCGGCGACGACGCTGCGTGCGCTGGGCTCGAACCCATGGGCCGCGGCTTATGTCCAGCCCTCCCGCCGCCCGACCGACGGGCGTTATGGCGAGAACCCGAACCGGCTGCAGCATTACTACCAGTATCAGGTCATCATCAAACCGAGCCCGCCGGATCTGCAGGACCTCTACCTCGGCTCGCTGCGCGCCATCGGCATCGACACCGGCTTGCACGACATCCGCTTCGTCGAGGACGACTGGGAAAGCCCGACCTTGGGCGCCTGGGGCCTTGGCTGGGAGGTCTGGTGCGACGGCATGGAGGTGTCGCAGTTCACCTATTTCCAGCAGGTCGGCGGGCATGACTGCCGCCCCGTCTCGGGCGAGCTGACCTACGGGCTCGAGCGCCTCGCGATGTATGTGCTGGGTGTCGATCATGTCATGGACATGCCGTTCAACGACCCCGACGCGCCGATCGCGCTGACGTATGGCGATGTGTTCCGCCAGACCGAAGAAGAGTATTCGCGCCACAACTTCGACACCGCCACCACCGAGATGCTCTTGCGGCATTTCGAGGATGCCGAGGCCGAGTGCGCGGCGATCCTGTCGGCCCCAGCCGAAGATCCGCGCACCGGTAAGCGTATCGTCATGGCGCACCCCGCCTATGATCAGGCGATCAAGGCCTCGCACCTGTTCAACCTGCTCGACGCGCGCGGAGTCATCTCGGTGACCGAGCGGCAGGCCTATATCGGTCGCGTTCGCGCGCTGGCCAAGGCCTGCGCCGACGCCTTCGTCACCACCCGCGCGGGCGGTGCCGTCGCATGATCACCCGCATCGTCATCTCGGCGCTGCTGGCCTTCGCGCTCCTGTCGGGCGTGCTGATGTGGTACTTGCAAGTCTATGCCTATTACGACGAGCTGACCCCGGCCCAGGTGGGCGAGGTCACCGTGCTCGACGACCGGGCCGCGCCGATCACGGTTGCGGTGTCGAACCTGCGCGCCATCGACAGCAACAGCTCGCCGATCCGCTTTCGCGCCTGCATGGACATCGAGGACGCAACCGCCTTCGACAACGCCGTGATCCACGAGCGCGCCGAGCCGCTGGTCGCGCCGGGCTGGTTCGACTGCTATGACGCGCGCGACGTGGGCGAAGCACTCGAGAGCGGGCAGGCCCGCGCCTATGTCTGGAAGCTCAACGAGCCCTACGGCATCGACCGCATCCTCGCCGTGATGCCCGACGGGCGCGCGCTCGCCTGGAACCAGATCAACGTCTGCGGCGAAGTCGTCTTTGACGGCGACCCGGCCCCGCCCGGCTGCCCGACCCCACCCGAAGGGACCAATTGATGCCCGACCTGCTGATCGAACTGTTTTCCGAGGAAATCCCCGCGCGCATGCAGGCGCGCGCCGCCGACGACCTCAAGCGCATGGTCACCGACGGCCTCGTCGAGGCCGGTCTCACCTATGCCTCCGCCGGCGCCTTTCACACGCCGCGCCGCCTTGCGCTGTCGGTCGAGGGTCTGACCGAGGCCAGCCGCGACACTGTCGAAGAGCGCAAGGGCCCGCGCACCGACGCCCCCGAAAAAGCGCTGGAAGGCTTTCTGCGCTCGACCGGTCTCACCAAGGACCAGCTCGAGATCCGCGACGAGAAAAAGGGCCAGCTCTACTTCGCCAAGATCACCCACAAGGGCCGTCCGGCGGCCCAGATCGCGGCCGAGGTGCTGGAGAGCGCGATCCGCAACTTCCCCTGGCCCAAGTCGATGCGCTGGGGCGCAGGCGACCTGCGCTGGGTGCGGCCCCTGCATTCGATCCTGTGCATCCTGACGGATGAGCAGGGGGCAGAGGTCGTGCCGATGCAGGTGGACGGCATCGACGCCGGGGCCGCGACGCGCGGTCACCGCTTCATGGGGCCGGAAGAGTTCACCGTGTCCTCCTTCGAGGATTACGAGACCAAGCTGAAGCGCGCCCGCGTGATGCTCCGCGCCGAGGAGCGCGCCGAAACGATCTGGTCCGAAGCCTCGAGCCAAGCCTTCGCGCAGGGCCTCGCTCTGGTCGAGGATCGTGGGCTGCTCGACGAGGTTTCGGGCCTCGTCGAATGGCCCGTCGTGCTGATGGGCGAGATCGGGGCCGACTTCCTCGACCTGCCGCCCGAGGTGCTGCAGACCTCGATGAAGGAGCACCAGAAGTTCTTTTCGGTGCGCGATCCGAAGTCGGGCAAGATCACCCGCTTTGTCACCGTCGCCAATATCGAGACGCCGGATCACGGGGCCACGATCCTCGCGGGCAACGGCAAGGTGCTCTCGGCGCGGCTGTCGGACGCCAAGTTCTTCTGGGAGAACGATTTGCGCATCGTCAAGGCGGGCGGTCTCGAAGCCATGGCCGAGGGGCTGTCGAACGTCACCTTCCACAACAAGCTCGGCTCCCAATCCGACCGCATCGCCCGCATCGCGGCATTGGCGCGCGAGATCGCGCCGCAGGTCTCGGCCGACGCCGATGATGCCGAGCGGGCCGCGAAGGTGGCCAAGGCCGACCTGCGCTCCGAGATGGTGGGCGAATTTCCTGAGCTTCAGGGCCTGATGGGGCGCTATTACGCCGAAGCTCAGGGCCTCGGCGCACAGATCGCTGCTGCCGTGCAGGAACACTACCAGCCGCTCGGCCCTTCGGATGCCGTGCCCTCCGCGCCGGTCTCGGTCGCCGTGGCGCTGGCAGACAAGCTCGACACGCTGGCGGGCTTCTGGGCCATCGACGAAAAGCCCACCGGCTCCAAGGACCCCTTCGCGCTGCGCCGCGCGGCGCTGGGCGTGATCCGGCTGGTGCTGTCGAACGGGCTGCGGCTGAAGCTGCGCGACCTCATCGCCAAGGCCGACGAGCGCGCCAGCACCGACGACCTCATCTCTTTCTTCCACGACCGCCTCAAGGTTCACCTGCGCGCCGAGGGCATCCCGCATGACGTCATCGACGCCTGCATCGCCATGCCCGGCAACGACGACCTGACGCTTCTGGTCGCCCGCGCCGAGGCGCTCGCGGCCTTCCTCAAGACCGAGGACGGCACCAACCTGACGCAGGGCTTCAAGCGCGCCAACAACATCCTGACCCAGGCCGAGGCCAAGGACGGGGTCGAGTATTCCTATGGCGCCGATGCGAAGTTCGCCGAGAGCGCAGAGGAAAAGGCGCTCTTTGCGGCGCTCGATGGTGCGCAGCCGAAGATCGACACGGCGATGGCCGCAGAGGATTTCGGCGCGGCGATGGGGGCGATGGCGAGCCTGCGCGCGCCGATCGACGCCTTCTTCGAGGCGGTACAGGTCAACGCCGACAATCAGGTGCTGCGTCGCAACCGGCTCAACCTGCTGTCGCGCATCCGCACGACCTGCGGCGCGGTAGCGGACCTGACGAAAATCGAAGGTTGAACCCATAAGACGAAGGCCGTGCTTGGCGGATCGCCCCGCACGGCCTATCTTGCGGCGACAAGGAGTGCCGCAGTGCAGCAATTGCCACGAGACCCGAAGATCCTGCTGATCACGCCCGAGGCCGACATGTCGGCCGTGCGCCATGGCGGCCGGGCCAAGTGTCTGCAGCGCCTCGTGCGCATGGGGCTGCCGTTGCCGACCACGGTGGCGCTGTCGTTTTCTTGCGTGCATTCCATCGCACAGGGGCGGATGCCCGACCTGTCGCAGATCATGCGCCACTTCGACGAAGCGCCGCTTTTGTCGGTGCGCCCATCGAGTCAGGATCCCGACTGGGGCGGGCCGGGGGCGATCCTCAACATCGGCATGACGGATCTGAGCCATGCGCGGCTCTGCGACGAGGTCGGCGAAGAAGCGGCGACCTCGCTCTATCTGCGATTCATCCAAAGTTGGGCCGTGCATGTCGCCCGACTAGATCCCGACAGCTTCGACATCCCCGACAACCCCGGCCCCGACGCGCTGCGCGCCGCGCTTGCCGCCTATGAGGCCGAGGCCGAGGAGCCGTTCCCGCAGGACATCTCCGTGCAGCTTTGCGAAGTGCTGCGCTCCATGGCCCGCGCGTGGGAGGGCACTACCGCGCGGCTCTTGCGGCAGGGCAAGGGCGCGCCTGCCGATGCGGGGCTGGGCCTCGTGGTGCAGCAGATGGCGCTCGGCGTGGGACAGGGAGAATGCGGCTCCGGCGTGATCCAGTTCGTCGACAGCCAGACCGGCAAGCCGCAAGTGACGGGCCGATACCTCAGCCAGAGCCAGGGGCGCGATGCGCTCAAGGCCGGGGCCGGGGCGATCTATCTCACCCGGGACGAGCGGGGGTCCTCCTTCGAGGAGATCTGCCCCGACGCCTTCGAGCGGTTGCTGCGGATGGGCCATTTGTGTCGCGAGCGACTGCGCGAGGAGATGCAGATCGAGTTCACGCTGCAGGAGGGCCGTCTGCACGTGCTCGACGCGGTGCGGGTGAACCGGTCGTCGCGCGCGAGCGTGCGCATCGCCGTTGCGCTGGCCGAGGACGGGATGATCCCGCGCGAGGAGGCCGTGCTTCGGGTCGAGCCGCAGGCGCTGTCGGAACTGCTGCATCGCCATGTCGACCCTTCCGCCCCACGCGACCTTATCGTGTCGGGCATCGCCGCCTCGCCGGGGGCCGCCACCGGGCGGATCGTGTTCTCGGCAAATGCCGCACAAGCCTCTGCCGCGCGCGGCGAGGCCTGCATCCTCGTGCGCCGCGAGACCACGCCCGAGGATATCCGAGGCATGCACGCCGCCGAAGGCGTGCTGACCATCCGTGGCGGTATCACCAGCCATGCCGCTGTCATCGGCCGCGGCCTCGGCGTGCCTTGCGTGGTTGGCGCGTCCGAACTGACCATCGATGCCAAGCGCCGCCACATGGTGGCGCCGGGGGGACGCAAGCTCGCCGAGGGTGAGATCATCACGCTTGACGGCACCTCGGGTCAGGTGCTGGCAGGCGAGCCCGCGATGTTCGAGGCGGTACTCGACGGGGCGTTCCGAACGCTGCTCGACTGGGCCGATGATTTCCGCGACATCGGCGTGCGTGCCAACGCCGATACCCCTGCCGATGCGCAGACCGCGCGCAATTTCCAGGCGCAGGGGATCGGGCTGTGCCGGACCGAGCATATGTTCTTCGAGGAAGGACGCATCGGCATGATGCGCGAGATGATCTTCGCCAAGGACGAAGGCGCGCGCCGCGCCGTGCTTGAGCGGCTCTTGCCGATGCAGCGCGCCGATTTCGCGCGTTTGTTCGAGATCATGCAGGGTCAGCCGGTCTGCATCCGCCTTTTCGACCCACCCTTGCACGAATTCCTACCCTCTGATCGCGCCGGTATGCGCGATCTGGCTGACGGCCTCGCGGTGACGCTGTCGGATGTTGAGGCTCGGGTTGCGGCGCTGACCGAGTACAACCCGATGCTCGGCATGCGCGGCGTACGTTTGGGCATCACCGTGCCCGAGATCTACGAGATGCAGGCGCGCGCCATCTTCGAAGCGACGATTCAAGCCAGCCGCGACGGCGAGGCGGTGGTGCCGGAGGTGATGATTCCGCTGGTCTCGGCGATGAAGGAGGTCGAGCTGGTCAAGGCGCGGATCGATGCCGTGGCCGCACAGGTGCGCGCGCATTCAGGCGTCGAGTTCGACTATCGTCTGGGGGTGATGGTCGAAACACCGCGTGCCGCGCTGCGCGCCGCCGATATCGCCCAGCACGCGGCCTTTCTGTCGTTCGGCACCAACGACCTGACGCAGATGACCTACGGGCTATCGCGCGATGACGCGGGCCGGTTCATGTCGATCTATGTGAAACACGGTGTCTATGAAGAGGACCCGTTCCACAGCCTCGATCTCGAAGGTGTGGGCGAGTTGTTGCGGATCGGAGCCGAACGCGGTCGGGCGGGGCGACCGGATGTCACCCTGTCGATCTGCGGCGAACACGGCGGATCGCGTAACGCGATCGAATTCTGCCGCAAGCAAGGGTTTGATTACGTGTCCTGTTCGCCTTTTCGGGTTCCGGTGGCACGATTGGCGGCGGCGCAATTGGCGCTGCTCGACCGGGTCAAAAGCTGACAAAATCACCACTATCGTATAGTCCGATGTGGATAAGAGCGATTTTTTGCTTGCAACTGTGGCAAAGAATCGCCGGTTCCCTCCGAGTCGGGTGACGCAAAGGTAGACACCCCGAACCCGTTCCCATACCCCCCGACCTGCCAGCGCGGGGCATACCGCGAGGAACCGGGGACACTGCAATGAAGCGATTGAACTTTCTGCGCCTGCCCAGCTTTGGCGCGATGGCTTGTCTTGCGACGATGATGGCCGCAGCACCAGCCACCGCCAGCGAGGATGGTCTCGCTGCGGCGCAGAACAACGCAGTTGCAACACCCGGCGCGGAAGCCCGGTTGGCCCTGCTTCTGGGACAACAACGCGAAGCGGGCGAAATTGTTCCCGTGGCCGCTTCCGCCGATGCCATGACGCTTCCTGCCGCCGCCGAGCGCGGTCTGAGCATCGCCTCCCAGACCACGCAGGATTATGATGCGTTGATGGCGGCGCTGCCAGCAGCCAAGGGCGACGCGCAATGGGAATGCCTGACCGAGGCGCTCTACTTCGAAGCGCGCGGCGAATCGCTCAAGGGTCAATTTGCGGTGGCCGAGGTGATCCTCAATCGTGTCGACAGCCCCGACTACCCCAAGACGATCTGCGGCGTCGTCAACCAAGGCACCGGGCGCAAGTATGCCTGCCAGTTCTCCTATACTTGTGACGGCATCGCCGACACGGTCAGCGATCGCGGCTCGTGGAGCAAGCTGGGTCGCATCGCCAAGATCATGATCGGCGACGGCCCACGCGAGCTGACCGGCGGCGCTACCCATTATCACACCACGGCGGTGAACCCCTCCTGGGCTGGTCGCATCCCCCAGACCGCCGCGATCGGCGCGCATCTGTTCTACCGCGAGGCCACCCGGACCGCCTCGAACTGAGGCCCATGCTTGCCGGGAGGGCGGGGGGAGGTTAGATGCCCCATGCCCGCAAGCCCGGAGTGGCCAGATGACCGACGAGACCCGCCACGCATTCGAGCATCCGCAAGCCCGCGCCGCGGCCACGGCATCCGGACTGCGCGACCGCATCCTGCTTCAGGATCACATCATCGAGGTCGAGATCGGTGCGTTTCGCGCCGAGCGTGACGCGACGCAGCGGCTCGCCTTCGATATCGTGGCCGAACTGGCGCCTGCGCCTCCGGCTGGCGACGATGTCGACCGTATCCTCTCCTATGACCGACTGACCGAAGCGGTGGCGGATTCGCTGGCGACCGAGCGGCTCGACCTGCTTGAGACGCTGGCCGAACGCATCGCCGAACGCATCCTTGCCGAACCTCAGGCCGAGCGGGTCTTCGTGCGCATCCGCAAGCTGGATCGCGGCCCCGGCGCACTCGGTGTCGAGATCATGCGCGCCGGGGCCAGCGCGCGGCCGCCATCGAAGGCGCCGCGACCGGTGGTGGCGCTGATCTCGGCTGGTGCGGCCGCGGATGTGGCGCCGTGGCGCGGGGCATTGCTCGACGGTCCCGGCCCGCTGATCCTTTGCGTCGAGGCCAAGCCCGCCGCTGCAGTCGTCGCCGATGCCGCGATCCGGGGCCGGATCGAGCTTTTGGCGCTCGACCAAGCGGCTTGGCGTCTGTCGGCCGATCTGCCGGAGGTCGAGGTGCGCGATAACCGCACCGAGATCGACTGGGCGCAGCGCAAGGGAGCGGCGACGCTCTGGGCTCCGGCGCGCATGGCGGTCAGCGCCCTTGATGGACCTTCGGGCACAGGTGCTGCCGATCTTGCCACATGGCTGGCCGAAACGCTCGACGCGCGCGAGATCGTATTGATCGGCATGGCGGCTCCGGTAACGACACGACCCCTGCGACGGATCGCCTTGCCCGGTGAGGCGACATGAGCTGGGCGACGCCGCATCCGCTTTGGCCGACCTCGCTCGAGCCGGGCCTGCCGCTGGCCGGGCAGTCGGGCCCACGGTTCGCTCAGGCCAGCCTCGATGGCGCGTCAGTCGAAGTCTCGACGCTGGATTCCGCGTTGCGCGATCGGCTGACGGTGGCTCGACCGCCGCTGTGCGGACTGACGCTCGATCGTCCCCGGCTCATGGGCATTCTCAACGTCACGCCCGACAGTTTTTCCGACGGGGGCGACCATGCCACGCGCGACGCGGCGGTGGCGAGGGCGCGTGAACTCGTGGCGCAAGGGGCCGAGATCCTCGACATCGGAGGCGAATCGACCAGGCCCGGCGCGACCGAGGTGCCTGTGGCCCAAGAGATCGCCCGCGTGGTCCCGGTTGTGGCGGCGCTGCGTGCGGCCGGTGTGGAGACGCCGATTTCGATCGACACCCGCAAATCCGCCGTCGCCCGCGCGGCTTTGGCCGAAGGCGCGGACATGATCAACGATGTCTCGGCGTTGACCTTCGACCCCGAACTCGCGGGCGTGGTGGCCGAGACGGATGCGCCACTCTGTCTTATGCACGCTATGGGCACCCCTGCGACCATGCAGCAAGCGCCCCAGTACGATGACGTGGTGGCGCAGGTCCACGACGCTTTGTCGGCTCGAATCGAGGCGGCGGTGTCGATGGGCATCGCGCGCGATCGGCTGCTGGTGGATCCGGGCATCGGTTTCGGCAAGGATCTGCAGCACAACCTTGCCCTGCTGCGCGCGTTGCCGCAGTTTCACGACTTCGGGCTGCCGCTGTTGCTCGGGGTCTCGCGCAAGCGGTTCATCGGCACGATTTCGGGGGCCAAGGCCCCCAAAGAACGGATGCCCGGTTCGGTTGCGGTAGCGCTGATCGCGGCGCAGCAGGGAGCGCATGTTCTGCGGGTCCACGACGTCGAAGAAACAAAGCAGGCGCTGAGCCTGCTCAGGGCAGTAATGGGATGGGACGAATGACACGCAAGCTCTTCGGCACCGACGGGGTGCGCGGCACCGCCAACACTTGGCCGATGACGGCCGAAATCGCACTCAGGATCGGCGCCGCCGCCGGGCGCTATTTCCGCAATGACGGCTCCAACGGCCACCGGGTGGTGATCGGCAAGGACACGCGGCTCTCGGGCTACATGTTCGAGAACGCGCTTGTCGCTGGCCTCACCTCGACAGGCATGAACGCCCTGCTTCTGGGGCCGGTGCCGACGCCTGCCGTGGGCCTGCTGACCCATTCGATGCGCGCCGACGTCGGCATCATGATTTCGGCCAGCCACAACCCGCACCATGACAATGGCATCAAGTTCTTCGGCCCTGATGGTTTCAAGCTCTCGGATGAGGCCGAAGCCGAAATCGAGGCGATCGTCGCGGGCCAGATCGAGCCTGCCAAGGCGGCCAACATCGGTCGGGCCAAGCGCGTCGATGATGGCCGCTTCCGCTATGCCGAGCGGGTCAAAGCGACGTTCCCGCAAGGCAAGCGTCTCGATGGTCTCAAGGTGGTGATCGACTGTGCCAACGGTGCGGCCTACAGGGTTGCCCCCGAGGTGCTTTGGGAGTTGGGCGCCACGGTCATCCCCGTGGGGGTGACGCCTGACGGCACCAACATCAACCAGAACTGCGGCTCGACCGCACCGCGCCACGCGGCGGCGCGGGTGCTCGAGGAAGGGGCGGATCTGGGGATCTGTCTCGACGGCGACGCCGACCGGGTGATGATCATCGACGAGACGGGCCAGATCGCCGATGGCGATCAGCTCATGGCGTTGATGGCGGGCCGCTGGGCCGAAGAAGACCGGCTGCGCGGCGGCACCCTGGTGGCCACCGTGATGTCGAACCTCGGGCTCGAGCGGTTCATGACGGCGCGGGGCCTCAACCTCGAGCGTACCAAGGTCGGCGACCGCTATGTGGTCGAGGCGATGCGGCGCAACGGCTGGAATCTGGGAGGTGAGCAGTCAGGCCATATCGTGATGACCGACTATGCCACCACCGGCGACGGCCTCCTCGCCGGTCTGCAGTTCCTTGCCGCGATGATCGAGACGGGCAAGCCCGCGAGCGCACTGGTGCGTCAGTTCGAACGGGTGCCGCAGCTCTTAAAGAACGTGCGCTACGCGCCGGGCCAGGATCCGCTCAGTGTCGCATCGGTCAAGACGGCGATCTCCGAGGCCGAGGGGCTGCTGAGCGGCAAGGGGCGGTTGCTGATCCGCAAGTCGGGCACCGAGCCGCTGATCCGGGTCATGGCCGAATGCGAGGATGACGCGCTGCTTGCGCAGGTGGTCGAGGGCATCGTTGCAGAAGTGAAGGCGGTGGCCTGATTTCAGCGGGCCGGAGCCGCGCGCATGAGCAAGTCGCGCAGGTTCCGGCCTTGGCTGATCCCAAGACCGGTCAGGATCAGCGCCAGCGCCGCGAAAAAGCGCCAAGGCAGCGCTTCGCCCAGGCCCAGAGCGCCGATCGCCATGGACCAGACCGGCACCTGATAATTCACCAGCGTCATGAACACCGATCCTGCAGAGCGGATCACCGTCACACGGATCAGCGCCGCGAGCGCCGTGGGCAACAGGCCGAGGAACACAAGTGCCGCACCCGGCACCGCGCCGGTCCAGCCCGGCAGCCCTTCGGTGAGCAGCATCATCGGGACCAGCACCACCGCCCCGAGCGTGAGGCTGAGCGCCGTGAGCACGATGCCGTCGATCGGCGGGCAGCGGCGGGTCAGGATCGACGCCACCGCATAGGAGAGGGCCGCCGCGAGGCAGGCCATCTGACCCCAAGCCGAGAGACCTGCGCCCGGAGCCAGCACGCCCGGACCGATCAGCACCAACGCACCAAGGAAACCCACGCCCACCCCGACGGCACCGCGCCAGCGGAAGGGCTCATCCGAGAACACCGCCGCCAATGGCAGCACGAACAAGGGCAGTGCCGCCATCGAGATGCCCGCAAAGGCCGATGGCACGTATTGCTGGCCCCATGAGAGCAGCAGGAACGGCAAGGCGGTCGACAGCAGACCGATTGCCATCAAGTAGCCGGTAAGCCGTGGGGTGAGCGGCGGCACGCGTCGCTGCATCACCCGCATCAGCCCGAGCATCGCCATGGCCCCCAGCGCAGTTCGCGCGCAGGCCACCGTGACCGGGCCATAGCCGTCGAGTGCCAGCCGGACGACGGCAAACGTTCCGCCCCAGATCAGGCCGAGCAGGAGGATCGACAGCCAGTTGGCTGATGTGGGTTGTGACGTCATGGTGGTGCTTCAGCATGACGCTACGAGAAAGTCCATGATCGAAGCATGGATCCGCACGACTCAGGGTCAAGGGTGCCATCGACGCTGCTCTGAAGCCTTCCCATCACAACCTGGCTCGAAGCGCAGATCACGATCTGTGAGCACCGGCACTCAGTTCACGTAGCCATCACAGCGCTGTGATCGCTCTATGCTGCCCTAGGGTTGAAGTCGGTGCAGGCGGGACCTCTTTGCTGTTCGTCAAGGCGCGAGTGAAGCCGCCGGTCGATCAACGGCAAGTTTCAAGAGGGGGCCGAAATCACAATTGAGGATCGCCATCGTGATGTTTCAATGGTCGCCAGATCGCCGATCGAGGCGCAGCCTGATGTCACGGGTCTCGTGACCCGCCATGACACAGAAGGGTCGAAGCCATGTATGGGAAACTCTTAGCTCTGGCACTCTTTACCACCTCGGCCACGGGCACGCTGGCGATGACCGGGGAGAATGCGTTTCCGTCACTAAGTCGTCTACAGGAACAGACCTCGGTCGTTGAGCTGGGCATCGTGCGCTCCCAGAGCAGCGGGACGGTCGAAATTTATACCATGGGACCGAATGGAACGATGATCTTGCTTGGAACCGAACCGGTGCACGCCGGGGCCAACAGCAATGTGCGCGTCCATGTCGATCAGCCGGTGCGGCAGGATATCGTCGCGGTTCTGCGGGTCGATGGTCAGGTGATGGCCACCCATCGTTTTGACGTGATCGAGCGCTGAACCGGTATGGAGTTCGTCTGGCGGGGCCGACCCTGAGGTCGGCCCCAAGCATGTCAGGCGCGCATTTCAGCAATCGCCTTGGCCGGTGCGGCCGGTGTGTTGGCGGCGGCATAGCGCGTCGCCGCGGCCTGGCTCGACGCGGGCTTGTCCTCGACGAGGGCGATCTTGGGCGCGGCGGACTCGCCGCTCGAGATCGTGGCGACCAGAGTGGTCTGGCGCAGCCGGTCCTGCGTGGCCTGCGCTTCAGCCCGCGAGCGCGCGAGATCGGAGACTTCGGCGGCCGTTTCGATGTCGGTCGCACGCACGGTGACGGAGCTGCGCGCGGTCACGTCTTCCCGGCGAGCCGTGCTGCTGGTCGTGTCGGACTTGCTGGCACTGCTCGAAGCCGAGACGACGGTATCTTGGGTCGAGACCGGGGCCGATGCGCTGCTCGACGTGCTGCTCGCAGCAGTGGCTTCGGCAGCCTCGGTGGCCGAAGTGGTGCTCGTCGTGGACTGAGTCGAAGAGGTGGAGCTCGAGTAGAGCGACTGAAGGCCTGAAGTGAGGCTAGAAGTGATGCCGGAAATCATGATTGATACTCCTGTAAAATCATACAGGAGTCACATCGAGCCGAATTGCGGCAAGAATTCATGCAAAACATGGCCTTACGCAGACTCTATACGAATGGATTGCTTTGTACATGTCCAAAAAGACAGGGGCGCCCAAAGGCGCCCCCTAGTTGTTGCCGACCGGCAACTCCGAAATACGAAGATGGTCAGTTGCGCGCCTTGTCGACCATCTTGCCCTTGGAGATCCAAGGCATCATCGCGCGCAGCTTCTCGCCGACCTGCTCGATCTGATGCTCGTCGTTCAGGCGACGGGTCGCTTTGAACGAGGGCTGACCCACCGCGTTCTCTTGCATGAAGTCGCGCACGAACTTGCCGTTCTGGATGTCGGTGAGCACGTCCTTCATGCGCTTCTTGGTCTCCTCATAGGGGAGGATGCGCGGGCCGGACACGTACTCGCCGTATTCGGCGGTGTTCGAAATCGAGTAGTTCATGTTGGCGATGCCGCCTTCGTAGATCAGGTCCACGATCAGCTTCACCTCGTGCAGGCACTCGAAATAGGCCATCTCGGGCTCATAGCCCGCCTCGACCAGCGTCTCGAAGCCCATGCGGATCAGCTCGACCAAGCCGCCGCAGAGCACGGCCTGCTCGCCGAACAGGTCGGTTTCGCATTCCTGACGGAAGTTGGTCTCGATGATGCCCGAGCGGCCGCCACCGATGGCGGAGCAATAGGACAGGCCGATTTCCATGGCCTTGCCCGACGCGTCGTGGTGCACGGCCACGAGGCAGGGCACGCCGCCGCCCTTGACGTATTCGCCGCGCACGGTGTGGCCCGGACCCTTGGGCGCCATCATGATGACGTCGACGCCGGCCTTGGGCTCGATCAAGCCGAAGTGCACGTTCAGGCCGTGCGCGAAGGCTATGGCGGAGCCTTCCTTCAGGTGCTCATGCACGTGCTTGCGGTAGGTCTCGGCCTGCAGCTCGTCGGGCATGGTGAACATGATCACGTCGCACCAAGCGGCGGCCTCTTCGATGCCCATGACCTGCAGGCCTTCGCCTTCGGCCTTGGCACGCGAGGGCGAGCCGTCGCGCAGCGCCACGACGAGGTTCTTGGCGCCCGAATCGCGCAGGTTGAGCGCGTGGGCGTGGCCTTGCGAGCCGTAGCCGAGGATCGCGACCTTCTTGTCCTTGATGAGGTTCACGTCGCAATCGCGGTCATAGTAAACGCGCATGATCTGGTCCTTTCGAGGTCCCGTTGTCTCGTTCTGAGGGGCACCATAAGGATCGGGGCAGGGGATACGAGGAGGAAACCGCATGAAAATCGCATCATTTGCGTGATGGTCATTCTCAAATTGTAGATATATCGTGATCTTCATGCAGGACGACACCGACCGCCGCCTTTTGCGCCTTCTGCAGGAGGCCCCCGACCTCTCCACCGCCGAGCTGGCCGATCGCGTCGGGCTCACCGCCATGCGCTGCGCACGGCGTCTGGCGCGGCTCGAGGAGACCGGCGTGCTGCGCGGCGTGCGGGGGGTGATCGACTGGAAGGCCTTGGGCTTTGCCGTTGCGGTCAGCCTGCGGGTAACACTCGACAAGACCCAGCCGCGCGCCTTCGACGAATTTCTCGCCCGTGCCCGGCAGGTGCCTGAGGTGATCGAGATCCAGACCTTCCTCGGTCGTGTCGACGTGCGGCTGCAGATCGTGGCGCGCGATCTCGGGCATTACCGCGATCTTTATCGCGAGAAGATCCTCGTGCTGCCGCATATCGCAGATATCGAGAGCCTGATGACGTTGAGTGTGGTGAAATCCGACGAGGCGCTGCCGCTGTGACCGATCTCGATGCCATCGATCGCCAGTTGCTGCGTGCGCTGAGTCGTGACGCCACCCGACCCGCCGCCGATCTCGGGCGCGAATTGGGCCTGTCGCAACCTGCGACGTGGCGGCGTATCCGGCGACTGCGCGAAATCGGTGCGCTCAAAGGCCGTCGCCTCGATCTCGACGCCGCGGCTTTGGGCTTCGGCGTCACGGTGTTTCTCGGCATCAAGCTTGCCAGCCGGGGCCGCGCCAGCCTCGAGGATTTCGAGCGAGCGGTCTGCGCGATCCGCGAAGTGCAGACGGTCGAGCATGTTTTGGGGCTCTACGACTACCGCCTTCGGGTCGTCGCGCGCGATCTGGAGGATTTCGAACGGGTGCTGCGCCGCCGGATCATGACGTTGCCGGGCATCGGCCCGGTCGAGGCGAACGTACTCTTGTCCGAGGAGCGGCTGCCCGGCCCGCTCTAACGGCCGCCGCGCGCGCCAAGCCCCAGCCGCATCAACCCGCGCCGCAGCGCTGGCACGTCGTGCATGACGCTGAGGCCAGCGCCGCGAACCGCCTGCGCCAGTGGACCGCCGGCCATGGCGAGACGATTCAGCGCGTCGATCCCATGTTCGCGCAGCGCGATGTCGCCCGACCGGCGTTGCGCATAGGTCGAGAGCATCGCCGCGTCGCCCAACACTTCGGGCCGCGCGGCTGCAAGATCGACCAGACATGCAATGTCGGCCAGCGAGGTGTTGAGGCCCTGCGCGCCAATGGGCGGCATCACATGCGCGGCCTCGGCCACAAGTGCCACCCGCTGTGCCGTCAGCGCGCGCGCCGTCTGCAGGATGATCGGCCAGGCCTGCCGCCGTGTGACAAGGTGCAGCCGTCCCAACACCCGCTCGGAGCGTGAGGTGGCCTCGATGTCGAAATCCGACACCGGCAGGGCGGCCAGCCGTTCAGCCTCGCGCCCCGGCTCCATCCAGATCACCGCCGAGGAGGGGGCGCCATCGAGATCCGGAAGCGGCACCAAGGTGAAGGGCCCGCCGGAGCGATGAATTTCAGTGGAAACATTGTCATGCGGGGCTTCGTGCGTGACCGCGAAGGCCAGCGCGTTTTGCCCATAGCGCCGAACCCGCACACCGATGCCGCAGGCCTCCCGCACGGGGCTACTGCGCCCATCGGCGGCGATCACGAGCTTGGCCGCGATACGTGAGCCGTCGCTCAGCCGCACCAGCGCGCGGTCGTCGCGCATCACCAGCCCGGCAAAGCCGCAGCCCGCGCGAAACTCGACCCGGTCCATTTCTTCGATCCGGGCCGCCATCTCGCGGCGCAAGAGCCAATTCGGGAGGTTCCACCCAAAGGGCAGGGGCCCGAGATCGGCGGCGTCAAAATCGCGGCTCACCGGCGTGCCGCGACCGGCCTCGACGATCCGCATCACCTGCAGCGGCGTCGCGTGTGGGGCGAGGCGCTCCCATATCCCGGCGCTGTCGAGGAGTGCGCGCGCGGGCTGCAGGAAGGCGGTGGAGCGCAGGTCGGCCCCGGCTTCGGCCATTTCGCGCACGGGGGGCGCGGGATCGACGCAGAGCACCGAAAAGCCCCGCGCGCCAAAGGCGGCCGCGGCTGAAAGGCCTGCGATGCCGCCGCCCGAGACGAGAATGTCGATGTTCTGTGTCATGGAATGGAGATAGGCCGCGACGCCTGCGTGGGAAAGCCTATCGCACCAGCTGCGACACAAAGCCCGCGAGATCGCTGGTGTGATGATGGATGTGATCGGCGCCGAGCGCGCCCGGCGGGCCGACCAGCACCGTGCGCATACCCATCGCATGCGGCACCGCGAGGTTGCGCGGGTCGTCCTCGAACATCGCCCCCTGTTCCGGCGCCAGCCCGTCGAGCCCGAAGACCGCTTCGAAGGCGGCGCGCTCGGGCTTGGGGACGAGGCCCGCGTGCTCAACGCCGTAGACCGCATCGAACACCCCCTCTAGCCCGCGAGCCGCCAGCACTCGCAGCGCGTAGGGGTTCGATCCGTTCGTGTAGACGATGCGGCGGCCGGGCAGAGCGGCGATGGCACGGGCCAGCACCGGATCGGCGTCGAGATGGCCCATGTCGATGTCGTGCACGTCGATCAGGAAATCATCGGCAGGCAGGCCGTGCTCGGCCATCAGCCCGGCAAGCGTTGTGCCATAGCGCGCCCAGTAGTCGGCGCGCAGCCGGTCGGCCTCGGCAGCCTCGATGCCCAGCTCGCGCATCATCCAAGCCCGCATCCGCACCTCGATCTGGTCGAAAAGCCGCGCTTCGGGCGGATAGAGCGTGTGGTCGAGATCAAAGACCCAAGCCCGGACATGGGCGAAGTCGGCGGCGATGGCGGAGAGGGGCGTGTCGGTCATGACGCGACCCTATGGGCGCAACCGGAGCGCGGCAAGATGGGCGCGGGTTGAACACAGGCTTGCGCAGGGGCTATCGTCTCCCAACCCATGGGAAGGCCGCGCATGCAGGACACCAGACCCTCGCAGAAGGACGCCTACGGGCTGATCCTCGAATCGATCGACGGCGGCATCTACCGCCCCGGTGACCGACTCGTCGAAAGCGAGTTGGCAGATCGATTCGGCGTGTCGCGTACCCCGGTGCGCGAGGCGCTGCAGCGGTTGGAGACCCAAGGCATGTTGAGCCGCGATGGCCGCTCATTGATCGTGGCCTCGCTCGATCACACGCAGCTGGCCGAGCTTTACGTGGTGCGTGGCGAACTCGAGGGGCTGGCGGCGCGGCTGGCCGCACGTCACGCCGCCCCCGAGGAGGTGCGGGTGCTGCGCGACATGCTCGATGCCGATCAGGCATTGGTCAACGATCCCGCTGCGCTGTCGCGCGCCAACCGGCGGTTTCACAAGCAGATCCACCTCGCCAGCCACAATCGCTTTCTGGTGCGCCAACTCGACCTCGTGCACCGTTCCATGGCCCTTCTGGCTTCGACCTCGCTGGCGGCCGAAGGACGCGGCCGCGGCGCGCTCGAGGAGCACGCGACGATCGTCGCTGCGATCGAGGCGGGCGATGGCGACGCCGCCGACCGGGCGCTGCGCGATCACATCAGCCATGCCTTCATCACTCGGTTGAAGCTGGACGCGGCGAAGGTGGAGGCGGCGACCTGAGCGCCGCCGCTGGGGCAAAGATGCCGTGCCGGGTCTTTTCCCAGTGAAACGGGCTGCGCAGTACCTGCCATAGCGCGCGCCAGACCGCGACGGTGGCGAGGGGGAAGTAGACCTGAAGCCAGGGCGCCCAAAGCGCCAGTCCCGGTTGCCCGGCCCGCCGTGCCGCCAATGCCGCGACAGCATAAGTCACGCCTTCAGACAGCAAAAAGATCATGGCCAGCCCCGTGAGGCTCCGAGGCTGCAGCCATGGCGACATCGGATGCGGCATCCCGAAGATCACCAGCCAGAACGACCACAGCACCGGGGCCAGCGCGAACTGCGCCAGCGTGCCGAGAAACAGCACCTGCACGCCGATGAACCGCCAGGCCCCAAGCTCGCGCCATAGCCGCTCGGGGTCGTGCATCGCCACCCCCCAGCTCAACGCGTAGCCCTTGAGCCAGCGCGAACGCTGCTTGATCCACGGCCAGACACGGGCGTTGGCCTCCTCGAGCGTGACGCTGTCGATCAGTTCGGTGCGAAAGCCGCGCCGCGCCAGCCGCACGCCCAGATCCGCGTCCTCGGTGACGTTGTGGGCGTCCCAACCGCCCACCGCCTCGATCGCGTGGCGGCGCAGGAACAGCGTCGTGCCCCCCAATGGCACCACGAGGCCGAGCCGGTCGAGCCCCGGCAGGACCACCCGGAACCAGCTTGCGTATTCGAGGGTAAAGCAGCGGGCGATCCAGTTGGACCGGGCGTTGTAGTAATCGAGTACGCCCTGCAAGCAGCCGGTTCGTGGCCCGCAGGCTGCAAATCGCGCCACCACGCGCAACAGCTGGTCCGGGGCAGGGGCATCCTCGGCGTCGTAGATGCCGACGATGCTGCCGCGCGTGAAGAACAGCGCGTAGTTCAATGCGCGCGGCTTGGTGCGGAGGCGTCCTTCGGGCACCACCACCACCTGCGCCCAGCTGGGCAGTAGAATCCGGGTCAGCGCGTCACGGGTCTCTGTGTCGTCGGCCTCGACGATCAGGCACAGGTCGAGCCGGTCGTGCGGGTAGTCGAGACGCGCCAATCGATCCAACAGCGCCGCCACCATCGGCCCCTCGCGAAACAGCGGCACCAGCAGCGTCACGACCGGCAGCATATCGGCCGAGGGGGAGGCAGGTGGCGGTTTGGCGGGGGCGCGGCCCAGCGTGGCAATCGCGGCGGCGAGCTTGAGCGCGGTGTTGACGCACAAGGTCAGCGCGCACAGGGCGCAGAGCAGCGCCAGCGCCGCGCCGGGGGCCCATGCCACCGCAAGGGCGGTGCTGAGCATCACAGTGACAGCGAGCAGGCACAGCGGCCTACGCCCGACACCCCGGCAGCTTTGATCGAACGGCACGCGGGCTTCGGCCCGCATCAAGAGCACCGGCTCGACATGCGGCAGAAGCGCCGCACGCAGGGCTTCGGGCGTGCAGATCGCGAAGCGCAGCTGGCCCAGACCCGCACGCTCCAAGGCTGCGCGGGCCTCAGCCGAGGGCGGGGCCGCGCAGAGCACCACGGTGCATCCGCCGATGTGCCGCCAAGGCATCACTCCGAAGTGCAGCGCCCGCGTTGCGCCCAAGCGGCGCAGCAGGCGCAGGTCCGTTGGTAAATCGGTCGGATCGAAGCGGCCGGGCGCGACAGTCTCGGGGCCAGTCACGACCTCCGCCGCACTGGGCGGAGAAAGGACGGTCATCGGGCGGGTTTCCTTGCGAAAGGCTGCCCGATGCTCGGTCCTTGCGGGTTAAGACGCGGTTAACGCCTCAGGCGCGCCGCGCTTCCATGGCTTCGGCAAAACGTTCGAACAGGTAGTAGCTGTCCTGAGGGCCGGGGCTTGCTTCGGGGTGATACTGCACCGAGAACACCGGGCGATCGGTCATGCGGATGCCGCAGTTCGAGCCGTCGAACAGCGACACATGCGTCTCGATCACGCCTTCGGGGAGCGACTGGCTGTCCACGGTGAAGCCGTGGTTCATCGAGGTGATCTCAACCTTGCCGGTTTCACGATCCTTCACGGGGTGGTTCGCACCGTGGTGGCCGTGGTTCATCTTGACCGTCTGCGCGCCCAGAGCACGGGCCAGCATCTGGTGCCCGAGGCAGATGCCGAACACCGGGATCTCGGAGCGTTCCAGCACCGACTTGATCGCCGGGACGGCATAGACGCCGGTTGCCGCCGGATCGCCCGGACCGTTCGACAGGAACAGACCGTCGGGGTTCAGCGCCAGAATTTCGTCCGCGGTGGCGGTGGCGGGCAGCACCGTGACTTCGCAGCCGGTCGAGGCAAGGCTGCGCAGAATGTTGCGCTTGGCGCCGTAGTCGATGGCGACGACCTTGTGGCGCGGGTTGTCCTGCGTCTTGAAACCATCGGGCCAGGCCCAGCGCATCTCGTCCCAGCGATAGGACTGCACGCAGCTGACCTCTTTCGCCAGGTCGAGACCGACGAGACCTTTGAAACCGCGCGCGGCGGCAACCAAGGCCTCAAGGTCGAATTCGCCATCGGGGTCGTGCTCGATTGCGACATGCGGCGCGCCCTGCTGGCGGATTGCGCGGGTCAGACGCCGCGTGTCGACACCGCCCATGCCGATACGGCCGCGCTTGGCGAGCCAGTTCGACAGCGTCTCGGTGGCGCGCCAGTTCGAGGGCTCGGTCGGGCTCCACTTGACGATCATTGCCGCGGCGACCGGATCGGCGGCCTCGTCGTCCTCGTCGGTGGTGCCGGTGTTGCCGATATGGGGAAAGGTGAAGGTGACGGCCTGACCGGCGTAGGAGGGATCGGTCATGATCTCCTGATAGCCGGTCATCGCGGTGTTGAAACACAGCTCGGCCACGGTGCGGCCCGGAGCGCCGAAGCCCTGCCCGTAAAACACGGTCCCGTCCGCGAGCGCGAGGCAGGCGGTCGGCTTGCCGGAAACATTAATCGGCATGGCGTCATTGCTCCTGTAGTGAAACCCGCCGCTACCTAGGGGCAGGGCGCAAAAGAATCAAGACGCGGCGGCACCCGGCGGGGCTTGTTGTCAGGCCCTGCCGAACCGGGTAGCTTGCCCGCTTGTGTCTGCAACAATCCGGAACGGGACCAGATGACCCTGCGCGACAAGCTCAACGCTTCCCTCAAGGACGCGATGAAGGCCAAGGAGGCCGAGCGCCTCTCCACGCTGCGCCTGATCAATGCCGCAATCAAGGACCGCGATATCGCCGCGCGGGGGGAAGGCGAAGAGGGGCTGGTCTCCGACGAGCTCGTGCTCGCCATTCTGGGAAAGATGGTCAAGCAGCGTCAGGAAAGCGCGCGCGCCTATGATGAAGGCGGACGGCTGGAGCTGGCTGAAAAAGAACGCGCCGAGATCACGGTGATCGAGGAATTCCTGCCGCGTCAGCTGACCGAAGCCGAGACCGAAGCCGCCGTGGCCCAGGCCATTACCGAGACCGAAGCCACTTCGATCCGCGACATGGGCAAGGTCATGGCCGCCCTCAAGGGGCGCTACATGGGGCGCATGGACTTCGGCCGCGTCGGCCCGCTGGTGCGCGATCGCCTGAGCTGAGATTGCGGGAACGCGGGCGTTGTCCTTCGCGTTTTACGGTCGTCCAAGTCATGGAGGACCGACATGCCGGCACAATCCAAGGCGCAGCAGAAGGCGGCGGGCGCGGCGCTTTCGGCCAAGCGAGGCGACACGAAGGTCAAGGATCTCAAGGGTGCCTCGAAAGAAATGTACGACGACATGAGCGAGGCGCAGCTCGAAGACCTTGCGCAGACCAAGCGTGATAATCTGCCTGAAAAGAAGGGCTAAGGCCGCGCGCTAACGCTCTTGCATGAAGAAGGCGGCTCCCTTGCGGGGCCGCCTTTGTCGTTCTGGGGCCGTAGCCGCCTGCGGCTGCCGTCAGCGACGACGCGGGGGAGAGACGGGAATCGGGATCGGCCGGTGCTGCGGGCGGGGCTGCGGCAGCAGGGCGCCCACCAGTCCTTCGAGAATGGCGCGGCCAGTCTCGGCCAGCCTGCGGATCGTTTCTTTCGGCGCGGTGTGCTTGGGCATGACGAATCCTCCGTTGCCATGAAAATGCCCATGTTGGGGTTGGAGTTCCATGGCGACGTAACGACGCGGGGCACAACAAGCGTTTCAGCGCCGGGCAATCCGGGCCAGAATGCGTTGCAAATCCTCGGCCAAGGCTCGGCGTTCGTCCTCCGATAAAAACGCGCCAAGCTCCACTTCGCGTCCCGCGCCGCGCATCGTGAGATAGGCGGGCACCGGTCTCTCGCCCTCGTGCAGCTGCAACTCGACCCAATAGGGGTCGGCCTCCCAGACCCGGTCGGGATGGCCCCTCTCGCGGCGGACAAGGCGCATCCGCTCGGGGGTGATCTCCAACGATTCGAGGACCTCGCCGTCGCGGTAGCTGCGTGACAGTGCCCACCAGACCCCGGCCACGGCGGCGACGAGGAAGGGCAGCAAGGCCCAGAGCACCGGCGTGCCCAGCACCATGATCAGCGGCAACGCGATCAGCGCCGCGGTCCCGCCGATAAATCCCGCAAAGCCGCGCTTGGGCAGCGAGCGGTAGGGCCAGAGCTGCAGCGCGGCCCGCGGGGGGGCGTCATCAGCGGGGCGTTGCGTCCATTCAACGGGCATCGTTTGTCTCGGGGGGGGGGGGGCGGGATGAAAAAGGGCCCGGCGTTTCCGCCGGGCCCTGATCTCGTCTTGCGGGCCGTGCCGTCAGTGGGCGCGGCTGTGATCCCACTCGCTCTGCTTGGGGAGCGTCTCGAAGGTGTGCTCCGGCGGCGGCGAGGGCAGTGTCCACTCTAGCGTGTCGGCATATTCGTTCCACGGGTTCGCAAGGCCATGCTTCTTGCCCTTCAGCAGCGTGTAGAACAGCACCACGATGAAGAACACGAAGGAGGCGAAGGCGATGAAGGCGCCGATCGAGGAGACCATGTTCCAGGTAGCGAAGGCCTCCGGATAGTCGATGTAGCGACGCGGCATGCCCTGACGGCCGAGGAAGTGCTGCGGGAAAAAGGTGATGTTCGCACCGATGAACATCGCCCAGAAGTGGATCTTGCCCGCGAGTTCGGGGAGCATCTTGCCGGTCATCTTCGGGAAGTAGAAGTAGATCCCCGCGAAAATACCGAAGATGGCGCCCAGGCTCATCACGTAGTGGAAGTGCGCCACCACGTAGTAGGTGTCGTGATAGGCGCGGTCGATGCCGGCCTGAGACAGCACGATGCCGGTGACGCCGCCCACGGTGAACAGGAACAGGAAGCCGAAGGCCCAAAGCATCGGCGTCTTGAACTCGACCGAGCCGCCCCACATCGTCGCGATCCACGAGAAGATCTTAACCCCGGTTGGCACCGCGATGACCATGGTAGCCATCATGAAGTAGGACTGCTGCGTCAGCGACATGCCCACGGTGTACATGTGGTGCGCCCAGACGACGAAGCCGAGCACGCCGATCGCCACCATCGCGTATACCATCGGCAGGTAGCCGAAGATCGGCTTGCGCGAGAAAGTCGCGATCACGTGGCTGATGATGCCGAAGGCGGGGATGATGATGATGTAGACCTCGGGGTGACCGAAGAACCACAGGATGTGCTGGTAGAGGATCGGGTCGCCGCCGCCAGCGGGTTGGAAGAACGAGGTCCCGAAGTTACGGTCGGTCAGCAGCATGGTGATCGCGCCGGCCAGAACCGGCAGGGCCAGAAGGATCAGCCAGGCGGTGACGAAGATCGACCAGGCAAAGAGCGGCACCTTGTGCAGCGTCATGCCGGGCGCGCGCATGTTGAGGAAGGTGGTGATGATGTTGATCGCGCCAAGGATCGACGAGGCGCCGGAGACGTGCACCGCGAAGATCGCGAGATCCATCGACATGCCCGGCTCGGAGGTCGAGAGCGGCGGGTAAAGCACCCAGCCCACGCCAGAGCCCGCCTGACCGTTACCACCCGGCGCCAGAAGCGAGGCTACGCCGAGGCCAACGCCTGCGATGAACATCCAGAAGCTGAGGTTGTTCAGCCGCGGGAAGGCCATGTCCGGGGCGCCGATCTGCAGCGGCATGAAGTAGTTGCCGAAGCCACCGAACAGCGCCGGGATGACCACGAAGAACATCATCAGCACGCCGTGGTAGGTGATCGCGACGTTCCACATGTGGCCGTTGGGCGTGCAGGCCTCGGTGGCCGTGGGCACCCAAGAGCGCAGGATCGTGGTGAGCGGGTTGCCGGTCACGTTCTCGGTGCACATGAACTGCACGCCCGGCTGCATCAGCTCAAGCCGCATGTGCAGGGTCAGCATCACCGACAGCAGGCCCACGAAGCCCGCCGCGAAGAGATACAGGATCCCGATGTCCTTGTGGTTGGTGGACATGAACCAACGGGTGAAGAACCCCCGCTTGTCCTCGTGTCCGTGGCCGTGGATGGCGGCGTCTGCCATGTGGCTCTCCCGAGTTTGGTTGCCTGACGGGCCCGCACGCAGACTCGCGCAGGCAATTGGCGTCCTTCTAGAAGGAGAAGCCGGGCAGGGCAACGGTCACGGTGCCGCAGGAGTGCGCTCCGCGATGCTGTCGCGCGCAAGCCTCAGAGAGAGGCGGCGCGGCGCAACTCTCCGGCGAAGTAATCGGCAAAGCTGCGCTCGAGCGCGGTGTCGAGATCGGCCATGGTGACCGGCAGCCCCAGATCAACGAGGCTGGTGACCCCGTGTTCGGAGATGCCGCAGGGCACGATGCCATCAAAATGCGACAGCTCCGGCTCCACGTTGATCGACAGCCCGTGGTAGCTTACCCATTTGCGCAGCCGTATGCCCAGCGCCGCGATCTTGTCCTCGGCCATGGCCCCCGTGGCAGTCAGCGGCTTGTCGGGCCGCTGTACCCAGACGCCGACGCGTCCCTCGCGCAATTCGCCCGTGACGTTGAACTCGGCCAGTGTGCCGATGATCCAGCCTTCCAGCGATTTGACGAAGGCGCGCACGTCGCGGCCGCGACTTCCCACGTCGAGCATCACGTAGACCACGCGCTGGCCGGGGCCGTGATAGGTATACTGCCCACCACGCTTGCTGTGATGCACCGGAAAGCGGTCGGGGTCGGTGAGATCCGAAATCCTGGCGGAGGTGCCAGCCGTATAGAGCGGCGCATGCTCGACCAGCCAGATCGCCTCATCGGCCGAACCTTCGGCGATCGCCGTCGCGCGGGCCTCCATGGCAGAGACCGCCTCCTCATAGGGGGTCAGCCCGTCGCTCACGATCCAGTCCACCATTGTCGGCACTCCGTATCAAGCCTCGTCTCGGACGGGGTGGCGCGGGGGGGCGGAAAAGTCAAAGCCCGGAGTCGTCGCCAAGATTCTCGCGCTTGACGCCGGGTCCGGCAAAATTCGCTCTTGCGCTCCCCCGAAGCCCGAGGCTATGAGGCCGCCATCCTACCTGATCACGTGCGGTCGTGGCGGAATTGGTAGACGCGCAGCGTTGAGGTCGCTGTGGGGTAACACCCGTGGAAGTTCGAGTCTTCTCGACCGCACCATTCAGGCAGGCCCGCCGGCAAGGCGGGCCGCCGGATCTCCCAGAGCAGATGAGCTTCGAAGTGCAGGGCCGCGGAAACGCTGGCCCTTTTCCTGTGTCATGCGGTCGAAGCCAGTGTCGCCGAGGCTGAAATCTCGTCCCGTCTGCGTGGTCGCTTGGAGACTGAATCCGACATAGACATGTCTCTGCGCGACATCGAATAATCGCTAATGGCGAATAATCTATCTAAAAATCCCCCCAGGATTGTGCTGTAAAAGCGATCTGAGCATGCGGCATCGCGCCGCGTTGAAGCCCGCTACGCCCTTTCGTGCAAGCAGTCTGTGTCGTGCCTTTCGGGGTGTGACCCGGCGTAATATCTGCGTGTCGGCTATTCGGTTGCATTGCGCAGAGCACCTTGTTTTAGTCTCGGCTGACAAGCGCGGAAAAAATCCGCCGGCATAACAACAGGGAGCAAGGCTTGGCCCAGGGCTCGAGTTCAGAGGCGTTCGTGGAATTCGAACGCGTGCAGAAAAGCTATGACGGCGAGAAGCTCGTCGTGAAGGATCTCAACCTCTCACTGCCGAAGGGCGAGTTCCTGACCATGCTGGGGCCATCGGGCTCGGGCAAGACCACCTGCCTGATGATGCTCGCGGGCTTCGAGACTGCCACCCATGGCGAGATCCGCCTCGACGGCAAGTCCATCAACAACATCCCACCGCACAAGCGCGGCATCGGCATGGTGTTCCAGAACTATGCACTGTTCCCGCATATGACAGTGGGAGAGAACCTCTCCTTCCCGCTCGAAGTGCGCAAGATGGGCAAGTCCGAGCGCGAGCAGAAGATCGTGCGCGCGCTCGACATGGTGCAAATGGGCGAGTTCAAGAATCGCCGTCCGACCCAGCTATCTGGTGGTCAGCAGCAGCGGATCGCCTTGGCGCGGGCGCTGGTGTTCGAACCCGAGCTGGTGCTGATGGACGAGCCTCTGGGCGCGCTCGACAAGCAGCTGCGCGAGACGCTGCAGTTCGAGATCACCGATCTGGCGCACCGTCTGGGCATCACCGTGGTCTATGTGACGCACGACCAGACCGAGGCGCTGACCATGTCGGACCGAGTCGCAGTGTTCGACGATGGCCGGATCCAGCAGCTGGCCCCGCCCGACGAACTTTATGAAAAGCCTCAGAACAGCTTCGTCGCGCAGTTCATCGGCGAGAACAACACGCTCGAAGGCGTCATCGAGAAGATCGACGCGTCGTCCTGCCTCGTGCGGCTCGACGACGGCGAGCTGATCGACGCGCTACCGGTCAACGTGCACGAAGTGGGCCAGCGCACCCGCGTGTCGATCCGCCCCGAGCGGGTGGAATCGAACCCCGAACGCCTCACCGAAGGGGCGCACACGCTCCCCGCGACCGTGCAGGAGTTCATCTACATGGGGGACACCTTCCGCACGCGGCTTCGCGTGGCCGGACAGGATGACTTCATTATGAAGACCAGAAACGCGCCCGATCAGCCGCGGCTGAAGCCGGGTCAGGAAATCCGCATCGGCTGGCACGCCGAGGATTGCCGCGCGCTCGATCCCTGAGATCGACCGCGCACCGCGACCCCCGCAAAGGGGGCGCGGCCTATGCGGGGCGTCGTCACCCGGACCGCGTCCCCTTTCAAACCAAGAACCGGGTAACCAACGGGAGTTCCAACTCTATGAAAACCACTCGTCTTTTGACTGCGACCACCGCACTTGTGGCCGCTGCCACCGTCGCCGGGGCCGAGAGCCACGTCGAGATGGCCAACGAGATGACCATCATCAGCTGGGGTGGCGCCTATCAGCAGAGCCAGCTCAAGGCCTATGTCGAGCCCTACCTTGAGATGCACCCCGAGGTGACCGTTACCTGGGACGAAAGCTCGGCCGAAGCGGTCGCCAAGCTGCGCGCCCAGAACGAAGCCGGCAACGTCACCTGGGATCTGGTCGACGCCACCGCCGCCGACGCGATGCGCCTGTGCGACGAAGGTCTCGCGATGGAGATCGACGTCGACGAGGATCTCGCCCCGGCGCCGGACGGCACGCCCGCCTCCGAGGATTTCGGCGACATGCTGGTCTCCGACTGCTTCATCCCGCAGATCGCTTACTCCTACACCTTCGGCTACCGCAACGACGTGGCCGAGTGGGACGGCAAGCAGCCCGAGAGCATCTGCGACGTGTTCGACCTCGAGACCTTCCCGGGTCAGCGGTCGCTCGAGAAGCGCCCGCACAACAACCTCGAATGGGCGCTGATCTGTGATGGCGTCGCCTATGAGGACGTCTACGACGTGCTCGAGACCGAGGAAGGCCAGGACCGTGCTTTCGCCAAGCTCGACACCATCAAGGACGAGACGATCTGGTGGTCGGCCGGTGCCGACACGCCGCAGCTGCTCGCCGATGGCGAAGTCGTCTTCGGTTCGACCTACAACGGTCGCCTGTTCAGCCTGATCGTCGAGCAGGACCAACCCGTCAACATGATGTGGGACACCCAGTCCTACGACCTCGACGGCTGGATCATCCCCGAGGGCCTCGACGACGCCAAGCTCGCGCGCGTCAAGGACTTCCTCTACTTCGCGACCGACACCCAGCGTCTCGCGGATCAGGCCAAGTACATCTCCTACGGCCCGGCCCGCAAATCCTCCGCGCCGCTCGTGGGTGAGCACGCCGAGCTCGGGATCGACATGGCGCCGCACATGCCGACCAACCCCGACAACGCCAAGGGTGCCTTCGTGCAGAACTACGAATGGTGGGCCGACTATCGCGACGATCTGGACGCCAAGTTCCAGGCCTGGCTCGCGCAGTAAGACCGCGCGTCTGACGCGATGACGGGACGGGGCCGCCATGGCCCCGTCCCACCCCCAGTTCCGGAGGCATGATGACCGACAGCGCGACGACACCCCCAAAGCAGCCGATGGCGGCGCTTCCGGGCGGCGAGGTGACCGAAGGGCCGATGCTGGCCGCCGATGGCCGGCCGCTCAAGCACAGCCTGAATCGCGCGCTCAGGCGCGAAAAGCTGCGCGCCTTCCTGTTGGTCTCACCGCTGCTGATCTTCATCCTCGTGGCCTTCGTGGCCCCCATCGCCGACATGCTGTTCCGTTCGGTCGAGAACCAGATCGTCTCCGAGACGCTGCCGCGCACCGTTGCGGCCCTTCGCAAGGATCAGAACCTCCCCGAAGAAGCCCCCGGCGAGCCTGTCTACGAGGCGCTTTACACCGATCTGTTCATTGCCGCCGAGTACAAGAGCCACACCCGTCTCGGCAGCCGACTGAACTACGAATCTACCGGTCTCAGCTCGCTCTTCCGTGGCACCGGCCGCGACGTGGGCCGCTTTGATACCGATATTTACACCGACCAGTTCACCGAAGCCGACCCAGCGTTGGCCGATCCCGCGAACTGGGTCGACTGGATGGCCCGAGACGAGATCCGCGCGGCACTTCCCTTTGCGGCCGACGCTTGGGAGTCCTGGGTCGAGCTGACCGTCAAAGCCAACGAGGACGATCCGCTCGAGGAAGACGTGCCCGACTACGTCTTCACCGCACTTTACCGCGACCTCGCGAATGGCGCGGCTCCGGAAGGCTTTCCGAGCGTCGACGTCTCGGGCTTCGAGAGCGTGTCGATCAAGGCCTTGTTCGAGGAGAGCGATGACGACTGGCTCGACCCCGAGGTCTGGCAGGTCATCGAGACCTACAGCCCGAACTACACCGACGGCTATTTCCTCAACGCCGTCGACATGATGAACGGCCCTGGCGGCGAAGCACAGTGGCGCCCAGAAAGCGAGACGATCTATCTGACGCTGTTCTGGCGCACCATGTGGATGTCGCTGGCGATCACCTTCTCCTGCATCCTGCTGGGCTACCCGATCGCCTATCTGCTTTCGACACTGCCGATGCGCTCGGCCAACGTGCTGATGATCCTTGTGCTGCTGCCGTTCTGGACCTCGCTCTTGGTGCGGACCTCCGCGTGGAAGGTGCTGCTGCAACAGCAGGGCGTGATCAACGACACGCTGGTCTGGATCGGCCTGGTGTCGGACGCCAACCGCCTGACGCTCATCAACAACGCCACCGGCACGATCATCGCGATGACGCATATCCTGCTGCCTTTCATGATCCTGCCGCTCTATTCGGTGATGAAGACCATCCCGCCCTCCTACATGAGGGCTGCCAAATCCATGGGGGCCAACGACTGGACCGCCTTCTGGCGGGTGTGGTTCCCGCTTTCGGTGCCGGGCATCGGCGCGGGCTCGATCCTCGCCTTCATCCTGTCGATCGGCTACTACATCACGCCCGAGATCGTCGGTGGCACCACGGGCGTCTTCATCTCGAACCGGATCGCCTACCACATCTCGTCGTCGTTGAACTGGGGCCTCGCGGCCGCGCTGGGCACCATCCTGCTGGCGCTCGTGCTCACGCTCTACTGGGTCTACGACCGCATCGTCGGCATCGACAACGTCAAGCTGGGAGGCTGAGAGAATGGCTGCACTTCCCCCATATGCCTCGACCGGCCAGAGAATCTGGCACTATTCCTACCTCGTGATCTGCACGGCGATCTTCTTCTTCCTGATCGCGCCGATCCTCATCATCATCCCGCTGTCGTTCAACGCCGAGAACTTCTTCACCTTCACTCCGAAGATGCTGGCCCTGGATCCGGAGGGCTATTCGACCAAGCACTACCGCGACTTCTTCACCAATCCCGACTGGCAGGTGCCCTTGTGGAACTCGCTGAAGATCGCGCCCGTCGCGACCTTCCTGTCGGTGGCGCTCGGCACCCTCGCGGCGATCGGCCTGAGCCAACCGCACGTGCCGTTCCGCCGCGCGATCATGGCGATCCTGATCTCGCCGATGATCGTGCCGCTGATCATTTCGGCGGCCGGCATGTACTTCTTCTACAGCCGGATCGGCCTGCAGGGGACCTATTGGGGCGTGGTTCTGGCGCACGCCGCCCTTGGCATCCCCTTCGTGATCATCACCGTTACCGCGACGCTGGTGGGCTTCGACCGATCGCTAACGCGCGCGGCGGCGAACCTTGGGGCGGATCCGGTGCGCACCTTCTTCAAGGTGCAGATGCCGCTGATCCTGCCAGGTGTGGTCTCGGGCGGCCTGTTCGCCTTCATCACCTCTTTCGACGAGGTGGTCGTGGTGCTCTTTGTCGGCTCCGCCGGGCAGAAGACGCTGCCGTGGCAGATGTTCACCGGTCTGCGCGAGCAAATCTCGCCCACGATCCTCGCGGCTGCGACGGTGCTGATCTCGATCTCGGTGGTGCTGCTGGTGACGCTCGAATTCCTGCGGCGCCGGTCCGAGCGGCTGCGCGGCATGACGCCGGGCTGAGGGGCGGCAACCCTTCCTATGCAACGGCGAAAGCGCCCCGTAGGTCATCTGCGGGGCGTTTTACGTTGAACAGTCTCAGGGCAGCAGCGCCAGCCAGACCGTCGCGGTCAGGATCGAGGCCGCCGTGCCGATCAGCACCGCCGAGGCCGCGACCCGCTTGGCGTGGCCATACATGCTGGCAAAGAGATAGGCGTTCACCCCCGGGGCCATGGCCGCCGTGATGATGCCCGAGCGGAACGCCGGTACCTTGAGCCCCGCGACCGACCCGAGACCCCAGACCACCGCCGGGTGCAGCACCAGCGACACCGCTACCACGAAGAGGATCACCCGCATGTCGCCCTCGGGGCGGTAGCGATAAAGCACACCGCCCAGCCCGAAAAGAGCCGCGGGCAGGGCCGCGCGGGCCATCAACTCCAGCGCCTCGACCAGCACCTCTGGCAGCGGCAGGCCCGACAGGTTCACCAGAGCTCCCAAAAGGATGCCGAGAATCAGCGCATTGCGTCCCATGCCACGCAGCACCTTGCCCGGCAGATGCCGCAACGATCCGCCCTGCGCGCGGACGATTTCCATCGCGGTGATGCCGACCGCATAGCAGAACGGCGAATGCAGCGCGATGATCGCGAAATTGGCCTGCAGCGCGTCCGGGCCATAGGCGCGCTCGGTGATCGGCAAGCCGAGCAGCAGCGAGTTGGAGAACAGGCCGACAAAACCGATCGCGACCGCATCCTCCCAAGAGCGTGCGAAGATCAGTCGCGCACCGAGCATGCCCGCGAAGAACCCCGTCAGCGCCCCGGCGTAGAAGCTGCCCAAAAGGGCGAGGTCGAACTCCTGTGCCAGATCAAGCCGGGCGATGGCGAGAAACAGCAGGCAGGGGATCGCAAAGCCTTGGCTGAACCGCATGAGACCGTCGATAGCAGGCTCGCCGATCCAGCCGCGCCAAGAGGCGAGATAGCCAAAGCCCAGCACCAGAAACACCGGCAAGGTCACGGTGAGCAGCAGGATCATCTCTCATCCCTCGCGCGGGGCGAGGCCGCGACTTTGCGTGTTTGCGAAGATGAAGGGGCAGGGGGCCCTCGGCCTAGATGTCGAACGACAGTGTCATCCCGTCATACGCAGGGCTCACATGCTCGGGCGTCTCGGCCGCGACGGTGGCGTAATCGAGGTCGTAATGCATGTTGGTCAGTACCGCGCGCCGAGGGGCGGCGCGGGCGATCCACTCCAGCGTCAGCGCGAGATGCGCGTGGCTCGGATGCGGGTTGCGGCGCAGCGCGTCGACGATCAGGCAATCGAGCCCATCCAATTGCCGCCATGCCGCGTCGGGGATCTCGTTGACGTCGGGTAGGTAAGCCATACCGCCGCAGCGCAGGCCGAGCGCCGTGATGTTGCCATGCACGAGGTCGAAGGGTGTCAGGCGGATCTCGCCGCCCGCACCATTGATGACCACATCGCCTTCGATCTGATGCAGGTCGCAGATCGGCGGATAGTCTGAGCCTGCGGGCGTCTCGAAGGCATAGCCGAAGCGCGCCATCAGCGCCTCGGTCGTAGGCGCGTCGGCCCAGCACTGCAGGCGTGCGCGCATGTTGTAGGCGATCATCCGCAGATCGTCGATGCCATGCACGTGGTCTGCATGGGCATGGGTCCAGACCACGCCATCGAGCTTGCCCACTTCGGCGCCAAGCATCTGCGCGCGCAGGTCGGGCGAGGTATCGATGAGAACGCGGGTTGCGCCATCTGGCCCGTGACGGGTCAGCAGCAGCGAGCAACGGGTGCGCGCGTTGCGCGGCTCGTCCGGGTCGCAGTCGCCCCAAAGATTGCCAAGGCGCGGCACGCCCCCGGAGGAGCCGCAGCCTAAAATGCGCGCCTCCAGCCGGTCGCTCATGCGGGGCTCCAGCCTGCAGCCTTGGAGAACAGCCGGTCGAAGTTGGCCGAGGTCCGAGCCGCGAACTCGGGCAGGGAAAGGCCGAACAGCTCCGCACCGACCTTGGCCGTATGCGCGGTATAGGCTGGTTCGTTGCGGCGACCCCGGTGGGGCGGCGGCGCAAGATAGGGACTGTCGGTCTCGACGAGGATGCGGTCGAGGGGGGCATTGCTGAAGATCTCGCGCAGCTCTTTGGAGCGCGGGAAGGCAGCGATGCCCGACATCGAGAGGTAGAACCCTAGGTCCAGCGCCGCACGGCCCAATTCAGCAGAGGAGGAGAAGCAGTGCATCATGCACTGATATTCGCCCGCCGCATGCTCCTCGGCCAAGATACGGGCCATATCGTCATCGGCATCGCGCGCATGGATGATCAGCGGCAGGCCGGTTCGACGCGCGGCCTCGATATGGATGCGCAAGGACTCCTGCTGCACCGGCTTGCTCTCCGCGGTGTAGTGGTAGTCGAGTCCGGTCTCGCCGATGCCGACCATTTTGGGGTGCTCAGCCAGTGCCACGAGGTCCTCGACCGAGGCCAGCGGCTCGTCGGCGGCGCTCATCGGGTGGGTGCCAACGGCCCAGAACACCGGATCATGCGCCTCCGAGATGGCGCACACGGAGTCCGCATTCTTGAGCTTGGTGCAAATCGTGACCATCCGGGTCACGCCCGCATCGAGTGCGCGAGCGATCACCGCCTCGCGCTCATCGGCGAAGTCGGGAAAGTCGAGGTGGCAATGCGCGTCGACGAGTTGGAAATCTGGAGAAGTCATTTGGCCTCAGGCTGCGGCGACATCGGTCGCCATCGCTTCGATCCTCAAGAGCATATCTAGAAGCAGCGCCGAAGGGTCAAGGTTGACCGCCCGCCCGTGCCGCGCCCGCGCCGACAACTCTTGCTGGAGCTCCGCCACGCGCCGCGCCGCCCGCGCATCAGGCGCCAGCGTCATGAGCAGCCGCGCCTCGCCCGCTGCCCCCTGTAGGTCCGGCTCGCCCATCAACCCCGCGCGGGCGGCGCGGGTGAGCAGCAGGTCGATCAGGTCGAGCATCAGCGGAAACCGCGTTTCAGCCCCCTTGCCGGCGCAGGCATCGGCCATGGCGATGGCGCGGGGGCGGTCGATATGAGGCAGCCCCGAAAGCAGCGCCACGAGATCGGCATAGAGCGCGCGCCCGTCGGCCTGCGCGATCCGGGCCGCGCCGCCGACCGATCCCGCAGCCAGCACTGAAAGCGCCTCCGGCGCCTCGCTGGCGACACCGGCCTGAGCCAGCGCCTCGGCCAAGGGGGCAGGCTCCAAGGGGCGCAGCCGCAGCACCCGGCAGCGCGAGCGGATCGTCGGCAGCAGCGCCGAGGGCTGGTGCGAGATCAGCATCAGCGTCGTGTTGGCGGGTGGTTCTTCCAGCTCTTTCAAAAGCGCGTTGGCCGCCGAGACGTTCATCTCGTCGGCGGCGTCGACGATCACCGCGCGGTGGCCGCCATCGGTAGAGCTGAGATGGAAAAAGCTCTTGAGCTTGCGCATCTCCTCGACCCGGATCTGCGCCGAAATGCGGTCGCCCTTGTCGTTGGGGCCGCGCCTCAGAACGAAGAGGCGCGGGTGCGATCCGGCCCGGATGCGCCGCAGATCGGGGTGATCGGCGGCCATCTCCAGCCCCTCGGAGGCGTCGCGCCCCGCAAGCAGATGCGCCGCGATGCGGTAGGCGAGTGTCGCCTTGCCCACGCCCATCGGCCCGGTGATGAGCCAGCCCGAATGCATCCGCCCCCCGGCCTGCGTGGCCAGAAATTCGGTCACTGCCGCGTCCTGTCCGATAAGCCGCGACGTCTCGCGCGGATGCGGCAGGCCGGGCAGGCCCGTCGGGTCGGGAAGATCCTCGCTCATGCAGTGGCCCCGGCGCGGGGCAGGGCAATGGCGGAGATCTCTGCGGCCACGGCTTCGGGCGTGCGGTTGCCGTCGATCACGCGGAACCGGTCCGGGGATTGCGCGGCGAGGTCGAGAAACCCCGCGCGCAGGGTTTCTTGGAACCCAAGGCCCATGTCCTCGAACCGATCTTCGCCGGAACGCCGCGCAAGACCCCGCGCCAGCGCCGTCGCGGGATCCATGTCGATGAGAAAGGTGAGATCCGGCTCGGTGCCGATCATCAATGCGTGCAGCCGGTCCACCGTGTCGCGCAGATCGCCGCGCGTGGCTCCCTGATAGACACGGGTGCTGTCGGCAAAGCGGTCGGTGATGACGGTGTGGCCTGCATCGAGGGCCGGGCGGATGGTGCGCTCCAGATGGTCGCGCCGTGCGGCGGTAAAGAGCAGGAGTTCGGTTTCTGCTGACCAGCGCGTCGGATCGCCGGTCAGCACGAGCTGCCGGATTTCCTCGGCGCCGGGGCTGCCGCCCGGCTCGCGGGTCAGTATCGTCTCGCGTCCCGAGGCGCGCAGCGCTTCGGCCAAGAGCCGCGTCTGCGTGGATTTGCCGGAGCCGTCGATGCCCTCGAAGCTGATGAAAAGGCCGGAGGTCACCGGATCAGGTTTCGTCTTCGGTGGCAGGCTCCGCCTCGGGATCGGCTTCGGGCGCGACCTCGGTTTCGGGCTCCGGCGCCGGAGCCTCCGCCAGAGGGTCGAGGCCCGGCAGGGTCAGCCCTTCGGGGCCGAAACGGTCGAACAGCACCGAGGCGGCGACCTTGACGCGCGGCACGAAGCCGCCTCGCGCCACGGCGGTCTCGGCGACCAATGGCACCCGCGTCGCGGGCAGCCCCTCACGCGCGATCACCAGTTCGGCAAGCTGCTGGCCTTTTTCGATCGGGGCCTCGATCGGGCCTTGATAGACGACCTCGGCGTCGACCTCGTCCTTCGAGGTCGCCGGAAGCAGCAGCGACAGGTCTTCGCCCAGAGCCAGTCCGACACGGTTGCGCTCGCCCATCCATACCTCGGCCTCCGAGATCCGCGTGCCGGCTTCGCCGACGTCGCGCTGCGCAAACTGGCGGAACGACCAGTTGACGAGCCGCTCAGCTTCGACCCGGCGCGATTCCGTGCTGTCGAGACCGGTGACCACGAAGATCACCCGCCGCTCGCCCTGCTTGGCCGAACCAACGAGGCCATAGCCCGCCTCGGAGGTGTGACCGGTCTTGAGCCCGTCGGCCCCGATGCCCAAGCCCAGGATCGGGTTGCGGTTCTGGCTGTTGGAGGGCACGCGGCCATCGAACGCGAACTCCTGCTCGGCGAAGATCGGGTAGAAGGTCGGGAAGTCGGAGATCAGGTGGCTGGCGAGAATGCCGAGATCGCGCATCGACATGCGCTGACGCGGGTCGGGCCAGCCGTTGGAGTTGGCGAAGGTCGAGTTCATCATTCCCATTTCGCGCGCGCGCTCGGTCATCAACCGTGCAAAGCCGGCCTCCGTCCCATCGGGCGAAAGCGCTTCGGCCAGCACCGCCGAGGCGTCGTTGCCCGACAGCACGATCACACCGCGCAGCAGGTCCTCGACCCGCACCCGGTCGGTGGTGTCGAGAAACATCGACGATCCGCCGTAGGAGGCGGCGTGCTCGGAAACCGGCAGCCGCTGCTCGATCGAGAGCCGCCCCGAGGCGATCGCCTCGAAGGCCATGTAGAGCGTCATCAGCTTGGACATCGACGCAGGCGGCAGGGCCTCGTCGGCGTTCTTGGCGAGAAGCTCGGTTCCCGTGGTGTGATCGAGAACATAGGCCGCGCGGGCCGGTGTCTCGAAGCCCTGCGCATGGGCGAGGGGCGTGAGGGCGACGAGGGTCGCGGCGGCGAGGAAGACGGCACGGATCATCAAGGTCGCTCCGGTCGGTTGTCGGGCCACACGGTGGCGGCCGGGAAGGATGGTCGAAGCCGAGCCATCGAGCGGCCCGGTCTCGGGTCAGTTTCGCACGAAATAGGCGTCCGTGAAGCCCAATGCCTTGACGCGAGCCAACGCCGCATCACGCGCATCGGTGGTCGCGGCGGGGCCGACGACGACGCGCCAGTAGTCCGCGCCCTGGATCTCGGAGGCGACGACGCGTGCGGCCAGCCCCTCAACCTCCATCGCCGTGGCCGTGTTGCGAGCGTTGGCCTCGACCGAAAAAATGCCGAGTTGGATGTAGGGCCGGTCGAGGCCGCTGGCCGATGCGGGCACTTCGGCCGGGGCAGGGCTGCGCGCCTCCGGGGCTGCGGCAGCAGGCGCGGCGGAGGCTGCGGTCGAGCCCTCGGAAGGCGGCAGCGGCACGGCGGCGATCGGCGTGGGATCATCAAAATCCGTGGTGGCCCCCGGTGCTTCGGGGGCGGCGGTTTCATCACGGCGCAGCGCTGTGACGTTGAGCTTGGCGGGCGCGCCTGCGAGCATGCCGAGCGCCTCGGCGGCTTCCGAGCTAACCTGCAATGCGGGGCCGGAGCTCTCGCGCTCGCGCCGGAACAACGCGCCGATCACGAAGCGGCCGTTGGCCTCATTGCGGATGACGACCTGTCCGATCTGTTCGACATCGACCTCAGGGTAGGCGACCCAGACACCGCCGAGCGAGGGACGCCCGTCCCACAAGCCGGATTCTGTGACCTGAAACACGCCCGGAGCCTCCACGTCGCGCGAAACGATCTCGGTGCGGCTGGCGTCGCCGGGACCCGTGGCAGAGCCGGTCTCGCCGCAAGCGCCGAGCGCGAGCAGCGTGCCCAGCAGCATGGAGACCGGCCGCGCAGGAATGGTGGCTGGCATGTGTCGTCCCTCGATTGCCCGCTCGGACCGTTGCCCGGTCCGCTCTTGTCTATCGGTCGCTGCCCGCGGTCGTGCGATCGGCGACGCGAGGCGAACATATCGGGGGGCGTGCGGCATTGAAAGCCGGTAGCGCGTCGGCTCGCGGAAAATCGCGTGATCGAACCTCTTTCCGAATCGCGGCGCAGTGCTTAGGCCGGGGCCGCCGGAGGAGTGGCAGAGTGGTCGATTGCAGCGGTCTTGAAAACCGCCGTGCGTGAGAGCGTACCGTGGGTTCGAATCCCACCTCCTCCGCCAGAAGCATGGGGAAAATACCTTGTTTTGAAAGGCTTCCAAGGTGGATAGTGCCCCCCCCAATTCCCAATTTGTGAAGCGCGCGTTATCTAGCTGGCATCGGTTCCTAGAGCCTGACGGTGAAGTTTATATCCGCCCCCACCAAAGGGGGCATCCGCGAGCGGTTCCTAGCAAGATTTTTAGCCGCTAAACCCCGGGACATCGTAAGTCGGAAGGGGATTAGCGGCAGGACCCGGCGGTCTGTACTCCCATTCGAATACTACAGTTCGGCGGTTTCGGATTGACGCTGGCCAGCGAGTGCCGAGTGGCCCCGCCATGGCTTGCGTCAGCCAAGCCGCGCCGCGACCTGACTTGCTTACCTTCCACGCCTGCAGCCCCCGCAGCGCGCCCGGAAGTACGTACCATAGAGTGGGAGCACTACCCTGATGGGCGGCGACGTCGTCCGCGAATGGCGTGACGCCCATGACCGCCCTTCAGTGTGGACCGTCGCAACCCCACCTTGGTCACCGATGCTGCAAGGAGGGTAGGGGCGGTCATGCCATCAATGCCGTGTAGAGCTCATGCGTGTGCCTGAGGTGAGGCGTCAGGGATGCCCCCACTCCCAATGAGAAGAGGGAGGGGGGGTCCTTCAATCAACGTCGGAGAACGGCCAATCAAGCCTGAGGTGTTTTTCTTTTTCGAGAGGCAGCGGCCATCGCGCCGAAAGCGCCGAGTAATAGAATGCCGGATGCTGGGACTGGCACCGGGCTAACCCAATCGGGTTCCGGTGTCCCTTCGATAAGCCCATACGTAGCGTAGAAATCGACGTCATAATCATTGTATGATGGTGTGTATTCAGAGAGCATCTCATATCCATCAACCACAACAATACCGCCGAGATCTGTTAATGGTGCGCTGAAGGAAAGATCAATTTCTAGGTCATAGAATGTGGTGACCCGATCAGACCAAGTATGTTTGAACTGCTTATTGAAGTTAAGCTCAGAGAGTGGGTGGTCGACGCTGATGGGGCGAATTTTAGAAAAGTGAGAAAATGCAGTACGCAGGTCGTATTCTAGTATTTTGCCAATCTTTTGATCAAAAACTAAGTATCCGCGCCATGCCTCATCATAATTACCATAGGAAACAACATTTTCAAAAGTCCACCTTACAGGTACAGCCTGCGCAGTAGTGGCGGTAGTGACAATCGCTGCAGCAATGGCGAGATTTCTAAAGCCGTTCTTTTTCATAAAGATCATCCAAACAAAACAGGTCATTCGACTCAACCAGGTGGCGAGCGCCTTGCATCCTATAGGAAATATGCGGCCATACACCTAGATTCGTCCACGCCATGGCTTTTTACCGCCAAGCCGAGCGGCAACGGTGGTTTGCTTCCCTTCCGGGTCTGTCAGGCCCTGCAACGCGCCCGGACGTGCGTGCCATAGATCAAACGCACCAGCCCGGGAGGCGGCAACCTCATCTTCGAACAAAGTCACCCCTGTGACCACGACCAGTTGGCTTTCCATATGCGCTCGTATCGCCATGTCTACAGGCAGAGCCTTTGCAATCGGAACGGCAAGACTCCGGTAGTCTATCTGGAGCGCTCGCTAGGACTGTGCGATTGAAAGTGGCGATTGAGTAAGTGGCCATGTCTGTCCGATGTTTGGAAATGTTGAGCTGCCAGATAGCCCGGTCGATAGCCCGGACCTCCCGTAACAGACCATTGATTGCACGCCGGGTCTCAATCCATTCCTGCGACCGTATGCCAAGGCGGTAGGATGGGTGGCCCTCGCCCGCGGGGTGTCCACCACGCGCACCGTGGAAGCGACAGACGGTCCATCCTCTGACAGCCGGTCCTTTGCTCCGGATGCCGGTTCATTTGGATGTGGCGATGTATCTAGGAATAGGATAGTGCGTCCTTGCCCGACGGCATCGCACGTTCTTGGCCTGAGAAGTTAAGAGAACTGTGAGGTTGCAAGCCCGTCTTAGCCTTGCATCACTAGTTGCAGGCCACGGAACCACTTCTGCCAGTCGCTCTATTTCAATCGTTGCACAGGCCTGCTTTCGCCGGTGGAAGGGTTCACTAGCATTACTAGGTCTATCGGCTCGCGGGTCGGCGGCTCATACATGCTGGCCACGCCGCATAGTGTCAGCGCCTTCTCCAGATCTGCTGCCATCATCTTGCTACGGCCCGGCGGTCGGCTATCGGAGGCGGACTGCGGTAGGATCGAGAGTTGCCGGTTCGGCGTTATGTGGAGCACGATTGGGACGGCTGTCTCTTCATGTCCAGACAGCGGGGTTTCGGCCAGGCAAGACGATATCCAGTTGCGGACCTTACGCCATTCGCCGGGCCGCATGTGGGCGACCCTCGCGTCAGCCCGGTCGCTCTCAATAATCGCCTCCTGAATGGGCGGTTCGAGCTGCGGCGTCATACGTCGCTTCGCCTCCGCGTAGCCGATGGTTGAAAGCAGGGCGGCGCCGATCAGTCCGCTGCGGAGTGCAATACGCTTCAAGAAAACCTCCTCGGGAACCGCCAAGGGGGCGGCGCCGCAGGAAAAGCCAAGAATCACTTCGGAATTGCTGGCTGAAGCATACTCCTGTCGCGCGAGTCGCTCCATTGGATTTCGACTGCTCGGATGGGCTACATCCGGCCTAGGTGGCCCGCAGTATGCGAACCAACTCGTGAATTTCGCGTCTTGCCGTGGTCCATTCTCGGCCGCGTTTTCCGTGCCTATAGGAGGGATGGTTTTTACCTGTAGAATGCCCGCCGCCTGCGCCGTGAAAGCGGCAGACAGCCCATCCTCTGACCGCCGGTCCTTTGCACCGGACGCCCGTTCGCTTGGACGTAGCGGTGCATCTGGGGGCCGCGTGGGCCTTGCTCATGGGGTTGTCGTCAACCTTCATGTTGTGACCTCCCCCCATGCTGCACGTTGCCGACGACAGCCTGTCCGCCGCTCTTGACCGTGACGCGCTCCACTCGAACAGTCTGCTGTACCTTTGCTCGATGCTTCTTCAATGCCTTTATTTGAGCGAGGTAAGTGCGGGAAAGCCGCGTTATGGAGCGCTCTAGGCTTTCCCGCACCTGATAGCCGCCGCTTGTGTCCACCATGCGTCGCGTCATCTCAGTCATCGCCGTGTGGGTGGCCGTCATCTGCACGACCAGCATAGCCTCGATGCCGTCACGGGGTTCGATCTCGACAGCCATCGCGGCAAGTAGGTCGCGGTCGTTCTCGCCTGACTTGCCCAGCGCCGAGATGGCCGAATGCATGAGGCTGAATGCCGCTTCTCTGGTTTGCGTCCCGAACAATTCCCGGAGTTGGTCGGGGCAATTGGTCGTGATGTTAACGGCACCATCGGGGGAGGTGCTGAAGACCGGTGTCCGGCGGCGTCGTTGTGCTTCGGTTGGTAGCTGTGACATGACCCGTTCCTTACAGGGGAGTGGTATATATTAGCGGCCCACCTCAGAACCCGACGCGGCAGGCGAATCCGGCCTGACGGGTTCCGGAGCGGACCCATGGCGGGGGAGGTGGTTTCGAAGCGGACCCATGGGGCAGGCTGACGGGTCCGCTACGGAACCGTGTTCTGTTTTTGGCTGCCGCGACCGCCAGTCGTTCGAGGCCGTGCTTTGCGGTTTCCTGTCCTCAGGCTTGATCGTGATGCGCCATTCATTGGCTTGGCGGCCATACCAGTTGCCCGGCTTGGTCAGTACCAGAAAGCCCTTGTCCTGTAACTCGACCAAAGCGCGCTGGGCGGTTGCCTTCCCGATGCCCAGGATGTCGGCGGCCTCGTTGAGCGACAGGAACAGCCTGCCGTTGTTGCAGCCGTTGTAGCGGGTGTGCAGTTCGAGAAAGGCCTTGATGGCCGGACCCGACAGCGCACGCCAAGCAGGCGACTTGAGTAGCGCGTAGGGGAGGGGGGCATATTGCCCCTCCTCCGGTCGCTTGCCTTTGCGGCCTCTAGCCATGGTGCGGCCCTCCATAGGCGAGGGAGGCGATAAGCCGGGCCGTGGGTTCGGGCAGGCCGTGCTTGCGCATGATGCGCCGGGCACTGGGCGGCACAATGCGAGGCGGGGCCTTGGGGAGCGGTAGGGTCATCGCTGAGCCTCCCTTCCCATTGATGTGACCTTGACCGCGCAGGCCAGCCGATAGCGTGCGTGGTGCCCCTTATAGGCCCCCTCGTGGGGTTCCATCTCCGTCTCGATGGGAATGCCCAGCTTGCGCAGGTCATGGACGTATCCCGACCAACGCGGTGCGGGGCCCTCTAGCGTGCTGAGACCACGCGGCCCAGCCAACGCGAGATGATGCATGGTCCAGCCCAAGCGGCCCTTGAGTGTGAGCGTGCGGAGGCATTCGCCCTCCCGCAGAAGAACGTTCACTATCATTTAGATAGCCTCTTTCAGTGAGAGGCGGGTTAGGGTATGAGATGCCTAGTCACAGACTACCCCAGCGCCCGCACTCTCGTTTGAGTAGCGGGTGTTGTTTTACCCGATTTCAGAGTTGGCGATTGGACGGCTGGCAAGCCAATCCTGCACGGCATTTTCCGGCCATGCGACCGCGCGTTCGCCCAATCGGACGGGTCGCGGGAATTGCCGCTTTTGCATCATCGCATAGAGGCTGGACCGACTTAGGCCAGTCATGTGTTCGACGTCGGGACGTCGGAGGTGGCGTTGGGTCACGCGCTATCCTTTGCGACTTGACCCCCGGAATCACTTGCGTGCTGGCCGGGCGGGTTTAAGGTCAGGCCTAGGACATTGATACCGTCAATTCCGTCCTAAGGCCCGTCGTTCCGGTTCTGATCAACCGGAGGGCGGGCTTTCTTGTATCGCACTGGATCGTGAAAGCGCCCTATGGACTACTATGGCGCGTAACATAGCACGTCTCAAACTACAGGTTGTGTTTGACACAGCCTTATCCACAAGAAATTGCGGGTTTGCCACAACACGAAATCGCGGCTGAGCCCCAATTTTGCATCGTCAATTTCGATCCACGCGCGGCCTAGGTAGAGGTCCCTGTGGATGAATTGCCCCCAGTGTGGATGAACACGAGATCAGAGTTTGCGGTCGAAGTCGAAGATTGCCGTAGTCCTGCCTCGGGTCGGCCGATCAGCGGGGCCAGACCTCCGACGGGTTGCCGCGCCACGTCACTCGCATGTGGCCCAAGCGCACGGAGGAGGTGCTGGATGAAGGCTCGGTCTACTGGGTGATCAAGGGCGTGATCCTGTGCCGCCAGCGCGTGATCCACTTTGAGGAGGTGGATTGCGGCGATGGCATCCGCCGCTGCGCCAACGTCTGCGACCCCAATTTCAAGCGGGCGTTTCAGGGCTGGAGATATCTTAAGCCCGAGGACGCACCGCGCAGCCTCGCGCCGGGACGCGAAGCCGAACGGCTGCTGACTCCCATGCTGCAGGCGGCACTGTCCGAGATCGGCATCCTCTAGATCCTCATCTTGTCCTCGTGCGCGTCGAGCGTGGCGCATTGTGATCGTCGAGCGTGTCGAGATTCGTAGCCCCTCAACACCTGCCTTTTACCTTGACGACGAAAAGCTTGCTGCTAGCCAAGTCGCCCACGTTTCCATCAACTCGCGTCGCTTCTCGAACAGATCCGACCGCGCATAAGCAGCTTCGGCTTTGTCTCGAATCACATGCGCCAGCGCCGCCTCCGAAACCTCACGAGGCGCATTGGTTTGCTCCTGTGCCCATGTCTTGAAGGAGGTGCGGAAGCCATGGACGTCGACGTCAAAGCCGAGTTCTTTGACCAACTTGGCAAGGGTCATGTCCGACAAGGGGCGTCCCGCTTTCGCACCGGGGAACACAAGGCCGGACCCGGTGCCCAGCGCCTGCGCCTGACGTAGCACTGCGACGGCTTGCGCGCTGAGCGGCACGCGATGTTCGCGGCCCGCTTTCATCCGCTCACCCGGTATCGTCCAGATGGCCCGGTTCAGGTCCATCTCGGACCAATCCGCCATCCGGACCTCACCCGAGCGGCAGGCCGTCAGGACCAGCAGTTCGAACGCCAGCTTGGTGAAGGGGTTGGCCTTGGATGCGCGGACGGCCTTGAGGCAATCCGCGACCTCGCCGTATGGCATGACCCTGCGATAGCGCTGGGCGTGGCTCTGACGGGGCAGGGCGCTTGAAATGGATTCGGCGGGGTTGTCCTGCCGCCATCCTTGGGCGACCGCCCGTTTCATTGCGGTGCCGATCCGTTGGCGCACCCGTCGCGCGGTCTCGGGCTTTTCGAGCCATATCGGTTGCAGGACCGCCAGAACGTCGGCGGTGGTGATGTCGGGCACGCGATGCCCGCCGATGTTGGGAAATGTATAGGTCTCCAAGGTGGAGAAGAATTGTGCGGCCTTGCTTTGCATTACGCCATGACGGGGCATGGATGGAATGCACCTTTCGTGCCACCTCCTCGAATGTGAGCGTCGCCTATGCCTCGCGCTTGGCCTTGAGGGGGTCGCCCCCCTGCCGAGCCTCCCTGCGGTTCTCCTGCGCCGTCTCACGCGCTTGGGCGAGGCTGACGAGCGACACCGAGCCAAGGCCGATTTCTGTTCGCTTGCCCCGGGTGACGATGCGCTGCACCCATCGCCGTGCGCCGTTGGCGTAGACCCTGAGGAAGGGCCCGTGACCGTCGGTTTACTTGCCGAGGGTCTTTATAGTTCGAACGAATGCGGCAGACAGCGCCTTCTCCGGATGCTGTCCCGATTTTATACCCGTCCGCCCGTCCTGACCGTCCGCCATCGCGTCCTCTATTCTTGTCTAGAATATGGGGACGTAGCTGGAGCCCATAAGCGCCGTATGCGATGCAAACTCCTGTATTTTATGCGCTGTCGGAACGGGTTGGAATGAATGGGGGCGGACACCTCCTTCGCCAGTAGCATGCAGCATATCCGGGCTTTTATAGCCCTCAAGTGGGCCTCCCTTTGATACCTGCCATACGAGGTCCGGTGCTTTTACACCGTCGCGGTCGAGGCCGCCGTCTCGAGGCGGGCGAGCTCCGATGTCAACTTGGGGCCGCCGAGGTCGAGGCACTCTGCGAGTGTCTTGATCCTCCAGCGCCAATCCAATTTCCTCAAAGCCTGGTGGTGATTATATTGCGCGATGAATGGAGACCAGCTTGCAGCCGCTTCCTGAAGAGCTGCGACGTTATGGGAAAGGTCGATGCGATCGAAGTCCAACGTCGCGCCGGGCCAGAGTAAATCTTCAGCGGAGGGGTCCCCGAACGGCTGTACTCCGGCAATTACCGCTCCTGCGGCAAGCGCGTCGGTCCATCGGCCGGTCACGTATTCTTTTAGCGGATGGGTGTAAGGTGCGGGTGCTGCGAGATTTGAGTGCGCTATCACAAACTTCGCCTGTCCGTAATAGCGGCATAGGTCGCGATGGCCCAACGAAGGGTCGGTCGGATCCTCGGGAAGAAATGGCGGGCGTCCAGCAAATTGCAGTCCCGCTGCGTTGCAGACCGACAGACTGCGTGGGTCGTCGTCCCACTCCGGAGGCTGCCTTCCGACTCTTAGAACGTCAACTGGTCGCTCGGCTGCGCTTGAGCCGAGATCGAGAACGTCTGCTCCCCAACCAAGATGCAGCGTGCGTCCGGGCGCGAGGCGCTCATAGAAGTCCGCTTCACCTTTCTGCATGTAAACAACCAGATCGAAATGGCGCATCAGCCGTGCCGAAGGAGCCCATTCGGTCCAGAAACTGTCAACGATCCAAAGTGCTCGGAAGCGTCGAGGGTGATCGAAGTCATCCAACGCCATCAGAGATTTCACCTCTCCGGGTGACTTGGCCAAGTAAATAACCCCCGGTGAAGGCCCCCGCCGTGAGCGGGTGAATGTCTGCCGCAAATTGGAAAGTCGCGATGTGCCTTGTAAGGTCGGTCGTTGCAGATTGAGGGCCAGCAATCGTGCCGCAAGGTGGGCAAAATGTTCGATTGGCCCCCAGCCGCGATCACCGTTGTCCCCGAACACCAGTGAAGGGCGCGACGACGGAGCCTCAGCAGCCGTTGGTGAAATATTTTGCATCATCTTCATTTTCTTGCTTGAGCCGAGACAGGTCGAAGCCACCGGTCGTCGTTTCTCGCATGCAACTATCCTGTCCAGTCAAGCCCTCGAAGCTGGTACGCGAGAGTCTGGCTTCGCGTCCTCTATGCGACCCAGATTGGCCTGTCTTCAATCCTTATATTCCGGTGTATTTTCTTGGGTTTGAACAACAGGGTGCGGCGTTCCCAGACCGCCATGACAGAACCTATCCCTATATTGGATCGACGTGGCAGTGGGGATAGTGGCCGAACCACGTCAAATCGCCCCGCAAGCCTGATCCCTTGCTGTGTTTTCAGGCTGCGGGTGCGGCCATTTGAGCTGGCTGGCGGTTATTGTCGGGCCCGCACCGTGCCAGGCACGGATGTCCGGTGGACAAGCCGTCGGGCAGCGGGTCAGTCTGATACGCGGGCGATCAAGGGCGGGGGTGTGGTCATGGCAGGCAGAAACAGCGCGGTCGGGGCGCTCGATCTGCTGAAGGTCGAGGTGCTCGCCGCGCGGATCGAGGCCTTTGGCCGGGCCGATCCCGATGCGGGTAATCTATGGCGGTCCGAGATGGCGGTGGCCGAGGCGGTGGCTTCCGTGGCGCTCGAAGGGCGGCGGGTGTCCGAGGCCGACCTGCTGCCGCGAGTCGCGGGCGGCGGTGCGGGCGGTGCTGCCACGCGAGGCGATCCTGTGGCGGGCGAATTGGCGCTCGGGCTGATCCGCGCGCTCAAGGCGCCGGGCGATCCGATCGCGCGACCCGATGACACCATCGCGCGGCTGGTGCGCAGGGCAGGCGGGCTCAGCACAGCAGAGCAGGGGGTGGCAGCGGGCGATGACAGTCTCGCTTCAGGCGCGTTCGGTACCGCTCTTGCGGCACTGCGCCCGAACGATCCGCCGATCCTCGCGGCGCTGCGCGTGAGCGCGGCCTACGGGCGGACGAGCGGCCGCGCGAACCCGATGGTCGAGCGGGCGCTGTTCATGGCGGTCGAGGGCGCCCGCCGCCGGGCAACGCCGGGGCCGGGTGGCGCCGTGGCCTTCGAGGAGGACCCGATGCGTGGCCTGTCGGGGCGGGTCGACGCCGATTGGGTGGCGACCCCGGCGCTGGCGTTGTCGGTGGGTCGCTACCGGCCTTGGTCGCCGGGGAGTGCTGCCGGGCTGACGGATCTGATCGAAGGGTTGGGTGCGGTGCTGGGCATGGAGATCGGCCGGATCGGTCGGGCACGCGAATGGCTCAGGCGGGCGCGGGCCTGTGGTGAGGGGCGGCATGGACGCTCGCGGCTGGGCGATGCGGCGCAGGCCTTCGCCTCGGCGCCCTGCCTTACATCGGGGCACTTGGCCGACCGCATCGGCGTCACCCCGCGCGGCGCCACCAACCTGATCGACGCGCTGGTCGAGCAGGGGCTCCTGCGCGAGATCACGCGGCGGCGCACGGCCCGGATCTGGTCGGTGCCGGGTCTGGCCGAACGGCTTGCCGTCCGGCCACGCAAGCCGGGGCCTGGGGCCGCGTCGACGGCCGTGGCCTCCGGTTTCCCGGAGGCCGATACCGATCCGCGGGCCGGACGTGAGGCAATGACGCGCGCCTTTGCGGACTTGGATGCGGCGCTGGGCCGGGCCGACGCGCTTTTGGGGCGTCGCGGCAGCAGCTGAGGCGCAGGCCGGTTCCCGCCAAGTGAGGCGTGCGAAAGGCTTTCCTTCCGCGCCGACAGCCCCTATCGAGGGGCCGCCGTGACCAGTTAGGACCGATTATGACCGTTGCGCCCACGACTGAACTGAGCCGCCTCCTGCGCGAGGATTTCGACGGCGTTCTGGATGCCTGGTTCGCGACCCAGAAGCGCGAGGGCGTGCGTCGTCCTGACCTGTTCTCGGACCGCGAAAGCCGTCGCCAGCTGTCGGATCTGCTGCGTGCCTTTGCCGAAGCGCTGAATCGCATCGACATTTCCGAGCCGGTCGACATCGACGCCGACGTCTGGTCCGAGCTGCGCCTCGCGCTCTCCGAGATCACGCTTGTGCGCACCGAGCGTGGCGTCGCGCCTTGGGAAATGACGGCCTTCATGCTGGCGCTCAAGCAGCCGGTGTTCGAAAAGCTGAGCGAGAACCTGTCCGGCACGCCGGACACGCTGCTCGCGGTCGCCTCCGATTTCGGTCGCGTCGTTGATGCCTTTGCGATGCACATCAACGAATACTTCATTGCCGAGCGTGACGAGATCATAGAGCGCCAGCGTGCCGAGATGATGGAGTTGTCGACCCCGGTGGTGCAGCTGTGGGAGCGGGTGCTGACGATTCCGCTGATCGGCACGCTCGATTCGATGCGCGCCCAGGAGGTGATGGAGAACCTGCTGAACTCCATCGTCGAGCACAGCGCCGAGGTGGTGATCGTCGACATCACCGGCGTACGCGTCGTGGACACCCAAGTGGCCCAGCACCTGTTGCGCACCGCCGCCGCGGTGCGGCTGATGGGGGCCGAGGCGATCATCTCGGGCATCTCGCCCAAGATCGCCCAGACCATGGTCGAGCTGGGCGTCGATGTGGGCGAGGTCACGACCCGTCCCTCGATCCGCGCCGCCCTCGCCGAGGCGTTCCGCCGGGTCGGCTTCCAGATCAGCCGCATCGATGACACCCGTGTCTGAGGCGGCGTCAATCTACAGCGTCGACAAGGTGTTGCTGGTGGCGATCCGTGACAACATCACCGACACCGACATCATCAACCTGCAAGAGGATCTCTCCGAGCGGATCGTGAACGAGGCGGCGCGCGGCGTCGTGATCGACATCGCGGCGCTCGAGATCGTCGACACCTTCGTGGGGCGGATCCTCGCGCAGCTCTCGTCGATCTCGCGGCTGCTCGCGGCCGAAACCTATATCGTCGGCATGCGCCCGGCCGTGGCGATGACGCTGGTGGAGCTTGGCATGGATCTGCCGGGGTCCAAGACGGCGCTGTCGCTCAGCCATGCCTTGCGGTCCCTGAAGGCCAAGGGGCTGGCGTGAGCGCGCCGCCGCCGGAGCCGGCGGCGCGGGTGGAACTGCGTCAGGAGCGCGATGTAGCGGCGGCGCGGATCGCCGTGTCGCGGGCGATGGACGCAATGGGGGCGAGAGCCCTGCGCAAGACCCGTTTTGTCACAGCCGTAAGCGAGATCGCTCGCAACGCGCTCGACCACGGCGGTGGCGGGGTGATCGAGGTCTACCGCCTTGAGAGGCCCTTGCGGATCATGATCCGCTGCCGCGACGAAGGCCCCGGCATCGCCGATCTCGATCAGGCGATGACCGACGGGTTCTCGACCGCGCGCAGCATGGGCAAAGGGCTTGGCGGCGCGCGTCGTCTCGTCGAGGCGTTTCGCATCGACAGCCGCCCCGGTTCGGGCACCACCGTCGAAATGGAGGCCAAGCCATGAGACACGCCGTCGACATCACCGACCCCAGCGCCGTGGCGGAATCGCGGCGACTTGCGCGCGGGCTGGCCGATGCTGCGCGGCTCGATGCGACCCGCACCGAGGCTTTGGCGATCATCGCCACCGAGATGGCCACCAACCTACTGCGCCATGCCAATGGCGGCCAGCTCATGTTGCAGGCCCAGCCCGGCGCTGGCCGACGCGTGACGTTGGCCGCGATCGATTCGGGCCCCGGCATTCCCGACATCGACCTCGCGCTGTCCGACGGGTATTCGACCGGGTCGAGTGCGGGGGGCGGGCTAGGGGCGATGCGGCGAATGGCCGACAGCTTCGAAATCCGCTCGACGCCGGGGCGCGGGACCGTCGCGGTCTGCGGTTTCGGCGCGCCGCCGGTGATCGCTGGGGTCGAAGTCGGGGCTTTCTTGATGAACTACCCCGGAGACCGTGCCTGCGGCGACGGCGTGTTCGCCCGCGATGTGGCCGGTCGGGTCGATCTTCTGGCGGTCGACGGTCTGGGACATGGCGCACGTGCCGAAGAGGCGGCGGGCGAAGCGATCACCGGGTTGGCCTCGCTGCGCGGTGACGATCCGGCACGGATATTGTCAGAGCTTTCGGCCCGTCTCGCGGGCAGCCGCGGATCGGTCGCGGCGCTGGCGCAGATCGAGGCGGCGGACGGGCGGCTCCGGCTTGCCGGGATCGGCAATATCGCAGCACTTCTGGTGCAGCCGAACGGTCAGGTAAAGCGGCTGATCAGCCGCGAGGGCCGTTTGGGCGGCGCCGTGCGCCTGCCGCCGGTGGAAACGGCGACGATGGGGCCGGGGGACGTGCTGATCCTGCATAGCGACGGTCTGTCGACGCTGCGGAGCCATGCCGATCTGCCTGCGACGGCGGGCATGAGCTGCGCGTTAATCGCCGCCCATCTGATCCGCGACCGTAACAAGGGCCGCGACGATTGCTGCGCACTGGTGGCGCGGCTTGCCCCGGAGGGCACCGAATGAGACTGACCACCCTGAAGATCGAGGCCGACGAGGATATCGTGCGGCTGCGCATGGTCGGTCAGGAGATCGCGCGGCGCTGCGGATTTGCCAAATTTGCCGAAACCCGCATCGTCACGGCGCTTCTGGAGCTGGGGCGCAACATCGTGCAACACGGCGGCGGCGGGCGCATGACGCTGTCGCTTGAACCGCAGGCGGGCGGGCTGGCGCTGGGTGTCGAGGCCGTCGATCAGGGGCCCGGTATCCCCGACCTCGACGCGCGACTTGCGGGCGCGGACCCGCTGCCCGGAACGGTGCGCGCGCAGGGTCTGGGACTCGGATTGCGCGGGGTGCAGCGCATCGCGGATCGCTTCGAGGTCGAAAGCGGCGCGGAGGGGACGCGAATCCTCGCCGGGTTCGACACCCGCCTTGCCGCGTCCGAGGCCTCACCGACGGCCGCCGGGATCGGCGAGGCACTGGCCGCGCTGCGCCGTGCCGATCCCGCCGCGATGCTGGCCCAGCAGAACCGCGACCTGCTCGACGCATTGGAAGAGCGCGACCTTCTGATGGCCGAGGTACACCACCGCACCAAGAACAATCTGGCGCTGGTGACGGGGTTGATGCGGCTGTCGCGTTCGGCCGCCAAGACCGAAGAAACCAAGAGCGTTCTGCGCGATCTGGAGTTGCGGGTGAAGGCGATCACCGCGATTCACGACCAGTTGCAGCGCGCCGCCGCAGCCGACAGCGCGGCCCTGTTGCCCTTGCTGCGCGACGTGGCCGAGCAGACGCGGCAGGCCTTCTCGACCCCCGATCAGGAGGTGAAGGTGGTGGTCACTGGCGAAGCATTGCTCTTGTCGGGCAGTGCCGCGACCGATCTCGCTTTGGCGGCGGGCGAGTTGATGACCAACGCCTGCAAACATGCCTTCGCAGGGCGCGATCGCGGGCGGCTGCACGTGTCGCTCAAGCGTGAGGAAGGGGTGCTGAAGCTCACCGTCTCGGACGATGGTTGTGGCCTCGCGCCGGGAATGGAGCGCCCCGAGCGGTCCGATTCCCTCGGCTGGCGGATGATCCGGACCATGGTGCAAAAGCACGGGGGCTTCGTGCGGACGTCGAATGGCGACGGCGGACTCAGCGTCGAGCTTGGATTTGGAGAGGCGCAGCTCGGGCTGACCGAAGGCTGAGCATATGAAAAAGGCGACGGCTCCAGGGAGGGAGAACCGCCGCCATTTCGAACCGGACGGGCCTGGGAGGAGGGCTGTCCTGTCGATGAAACCCCGGCGGCGCGAAAAAGATCCACGCCGCCGAAAGAGATATCAGGCGCGCTTGGCGGCCTGTAGGGCGATATCGCCGATCATCGAACGGTGGATGCCAAGATCGACAAGCTCGCGGTCGCTCAGAGCGGAAAGCTCGCGCTGCGTGGTCCGGTAGGCCCGCGACTGAGCGCGGCGCTCGGCAAAGCTGGCGGCGAGACGTGCAAAGAAGGAAGCGGGGCGGGCGGTCTGGTTGGTGGTGAAGCTGGTCATGATCTGTGATCCTCGGGTCTGGTGATGCCGCCTGTGGGGCGGTGTGTCTGGCTGGCGTCATCATCGGCGCCGTTGATCCCCATTTGGGCCTCTTGGTGGTCGCCGACCACCACCAACCACGCCGCAGCGCCTTGCAGCCCCTGCATGACGAGCAAATGCCCAGAAATGGGCGTTAAGGGGGCGCCCGAACCGCTTCGGGTCGGGGCGAGCGCATTGGTCTGCTGCGCTGCAGATGGGGCGGCGATCACACCGGTGGCGCGATCGAGCCTGCATCGACGATCTCGAAGACGCCGACCCGTTGCAGCCCGGCGAGCGGGCGCCCCTCGATCGCGCCGATCAGCCCTTGGGCCAGAGGCTCCCAGCTTTGCGCCAGCGCCGAGCGCGTGCCGGAGGTGGGCGGCATCGCCATCAGATCTTCGCCCGGCAGCATGTCGTCATGCACCACCACCGACACGTCGCTCGGCACCTTGAGACCGAGCATCGACAGCGCGCTGTAAATGCCCTTGGCGATAAGCATGTTGCCCGCAATCAGCGCGGAAGGGCGATCCGCCGGCGCACTCATCATCCTCAGCGTGGCAAGGGCGCCGACGCTTTCGGTCATCTGACCGTGCTCGTGCAGCGCCGGATCCGCGGGCAGGTCGGCGGCGCGTAGCGCCATTTCCCAGCCGACCCGGCGATGCGTCACGTAGCACATGCTTTGCACCCCGTTGATGAAGCCGATCCGGCGGTGCCCGGCGCGCAGCAGCATCTCCGTCAGTTCGCGGCCGACGGCGATGTTGTCGATGTCGTAGAAGGGGTAGTCGGGGTCGAGCGCACCGCGCCCGTGCATAACCAGCGGCACACCGCGCCCCTGCAGAAAGGCAACACGCCGGTCGGCGTCCTCCGGCTCGATCAGCACGAAGCCGTCGAGAGAGCCACCGTCGATAAGCCTGCGGTGCACCTCCACCACGTCCTCACCCTCTTCAGCGGCGTTCAGCACGAACAGCCGTCCTTGGCGCGAAAAGGCGCTCGACAGGCCGCGCACCATCTGCACGAACATGCTGTCTCTTGGCGTCCGGTCCTGCGGCGGCAACACCAGACCGACGATGCCCGAGCGCCCCGAGGCGAGTTTGCGCGCCGAAAGATTCGGGTGGTAATTCAGGGCTATGGCCGCTTCGCGTGCGCGTATCTTGGTTTCGGCGCTGACATCGTCATGGTCATTGAGGGCGCGGCTCACCTGCGTGACCGACAGCCCCGTATAAGCCGCGATGTCCTTGAGCGTCGCCGACATGAAAGTCCCCCTGATACGCGACGGCACCTTGCCAAGCCGAAACGCTTCGGGCAACCCTCGCCACGACCCGATGGCACATGGGACGAAAGGAATCGAGATGAGCAAGGCGAATTGGTGGAAGGGTGCGGTGATCTATCAGGTCTATCCGCGCTCGTATCAGGACGGCAACGACGATGGCATCGGCGATCTCAAGGGGATCACCGAGCGGCTGCCGCATATCGCCGAGCTTGGCGCCGATGCGGTCTGGCTCTCGCCGATCTTCACCTCGCCCATGGCCGACATGGGCTATGACGTGTCGGACTACACCGACATCGACCCGACCTTCGGCACGCTGGCCGATTTCGACGCGATGGTCGCGCGTGCCCACGAACTGGGCCTCAAGGTGATGGTCGATCAGGTGCTGTCGCACAGCTCGAACCAGCACCCGTTCTTCGAGGAAAGCCGCAAGAGCCGCGACAACGCCAAATCCGATTGGTACGTCTGGGCCGACCCCAAGCACGACGGCGCGCCGCCCAACAACTGGCAGGCGATCTTCGGCGGCCCGGCTTGGGAGTGGGAGCCGCGGCGTCGGCAGTACTACTTCCACAACTTCCTGAAAGAGCAGCCCGACTTCAACTTCCACAACCCCGAGGTGCAGGACTGGCTGCTTTCGACGATGCGCTTCTGGCTCGATCGCGGCGTCGATGGCTTCCGTCTCGACACGGTGAACTTCTACTTCCACGATCGTCATCTGCGCGACGACCCGGCCGATTTCCGTCTGAGCGGTACGGCGGCGGTCAAGCCCTATGACATGCAGTACCACATCTTCTCGAAGAACCAGCCCGAGAACATCGCCTTTCTCGAGAAGATGCGCCGTCTGATGGACGAGTACGGCGACCGCACGCTGGTGGGCGAGGTCGGCGAGAGCCATCACCCGATCGAGATCATGGGCGAGTACACCTCGGCCAACCGGCTGCACATGGCCTACAGCTTCGAGATGCTCGGGCCGAACTTCACGGCCGAGCATTTCCGCCACCAGATCGACCAGTTCTTCAAGCTCGCCCCCAAGGGCTGGCCCTGCTGGGCACTGTCGAACCATGACGTGCCGCGCCACGTGACGCGCTGGGCCAACCACGGCGACCAAGACGCGGTGGCCAAGCTCTCGGCGGCGATGTTGCTGTCGATGGAGGGCTCGATCTGCGTCTACCAAGGCGAGGAGCTGGGCCAGACCGAGACCGAGCTCGAGTACCACGAGCTGACCGATCCCGCGGGCATCAACTTTTGGCCCGAGGACAAGGGTCGCGATGGCTGCCGCACGCCGATGGTCTGGGAGGCCTCGGCCCCGCAGGCGGGTTTCTCGACCAACCCGGCCCCTTGGCTGCCGGTCAAGGCACCGCAGGCCGCGCGCGCCGTCGACACGCAAAAGGGCGTCGAGGGCTCGGTGCTCGAGACCTACCGCGCGCTGCTCAAGCTGCGCCGCGAGACGCCCGATCTGCGCGAGGGCCGCACCATGTTCGCCGAGACCGAAGAGCCGGTTCTGGCCTTCCATCGCGGCGAAAAGACGGTCTGCGCCTTCAACCTGTCGAACGAGCCGCGCGAGATCGAGATCGAGGGCATTGCCCAGACGCTCTTCGCGGTCTCGGCCGAGGCCGGTGATGGCAAGGTCTGGCTTGGCCCCAACGGCGCGCTGATCGCGCGACTGGGGTAAGGCGATCGTCTGGCGGCGCGGCCATTTGTCCCGCGCCGCCCTTCCACCAAGCCACCTTTTGACCACCCGACAAAGCTGGTAGGAGGCCGTAACCGGCTTGAAGGATCGGACCGATGACTCCCAAGGATTTTGCTCGCACAGGCGTTCCGGGGCTTGACGACGTACTCTCGGGAGGGCTGACGCGACGCCATGTCTTCCTCATCGAAGGGTCGCCCGGCACCGGCAAGACCACCACCGCCATGCGATTTCTTCTCGAGGGCTCGGAGAAGGGCGAGACCTGTCTCTACGTGACCCTGTCGGAGACCGAGGAAGAGCTGCGCGACAGCGCCGCCTCGCACGGCTGGACGCTGGATGAGCGGATTTCCGTCTTCGAAGTGGTCCCTGCCGAAAGCCTGCTCGACGCCGATCAGCAGCAAAGCCTGCTGTATTCCTCGGATCTCGAACTTGGCGAAGCGACGCGGCAGATCTTCGACGCCTTCGAGCGGCTCCGCCCACAGCGCGTGGTGATCGACAGCCTGTCCGAGATCCGCCTGCTGGCGCAGGGGTCCTTGCGTTACCGCCGTCAGATCCTTGCCATGAAGCATTACTTTGCCCGGCAGGACGCCACCGTCCTGATGCTCGATGACCTGACGGCCGAGGCGCATGACCGCACCGTGCACAGCGTCGTGCACGGGGTGATCCAGCTTGAGGAACTGGCGCCGGACTACGGGGCCGAGCGGCGACGGCTGCGGGTCACCAAGTACCGAGGCCAGCGCTACCGCGGTGGCTATCATGACTTTGCGATCAAGACCGGCGGCATCGAGGTGTTTCCACGTCTCGTGGCGCTGGAGCATCGGGTGGGCTATGAGCGTACGGCCCAGCCCAGCGGGATCTTGGAGCTCGACAATCTTCTGGGAGGTGGCATCGATCGGGGGTCGAGCACGCTGATCCTTGGTCCCGCAGGCACCGGCAAGAGCCTCTTCGCGGTGCAGTTTGCCGTCGCCGCCATCGCGCGTGGCGAGAAGGCGGCGGTGTTTTCCTTCGACGAGGAACTGGGCCTGATGGAGACCCGGTTCGAGAAGATCGGCATCGATATCCGGGCCATGTGCGACAGTGGCGCACTGGTCATCGAGCAGATCGACGCGGCCGAGATGTCGCCGGGCGAGTTCGCGCAACGGGTGCGCGACTGCGTGACCAAAGGCGGCATGAGCACGGTCGTGATCGACAGCATGAACGGCTATCAGGCCGCGATGCCACAGGAAAACGCGCTGGTTCTGCATATTCACGAGCTGTTGCAATTTCTCAACCGACAGGGGGCGACGACCTATCTGACGGTGGCGCAGCATGGTCTCGTCGGCGACATGCAGTCGCCTCTCGATGTGACCTACATCGCAGATACGGTCATCCTGCTGCGCTATTTCGAAGCGTTGGGCCGTGTCCGCCGGGCGGTGTCGGTCATCAAGAAGCGCACCGGTCCGCATGAGGATACGATCCGCGAGTTCAAGATCTCGCGAAAGGGGCTTGAGCTTGGCGAACCATTGCATGGCTTCCAAGGCGTGTTACGCGGCGTGCCCGACTTTGTCGGTGCCTCCGATCCCCTGATGAAGGCCGAGGCGAATGACACCGTCCGGTGACACCCTGCACGGTGCCCGCGCTCTGATCCTGACACCGCATGGGCGCGATTCCGCCCTTGCGGCGGCGTTGCTTTCCGAAGTCGGGCAGACATCGCAGGTCTGCGACGATCTCGACAGCTTCGTGGCCTGGCTTGGCGAGGACACGGCCTTTGGCATCCTGACCGAAGAGACGGTGCGCCATGCCGATCTCGCGGCCCTCGCCGCGGCGGTGAGCGCGCAGCCAAGCTGGTCGGCGCTGCCTTTCATCGTGCTGACCCGGCACGGCGGCGGGCCCGAGCGCAACCCCGAGGCCGCGCGGCTTTCGGAGGTCCTCGGCAATGTCACCTTCCTCGAACGCCCCTTCCACGCGACGACCTTCGCCAGTGTCGTGCGCGGGGCCCGTCGTGGTCGCGAGAGACAGTACGAGACCCGCGCCGCCGTGGCACAGCTGCGCCGCAGCGACGAGACGCTGCGCACGGCGCTCATGGCCGGGCGGCTTGGTGCGTGGGAATACCATGCGGCGACAGAGGAGCTGATCTGTTCGCCGACATTGCTGACGATCTTCGGTCGGCCCGCAGATGCCCCTTTCGAGTTTCGCGATTTCGTCGCCTGCATTCATGAGGACGACCGCGACACCGTCATGGCGACGATCGAGCGGGCGACGCAGGCGGGGCAGGATTACGCGGTCGAGTTCCGCACGGTCTGGCCTGATGGCAGCCTGCATTGGGCCGAGGCCCATGCGCGTATCCAATACGATCCCGACGGCACGCCGCGAATGATCGGCGTCACCTCGGATGTGACCGCGCGCAAGCAGGCCGAAACCAGCCAGCGTCTGCAGACCGAAGATCTGGAGCAGCGGGTGGCGCAGCGCACTGCAGAGCTTGAAAGCGCGCATAGCCGTGTGCTCGAGGAGATCCGCCAGCGCGAGCGCACCGAGGGGCAGCTTCTGCAAAGCCAGAAGATGGAAGCGATCGGTCAGCTCACCGGCGGCGTGGCGCATGACTTCAACAACCTGCTGATGGCGGTGCTGGGCAACCTCGACCTGCTGTCGCGACATATCGCCGACGATCCGCGTGCCGAGCGGCTGATTGATGGCGCCATTCAGGGCGCGCAGCGCGGCGCGGCGCTGACCCAGCGGCTTCTGGCCTTCGCGCGCCGTCAGGAGCTCAAGATCGAGCCGCGCGGCCTGGCCGGGCTGGTGCGCGGCTCCGAAGAACTGTTGCGCCGCTCGGTCGGCGACGGTGTCGAGCTGAGCTTCAGCCTGCCCGAAGGGCTGCCGCCCGCGCAGGTCGACGGCAACCAGTTCGACCTCGCGCTTCTCAACCTCGCGGTCAACGCCCGCGACGCGATGCCCGGCGGCGGTCGCCTCGCCATCGCCCTCGACCTGAGCGAGGCATCGGGCGACGACGATCTCGCCGCAGGTCAGTATCTGCGGCTCTCGGTCAGTGATACCGGGATCGGCATGGATGCGACGACGCTCGCGCAGGCGACGCAACCGTTCTTTTCGACAAAGGAATTGGGCAAGGGCACCGGGCTTGGCCTGTCGATGATCCATGGCCTCGCCCAGCAGCTGCACGGCGCACTGCGCCTGTCGAGCCGCCCCGGCGAGGGCACGCGGGCCGAGCTGTGGCTGCCAGTGGCCGAAATCGAGGACAAGGACATAGACATGCCGACACCCGCGCTTGTCGCAAAGACGACCCCACGCGGGTCTTTGCGCATTCTCTTCGTCGATGACGACGCGTTGATCGCGATGAGCAGCGTCGATCTGCTGGAGGATCTGGGCCATCAGGTCACCCAGGCAGGGTCCGGCGAACAGGCGCTCGCGGTACTGAAAAGCGACATTGAGATCGACCTGATGATCACTGATTACTCTATGCCACGCATGAACGGGGGCGAGCTGTCGCGCCACGCCCGCGAGCTGCGACCCAGCCTGCCGATCCTGCTGGCCACCGGCTATGCCGAACTGCCGGAGGGGGCCACGCTCGACCTGCCGCGACTGGCCAAGCCCTATATGCAACGCCAGCTCGAAGAAGAGATTGCCCGGATGGGACTTTGAGATCTCTCCATGGCCTGCGTTCGCTCTTTGTGCTAGGGATCGGAAAAACCACATAGAACAAGGCCGGGGCGCAGAGCAGCCGCAATCGGCGGATGGGGGCACATGCGAGTCATCGGTATAGATCCGGGTCTGCGGAATCTCGGCTGGGGCGTGATCGAGGCCACGGGCGCACGGCTGCGCCATGTCGCCAACGGCACCTGCCATTCCGAGGGTGACGACCTTGCCGAGCGGCTCTTGTCGCTGGCCTATCAGCTGCGCGCGGTGATCGCCGAACACGGCCCCGAGGCTGCGGCGGTCGAACATGTCTTCGTCAACTCAGACGGGGCGGGCACGCTCAAGCTCGGCCAGGCGCGCGGCATCGCGCTGATGATCCCTGCCGAGGCGGGTCTGGCGGTGGGCGAATACATGCCCTCGACCATCAAGAAGGCGGTGGTCGGCAACGGGGCTGCCGCCAAGACGCAGGTGCAGCACATGGTGAAGCTCCAGCTTCCGGGCGTGAAGCTCGACAGCGCCGACGCCGCCGACGCGCTCGCCGTCGCGATCTGCCACGCGCATCACCTGCAATCGGCAGGGCATCTGGCCGCCGCCGTGGCACGCGCCGACGCCGCGAGGGCCCGGGCGTGATCGGGCGCATCGCCGGACGGCTCGAATACCGCGCCACCGATCACGTGCTGATCGACGTGCGCGGCGTGGGATATGTGGTCTACGTCTCCGACCGGGTTCTGGCGCAGCTGCCGGGGCCAGGCGAGGCGGTGGCGCTCTACACCGAGCTTCTGGTTCGCGAAGATATCCTGCAGCTCTTCGGCTTTCCGACGCTGGTCGAAAAGGAATGGCACCGGCTGCTGCTTACGGTGCAGGGCATCGGTGCCAAGGCATCGCTGGCGATCTTGGGCGCGCTGGGCGCCGACGGTCTGGGCCGGGCCATCGCCTTGGCCGACTGGTCGGCGGTGGCGCGGGCCAAGGGGGTCGGTCCCAAGACGGCGCAGCGGGTCGTGAACGAACTCAAGGACAAGGCACCCTCAATCATGGCGATGGGCGCTCAGCCCGCCGCGATGCGCGAGGGCGACGCCGATGCCGTGATCGATGACGCGCCTGCCGAAGCTCCAGCCGCGAAGCGCAAGTCCGCGCCGAAGAAGGACACAGGCAGCGCCGCGGCACAGGCCGAAGCGCTCTCGGCGCTGGGCAACCTCGGCTATGGCCTCTCTGAAGCCGCCGGGGCCGTGGCCGAATCCGCGCATGAGGCGCCAGAGGCCGACACGCCGGCGCTCATCCGTGCGGCGCTGCGCAAGCTGGCCCCGAAGGAGCGGTGAGATGCCGCGCCCTCTTTTGCAGCATCCCCGCGATGCATAGGACCGAACCATGACCGACGCCCCCGATCCCGCGCTCCGTCCCGAGCGGCTGCCAGAGGACCACGACCGCGCCTTGCGGCCGCAGGGCCTCAACGAGTTCATCGGCCAGGCCGAGGCCCGCGCCAACCTGCGTGTCTTCATCGAAAGCGCGCGCATTCGCGGCGAGGCGATGGACCACACGCTGTTCCACGGGCCGCCGGGACTGGGCAAGACGACGTTGGCGCAGATCATCTCGCGCGAACTCGGCGTGGGGTTTCGCATGACCTCCGGGCCGGTGCTGGCCAAGGCAGGCGATCTCGCGGCGATCCTGACCAATCTCGAGCCGCGCGACGTGCTTTTCATCGACGAGATTCACCGCTTGAATCCCGCCGTGGAGGAGGTGCTCTACCCGGCGCTTGAGGATTACGCGCTCGACCTCGTGATCGGCGAAGGGCCTGCGGCGCGCACGGTGCGGATCGAATTGCAGCCCTTCACGCTGGTTGGGGCCACCACCCGGCTCGGCCTGCTGACCACGCCGCTGCGCGACCGCTTCGGCATCCCGACCCGGCTGCAGTTCTACAGCGTCGACGAGTTGCACGAGATCGTCACCCGCAACGCCCGCCTGCTTGGGACGCCTGCCGATGACGCGGGCGCGCGCGAGATCGCACGACGGGCGCGGGGCACGCCGCGCATCGCGGGTCGGCTTTTGCGCCGGGTCGTCGATTTTGCGGTGGTCGAGGGCGATGGGCGGGTCACGCAAGAGCTGGCCGACAGCGCCCTGACCCGGCTTGGCGTCGACGATCTGGGGCTGGATGGCGCCGACCGGCGCTACCTGCGGCTGATCGCGGAGGCCTATGGCGGCGGCCCGGTTGGGATCGAGACGCTTTCAGCGGCCCTGTCGGAGAGCCGCGACGCCTTGGAAGAGGTGATCGAGCCGTTCTTGCTGCAACAAGGTCTGATCCAGCGCACGCCACGTGGCCGGATGCTGGCCCACGCCGCGTGGCGACACCTCGGATTGGCCGTGCCGCGCGCGCCCGACGCGGGGCAGGGCGTGCTGTTCGACTGACCCCCGGACGCTGGACGCGCGGCCCGGTGCCGCGTATTGCCAGTGGAAACAGGAGGACCGGCCATGCTGGATGCGAAAACCGTAGAGGCGATGTTCACCCGTGGCGACGGCAGCTACATGTGCGCCCGTTGGGCCCGCCCCATCGCGCCGGTGGTCTTCGGCGTCGAGGAAGAGACGCTCTCGGTGATCAAGTCGGCGCTGCAGGCGCTGTGCCACCTCGCCGATCATGACATGGCCGAGACCGACCCCGAACTCGGGGTGAACCTGCTGATGTTCTTTTGCCGCGAATGGGACGAGCTGACGGCGGTACCCGATCTCGACAAGCTGGTGCCGGGCCTGCCCGAGCTTTTGGTCAAGCTCGAAGAGGGGGACGCCAGCCAGTACCGCGCCTTTCGCTTCGAGCCCGACGGCGCGATCCGTGCGGGCATCGTGTTTCTGCGCATGAAGGGCGAGGCGCTCGAAACGCCCGCCGATGTGCTCGCGCTGAGCCAGGCGGTTCTGTCGATGCTCACATGGTCCGAGAGCGCCTTTGACACCGCCTCGCCGCTGGCCGCCTCCGAGGATGGCACGGTGGTGCTCAAGCCCGAGATCGCAGCGCTCATTCGCGCGGCTTACGATCCGGTGCTGCCCGCCGCCTCCGACGATCCGGCGACCGCGCTGCGCCTTGCTGCGCGGATGGACCATTGAGCCACCGCTTCGAGGTCCGGGTCTATTATGAGGACACGGACCTCGCGGGCATCGTCTACTACGCCAATTATCTCAAGTTCATTGAGCGCGCCCGCACCGAGTGGGTGCGAGGCTTGGGCATCGATCAGTCGCGGCTCAAGGCCGAACAGGGGCTCGTCTTCGCGGTGCGCCGCGTTGAGGCCGATTACCTGACGCCGGCCCGATTCGACGATGTGCTGGAGGTCGAGACGCGGGTTGAGGAGTTGGGCGGCGCGCGGATCACGCTGGCCCAGACCGTACGGCGTGGCGACGAGACTTGCTTTGCCGCCCGCGTCCAACTCGTGGCGCTGTCGAACGAAGGGCGGCCCCTGCGGCTTCCGCCCCTGCTGCGCCGCGCGATCGGGGCCGGTTAGCGACGTCATGGACTGCGCGAAGTTCCGCCGATAGCTGCGCCGTGCGACGGCGGGGGGCTGTAACAGCTCACGCCGCCGTGCAAAGCGCGAAGTGGATTTCGCCCGGCGGATCGGTTATGCGCGGCCAAGGCGGCCCGCGAGAGGCCGTACGCGCGACACAAAGAGCAGGCAGATGGATCAGGTAACCGACTTCTCGATGTGGGCGCTTTTTGCCCGCGCGACGATCACCGTCAAATTGGTCATGATTGCGTTGATCCTGGCGTCGATCTGGTGCTGGGCCGTGATCGTCGACAAGATCGTGCAATATCGCGCCGCCCGTGCCGAGGCTGCGCGCTTCGACCGCGCCTTCTGGTCCGGCGAGCCTCTCGATCAGCTCTTCGACGAGATCGGTGCCGATCCGCATGGCGCGTCGCAGCGTATCTTTACCGCCGGCATGACCGAATGGCGGCGATCGCACCGACAGGACGGCGGGCTGATCGCAGGCGCGCAGGCGCGCATCGACCGCGGCATGGACGTGGCCATCGCCAAGGAGGCCGGACGGCTGCAGCGCGGGCTTCCCGTGCTCGCCACCACCGGTTCGACCGCGCCCTTCGTCGGCCTGTTCGGCACCGTTTTCGGCATTATGAATGCCTTCATCGAGATCGCCGAGGCGCAAAACACCAACCTCGCCGTCGTGGCACCGGGCATCGCCGAGGCGCTGCTCGCCACGGGTTTGGGCCTGATGGCCGCAATTCCGGCCGTGATCTTCTACAACAAGCTTTCGGCGGATGCCGACCGTCTGGTCGGCGGCTACGAGGCCTTCGCCGACGAGTTCTCGACCATCCTGTCGCGCCAGCTGGACAGCTGAGATGGGCGCGGGTGTCATGAAGTCGGGCGGGGGCGGCAATCGTCGCGGACGCCGCCGGGGCCGGGCGCAGCCGATGGCCGAGATCAACATCACGCCCTTCGTGGACGTGATGCTGGTGCTGCTCATCATCTTCATGGTCGCGGCACCGCTGATGACCGTGGGCATCCCCGTGGAGCTGCCGCAGACCGCCGCCTCGGCACTGCCTTCGGACGAGGAAGAGCCGCTGACTGTCACCGTGACGGCCGAAGGCGGCCTGATGATCCAGACCACCGAGGTGCCGCAGGGCGAGCTGATCACCCGGCTTCAGGCGATCGCCGCCGAGCGCTCGGGCAACCGCATCTTCCTGCGGGCCGACGGGGCCAACGCGTGGAACCGCGTGGCCGAGGTCATGGGCGCGCTCAACGCGGGCGGATTCTCGAACATCGGCCTCGTCACCGACGTGGGCGGCTCGGATTTCGGCGCAGGCGCGCCGACCGCGCTGCCTTCGGGCGGCTGAGGCCCTGATGTCATGAGCACGGGGGGCTACATCTCGGGTATCGGCCACGCCGGCCTGCTGCTCTGGCTCGTCATGGGCTGGGGTCTCGACAGCGAACCGCTGGATTTCGAAATCGCACCCGTGTCCGTCGTTTCGGGCGAGGAATACGCGGCGCTGGTCGCCGCCACATCGCCGCAGCCGCAGACCGATGTGCCGCCCGCCCCCGAGACACCCGTGGTCGAGGAGACGCCGCCCGCGCCAGAGGTGCCCCAGGAGACGCCGACCGAGGCCGCCCCGCCGCCGCCTGCGCCCGAGGCTCCCACCGAGGAGTCTCCGCCACCGCCCGCGCCCGAACCGCTGCCAGAGCCGCCCGCCGAGGCCGCACAGGACGTCGCGCCGCCGCCACCACCCCCCGCCGCGGCCCCGCCGTCGGTGCCGCTGCCCAATGTCGCCGAGCGCCCAGTGCCGCGCCCCGCGCCGCGCGTCGCACCGGAAGCCGTCGCCCCGCCGCCGCCCGACGCGCAGGTGGCCGACGTCGTACGCGAAGCCGCGACTCCCGAGGCCGAGAGCGCCGAGGTGGCCGAGATCGAGGAGCAGGCGACCGCCCCCGAGGAGGCCACGACCGAGATCGTGACCGAGGCCGAGGAACCGGCGAGCGCCCCCGAAACGCCGCCCGCGCCGCAGGTGGCCGCGCTCGCGCCGCCCTCGGCACCGCGCCCGCCGTCGCGGCCCGCCCGCGCCGCACCCGCACCAGAGCCGGCCCCAGAGACGCCGCCGCAGACCCAGACCGCGCAGTCGCAGGACGCCGAGCCCGACACCAGTCCTGCGCCCAGCACCGACACCAGCGATGCCGTGGCCGACGCGCTGGCCGCCGCTCTGGCGAGCACGCCCGCCCCGCAGGCCCCCGCGGCCGCCGCCAACCCCGGCCCGCCGATGACGGGGGGCGAACAGGATGCCTTCCGCGTCGCGGTGCAGCAGTGCTGGAACGTCGACGTGGGCTCCGAGGCCGCGCGGGTGACGCTCACCGTTGCCTTCGACCTTGACCCGCAGGGCCGGGTACAGGGCGACGTGCGCCGCGTGTCTGGCGATGGCGGCACCGAGGGCGCGATCGAGGCGGCCTACCAGTCGGCCCGCCGCGCCATCCTGCGCTGCCAGCGCGAAGGCTATGTGCTGCCCGCCGACAAATACGAGCAGTGGAAGGAGGTCGAGATGACCTTCGACCCCTCCGGCATGCGGATGCGCTGATGCGACGGCGCGCCGCTCACGAAACCGTTGAACACCTGCGCCCCTTGGGGCGTTGCCCAATCACACGCCGCTGCGCAAAAAGGGGATCCGAACCCCCGCGGCCTGACGGAACGAGGACAATGATGCTGACCAGAACCATCGCGCTTCTGCTGGCGCCGCTCGTCGCGGCGGCTGCCCTTCCCGCACCCTCTCTTGCGCAGAGCGGCCCCTTGCGGATCACCATTTCCGAAGGTGTGATCGAACCGCTGCCCTTCGCGGTGCCGGGCTTTCAAGCCGAAACGGCAGGGGCCGAGCAGGTGGCCGCCGACATCACCCGCGTTGTGGCGCAGGACCTGTCGGGCACGGGCCTGTTCCGCGAGATCCCGTCCTCGTCCTTCATTTCCACCCCGGCGAGCTTTGCCAGCCCCGTGGCCTATCCCGACTGGCGCGCGATCAACGCGCAGGCGCTGATTACCGGCGCGGTCGCGGTCAACGGCAACCAGCTCACCGTGAAGTTCCGGCTCTATGACGTGTTCACCGGCGCCGAACTGGGCGAGGGGCTGCAGTTCGCGGGCACCACGGGCGGCTGGCGCCGCATGGGTCACAAGGTGGCCGACGCGGTCTATTCGCGCATCACGGGCGAGAGCGGCTATTTCGACAGCCGCGTCGTCTTTGTTTCCGAGTCCGGCCCCAAGGACAGCCGCGCGCGGCGCCTCGGGATCATGGATTACGACGGCGAGAACCGGCAGTTCCTGACCGACAGCAACAGCCTCGTGCTGGCCCCGCGGTTCTCGCCCAATGGCGACCGCGTGCTCTACACCAGCTATGAAAGCGGCTTTCCCCGCATCAACCTTCTCGACGTGGCCAGCGTCGGGCGTCGCCAGATCAGCACGGTCGAGGGCGAGATGGCCTTCAGTCCCCGCTTTTCCAAGGACGGCGGCTCGGTGATCTATTCGGTCTCCACGGGCGGCAACACCGATATCTATCGCACCGATCTGAACTCGGGCTCGCACAGCCGCCTGACGTCGGCCCCCTCGATCGAGACCTCGCCCTCGCTCTCGCCCGACGGCAGCCGCATCGTGTTCGAGAGCGACCGCTCTGGCACCCAGCAGATCTATGTGATGTCCGGCTCTGGTGGCGAGCCGCAGCGCATCTCCTTTGGCGAGGGGCGCTACGGCTCCCCGGTCTGGAGCCCGCGCGGCGATCTCATCGCCTTCACCAAGCAGAACGCCGGCCGCTTCCACATCGGTGTAATGCGCACCGACGGCTCCGAAGAGCGTCTGCTCACCTCGTCCTTCCTCGACGAGAGCCCGAGCTGGGCGCCCAACGGCCGCGTGTTGATGTTCACCCGCGAAACTCAGGGCGCTTCGGGCGGCCCGCAGGTCCATTCGGTCGACATCTCGGGCCGCAATCTCAAGCCCGTGCCCACGGGCGGCTTCTCTTCGGATCCCTCGTGGGGCCCGCTGCAGCAATGACGCGCCGTTTGCACGGGGGCGACCCCGTGCTAGGCATGCCGACAAACACTCCTCGAGGGGCAGGACCTGACACATGAACAAGTATCTCACCGCTTCCATTCTCATCGGCGCGCTGGCGCTCTCGGCCTGCACGCGGCCTGACCGCTTTGGCGCGGGCGCGGGCGCAGGTGCGGGGGCCGATGGCCTTGGCGCAGGTGCCGGCGCGGGCTTTGACCAGTCGGCCGGGATCGGCCAAGGCGGTCTCGGTGGCGCGGGCAATCCTAACAGCCCCGAGTACTTTGCCCAGAGCATCGGCGACCGGGTGCTGTTCCAGGTCGATCAGTCGACCCTGACCCCCGAGGCGATGGCCACTCTGAGCGGTCAGGCCCAGTGGCTGATGACCAACACCGACTACCTCGCCGTGATCGAGGGTCATGCCGACGAGCAGGGCACCCGCGAATACAACGTGGCTCTGGGCGCGCGCCGTGCCAACGCCGCGCGCGAGTTCCTGATCTCGCGCGGTGTGCCGTCGTCGCGTCTGCGCACCATCTCCTACGGCAAGGAGCGCCCGGTCGCGACCTGCTCCGACCCGAGCTGCTATGCGCAGAACCGCCGCGCCGTCACCGTCATCGCCGCCGGGGCGCTGAGCTGATGACCGGGCCCCTTCGCAGCCTCGCGCTCCTGTGCGCCCTCGCGGCTCCGGCCGCGGGGTTTGCGCAGGGGCAGGACAAGACCCTCGCCGACATCCGTCAGGAACTGTCGGTGCTCTACGGCGACATTCAGTCGCTTCGCGGCGAGCTTGGCACCACCGGAGCCGCCCCGCAGGCGGTGGGCGGCAACTCGGCGCTCGAGCGGCTCAACGCCATCGAGGCACAGCTTCAGGGTCTGACCTCGAAGACCGAGGAGCTGGAGTTCCGGATCAACCGGATCACCACCGATGGCACCAACCGCGTCGGCGACCTCGAATTCCGCATTTGCGAGATCGAGCCCGATTGCGACATTTCCCAACTTGGCGACACGCCGAGCTTGGGCGGCGTCGACAGCGCCTCGAACGTGCCCACCCCTGCGGCCCCGGCTCCGACCGGGTCCGGCCCCGCGCTCGCCATCGGCGAGCAGGCGGACTTCGAGCGGGCGTCGGAGGCGCTCGCCCAAGGTGACTTTCGCGGCGCCGCTGACCAGTTTGCGGCCTATGTCCAGACCTACCCCGGCGGTGCGCTGAGCGCCGAGGCCCTGTTCAAGCGCGGCGAGGCCCTGTCGGGTCTCGGCGACAGCTCGGGCGCAGCGCGCGCCTATCTCGACAGCTTTTCGGGCGATCCCGACGGCAAGGTCGCGGCGCAGGCGCTGTTCAAACTGGGCCAATCGCTCGCCGCGCTAGGGCAGGTGCCCGACGCCTGCGTGACACTGGGCGAGGTCGGCACCCGGTTCCCCGGCGATCCGGCGGCCACCGAGGCGCAGACCGCCATGCAGAACCTGTCGTGCCAGTGATGGCGGGCCAGTGACGGCAGCCCGATGACCGACGCGCCGGACGATCTCGTCCGTATCGCCACCCGATGCTTCGAGACCGGGCCCTGCGAGGGGCTCGGTCTTGCCGTGTCGGGGGGCGGCGATTCCATGGCGCTCTTGCACATGCTGGCGCCCGAGGCGCGGGCGCGCGGCATCGCGGTGCGCGTGGCGACCGTCGATCACCGCCTGCGGCCCGAAGCCCGCGCCGAAGCCGAGCGGGTGGCGCGCGCCTGTGCCGGTCTTGAGGTGCCGCACGAGATCCTCGACTGGACCGGATGGGAGGGGCGCGGCAATCTTCAGGACGCGGCCCGGCGGGCGCGGCGGAGCCTGCTTGCCGACTGGGCACGGCGGCACGGGCTTGGTGCCGTGGCGCTGGGGCATACGCTCGATGATCAGGCCGAGACGGTGCTGATGCGGCTGGCGCGGGGGTCGGGCGTCGATGGGCTCGCGGGCATGGTGGCCGCGCGGCAGGACGACGGAGTGATGTGGCTCAGACCGCTGCTTGAACTGCGGCGCGACGATCTGCGCCTTTGGCTCACGGCGCGCGGCATCGCTTGGGATGAGGACCCCTCGAACGCCGATCCGCGCTATCAACGGGTACGCGCGAGAGACGCGCTTGCCGCGCTCGGACCGGTCGGCATCACGCCCGAAGGGTTGGCCGATACGGCGGATCGCATGGCGATGGCGCGGGCCGCGCTCGAACATCTTGCGATGGATCTCTCGACGCGTGCGGTGCGGCTGCGGGCGGGCGCGGTCGAGATCGACGCCGCGATGCTCCGAGACGCCCCCGAGGAAACCCGGCTGCGGCTTGTTTCCGCCGCGCTGCGCTGGGTGGGGGGGCGCGACTACCGGCCTCGGTTGAACAGCCTGCGCGCAACGCTCGATTTCGCGGGGCAGGGACAGTGGCGCAGCCTGTCAGGCGTGCTTTTGGCCCAGAAAGCCGGGCGGCTCTGGCTGTGCCGCGAGCCGGGCCGCGTTGAGGCCCACGTGATGGCGAAGGCTGCGTGGGATGGTCGGTGGCGGATCGACGGGGCCGACGACAGTGCGATGATCGGGGCGCTGGGTCAGGCCGGGCTCGCGCTTTGCCCGAAGTGGCGCGATTTAGGCGTACCGAGGCCCGCGTTGCTGTCTAGCCCGGCTCTTTGGCGCAATGGAACGCTGTTGGCAGCCCCTTGCGTCATGCCCGACGCGGCCTATCAGGCGCGGATTGTCGCGGATTTCCCTTATCGGACGCTTCCTCATTGAAGATGGCGCGGCAATCTCTATTTTGAGTTCGTGGCCCGTGCCTTCCCTTTCGCGCGGCCAAACCAATTTTCGGAGGAAATCTCTTGGGCAACGCGCGCAACATCGCCTTCTGGGTCGTGCTTTTCTTGCTGATCCTGGCGCTGTTCAACCTGTTCAGCGGCGGGCAGTCCACGCTCCAGTCGAATACCCGCAACTATTCCGACTTTGTCGAGGCTGTCGAAACCGGCAATGTCTCGCAGGTCACGCTGGACGGCGAAGAGGTGCGTTATCGTGGCACCGATGGGCGCGACTATGTCACTATCAAGCCCGAGGACGCCGAGGTCACGCAGCTTCTGATCGAGCGCGAGATCCCGGTGAGCGCGCGTAGCCAGGAACAGTCGGGCTTCACCACCTTCCTGCTGTCGCTGTTGCCGTTCCTGCTGCTGATCGGCGTCTGGATCTACTTCATGAACCGGATGCAGGGCGGCGGCAAAGGCGGCGCGATGGGCTTTGGCAAGAGCCGCGCCAAACTGCTCACCGAAAAGCATGGCCGCGTCACCTTCGATGACGTCGCTGGCATCGACGAGGCTAAGGACGAGCTCGAAGAGATCGTCGAGTTCCTGCGCAACCCGCAGAAGTTCTCGCGCTTGGGTGGCAAGATCCCCAAGGGTGCGCTGCTCGTGGGCCCTCCGGGCACCGGTAAGACGCTGCTCGCACGCGCCATCGCGGGCGAGGCAGGCGTGCCCTTCTTCACCATCTCGGGCTCCGACTTCGTCGAGATGTTCGTGGGCGTTGGCGCGTCCCGTGTGCGCGACATGTTCGAGCAGGCCAAGAAAAACGCGCCCTGCATCGTCTTCATCGACGAGATCGATGCCGTGGGACGGTCGCGTGGCGTTGGCTACGGCGGCGGCAACGACGAGCGCGAGCAGACGCTGAACCAGCTTCTGGTCGAGATGGACGGTTTCGAGGCCAACGAGGGAATCATCATCGTCGCCGCGACCAACCGTCCTGACGTGCTCGACCCCGCGCTGCTGCGCCCGGGCCGTTTCGACCGTCAGGTGCAGGTCCCGAACCCCGACATCAAGGGCCGCGAAAAGATCCTTGGCGTGCATGCTCGCAAGGTGCCGCTGGGTCCCGATGTGGACTTGCGCATCATCGCCCGTGGCACGCCCGGCTTCTCGGGTGCGGACCTTGCCAACCTGGTCAACGAGGCGGCGCTCATGGCTGCCCGTGTCGGCCGCCGCTTCGTGACGATGATCGATTTCGAAAGTGCCAAGGACAAGGTCATGATGGGGGCCGAGCGCCGCTCCATGGTGATGTCCGAGGACGAAAAGAAGCTGACCGCCTACCACGAGGCTGGCCACGCTGTCGTCGGCCTGAACGTCCCGCAGCACGATCCGATTCACAAGGCGACGATCATCCCGCGCGGTCGCGCGCTGGGCTTGGTGCTGTCGCTGCCCGAGCGGGACCAATTGTCGGTGACCTACACCAAGTACACCTCCAAGATTGCCATGGCGATGGGTGGCAAGGTGGCAGAAGAGCTGATCTTCGGGCGTGAGAATGTCACCTCGGGGGCCACCTCGGACATTCAGCAGGTCACCAAGATCGCCCGCGCGATGGTCACGCAGTTTGGCTTTTCCGACAAGATCGGCCACATTGACTATGCCAACGAGCAGCAGAGCTATCTGGGCTCCTACTCGGGCGGGGCGAGCCATTCGGCCGAGACCCAGAAGGTCATCGACGAGGAGGTCCGCCGGATCATCGACGAGGGCTACGAGACTGCCAAGCGGATCCTGACCGAGCGTCGCGAGGATCTGGAGCGTCTGGCGCAGGGCCTTCTCGAATACGAGACCCTGACCGGCAACGAGATCACCCGCGTAATCGCTGGGGAGCCTCTGAACCGGGGCGATGACGACGACGGCACCAAGCCCGAAGCTGGCGGCGGCGGCGCCTCGGTGACCGCGATCCCCAAGACGCGCAAGCCGAAACCCACGGATGGCGGCGTTCCCGAACCCAGCGCCTGATTCGCGGTCCACGTGAACAGCATCAAGCCCCGGCTCCGAGAGGTGCCGGGGCTTTTGCGTGGCCGCTTGAGCGTGGCTGCTCAGGCTGGCAAGAGGGACGCACAGCTTGCAGGAGTCGCCATGCCCGCCCTTGCCCCTACCGAGTTCTACGGTCGCATCACTTGGTTGGGCCGCGTGCCGCACCGCGACGCCAAGACGATCGAAACCGAGGCGTTGGACCAGATGACGCTTGGGTTCGACGGCCTCGCGGGCGAGATCCATGCCGGCCTGACCCGGCCCTCGTGTTCGCGCGTCACCTCGCAGCACGTTCGGGGCACCGAAATCCGCAACACGCGTCAGCTCAGCCTTGTAGGGGCCGAAGAGATGGCAAAGATCGCCGCGAAGCTGGGGCTGGAGACGATCGACCCCGCGTGGCTCGGTGCTTCGGTCGTCATAGAGGGCCTGCCCGACTTCAGCCATCTTCCGCCTTCGGCGCGGCTGCAGGGGCCTGATGGCAGCACGCTCGTGATCGACATGCAGAATCGGCCCTGCCAATTTCCGGCGATGACCATAGAAGCGGCGCATCCGGGGCAGGGAAAGGCATTTAAGACCGCCGCCAAGGGCCTGCGCGGCGTCACCGCATGGGTTGAGCGGCCCGGCACGCTGCGGCGTGGCGATGCGTTGCGTCTGCATCTGCCAGATCAAAGAGCGTGGCGTCCGGACGCCATGAGCGACGCTTAAGCGCGTCGAAGGGTCGCCGGGACGCAGGACAACCTGCCCCAAGCCGCGACGCTGAGGCAGGGAAAAGGGAGGCCGGACATGGCGCAGAAAACCGACATCGAGATCGCCCGCGCGGCAGACAAGCTGCCGATCCGCGAGATCGGCGCACGGCTTGGCATCGGAGAGGCCGACCTGCTCCCCTATGGCCACGACAAGGCCAAGATCTCCCAGCCCTTCATCGACAGCCTGAAAGGCCGCCCGGACGGCAAGTTGATCCTCGTGACGGCGATCAATCCAACGCCTGCGGGCGAGGGCAAGACCACCACCACTGTGGGTTTGGGCGACGCCATCAACCGCATCGGACGCAAGGCGGCGGTCTGCATCCGCGAGGCCTCGCTCGGACCGAACTTTGGCATGAAGGGCGGGGCGGCGGGCGGCGGCTATGCGCAAATCGTGCCAATGGAGGAGATGAACCTCCATTTCACCGGCGACTTCCACGCGATCACCTCCGCGCACAACCTGCTTTCGGCGATGATCGACAACCATATCTACTGGGGCAATGAGCTCGACATCGACACCCGCCGCATCGTTTGGCGGCGCGTCATGGACATGAACGACCGCGCCCTGCGGCAAATCACGGCCTCCTTGGGTGGGGTATCGAACGGCTTTCCGCGTGAGGCGGGTTTCGACATCACCGTCGCTTCCGAGGTGATGGCGATCCTGTGCCTCGCCACCGATCTGCAAGATCTCGAAAAGCGCCTAGGCGACATGATCGTGGCCTATCGACGCGACAAGACGCCGGTGTTCGCGCGCGATCTGAAGGCCGATGGTGCGATGACGGTGCTCCTGCGCGACGCGATGCAGCCCAACCTCGTGCAGACGCTCGAGAACAATCCCGCCTTCGTGCATGGCGGCCCCTTCGCCAACATCGCGCATGGCTGCAACTCGGTCATCGCCACCACGACGGCGCTGAAGCTCGCGGATTTCGTGGTGACGGAGGCCGGGTTCGGCGCAGATCTGGGGGCCGAGAAATTCTTTGACATCAAGTGCCGCAAGGCCGGGCTGCACCCCGATGCCGCCGTGCTCGTGGCGACGATCCGCGCGCTCAAGATGAACGGCGGCACCGCCAAGGAAGATTTGGCCCGGCATGACCCCGAAGCCGTGGCGCGCGGCTGCGCCAACCTCGGGCGGCACCTGTCGAACCTCAAGGGGTTTGGCGTGCCGGTGGTGGTGGCGATCAACCATTTCGACGGCGACAGCGAGGCCGAGATCGCCGCCGTCACGGACTATGTGCATCACCACGGCTCCGAGGCGGTGCTGTGCCGCCATTGGGCCGAAGGCGGGCGTGGCGCGGAGGCGTTGGCCCAGCGTGTCGTGGCACTGGCCGAAAGCGGCGCCGCGGCCTTCTCGCCGCTCTACGAGGACGAGATGGGGCTGTTCGACAAGATCGACACCATCGCGCGACGCATCTACCACGCCGATCAGGCCATCGCCGACGCCAGGATCCGCGAGCAGCTCCACGCTTGGGAGGCGCAAGGCTATGGCCACCTTCCTGTCTGCATGGCCAAGACGCAGTACAGCTTTACCACCGACCCGACGCGTCGCGGCGCCCCCACCGGCCATGACGTTCCGGTGCGCGAGGTGCGGCTCTCGGCAGGGGCGGGTTTCGTGGTGGCGATCTGCGGAGAGATCATGACCATGCCCGGTCTGCCGAGCCGCCCCGCCGCCGAGCGGATCCGCCTGTCCAAGACCGGTCACGTCGAGGGTCTGTTCTAGACCGCCATCCTGTGGGAAAAGGCCGCCAAACGAGCTTTCGGAGGATTTCGAATGACGGCAGCGGCCGAGATCGGTGACATGGCGGCGCTCAGGCGCGAGATCGACACGATCGACGCGGAGTTGGTGCGACTTCTGGCGCGCCGCTCCACGATGATCGAGCGGGCGATCGAGCTGAAGCCGGGCGAGGGATTGCCCGCGCGGATCGAGACGCGGGTGCAGGACGTGCTCGACAAGGTCATTGCTCGCGCTCATGCCGAGGGGCTCGACACCAGCCTCGCGGAGCGGCTGTGGCGCGAGATGATGGAGCATTTCATCGCGCGCGAGGAAGAGGTTCTGGGCAAGGGAGACGCGGGATGAGCGCGACCATCATCGACGGCAAGGCTTTTGCCGCCGACATCCGTGGCCGCGTGGCCGAACAGGTCTCGTCGCTCAAGGCGGCGCATGGCGTAACCCCGGGTCTCGCCGTGGTACTGGTAGGCGCGGATGCGGCCTCTGAAGTCTATGTGAAGTCCAAGGGCCGGATGACGGTCGAGGTTGGGATGGAGAGCTTCACGCATCGCCTGCCGGAGGAGACGACCGAGGCCGATCTGGTGGCACTGGTCGAAAAGCTCAACGCTGACGCCAAGGTGCACGGCATTCTCGTCCAGCTGCCGCTGCCCAAGCACATGAACTCCGACGTGGTCATCAACACCATCGACCCGGCCAAGGACGTGGACGGGTTTCACATCTCCAACGTCGGCCTGTTGGGGACCGGGCAGAAGGCAATGGTGCCCTGCACGCCACTGGGCTGCCTGATGATGCTGCGCGACCATCTGGGCGACATGTCGGGCAAGGAGGCGGTGGTGATCGGTCGCTCCAACATCGTCGGCAAGCCGATGGCGCATCTGCTCTTGGGCGAAAGCTGCACGGTGAGCATCGCGCATAGCCGCACCAGGGATATTGAGGAAGTGGTGCGCCGCGCCGACATCGTCGTCGCCGCCGTCGGGCGGCCCGGCATGGTCAAGGGCTCGTGGATCAAACCCGGTGCCACGGTGATCGACGTGGGCATCAACCGGATCGAGGTTGAGGGCGGCAAGACGCGGCTGGTAGGCGACGTCGATTTCGAAGAGGCAAAGGAGGTGGCGGGCGCGATCACCCCGGTGCCGGGTGGCGTCGGTCCGATGACCATCGCTTGCCTGTTGGCCAACACGCTCACGGCTGCTTGCCGGGCGAACGGGTTGCCCGAGCCCGAAGGGCTCACCGTCTGAACTTGCCCGAAGGGCTTATGGTCTGAACCTGCCCGAAGGGCGCTCGGACTAGAACCGCCTGCGACCTCGCCCCGTGCCTGCGCGCGCGGGGTAGGGGACGAGCAGGGGCTTTGTTCCCGTCAGTACCGCGAAGGCCGGGCTGCCGATAAGGGTGCGCAGCTCGGGCGCGGTGGCGGGCATACCGCCGGTATAGGCGCCGTAAGCCGGCAGGATCATCCGATCGGTGTCGAACAAAAAGCACGGGCGCGTGCCGCCACAGCCGGGCAGGCCGAGCTTGGGGTGGTAATGCCCCGACAGCTCCCCCTGCGCGCCCGGCTCGGCGATATGGCGGAAGGTAAGCGGGCCGAGCGTCAGTTCGGCGTGATGTTCCCCCGGCAGCCCCGCAGGGCCGGGGTCATGGTTGCCTTCGACCCAGTGCCAGGCGCGGCCTTGGATCAGCGAGACGAGATGCGTGCGGTCCTCCGGGTCCAGCCCTTTCGCGGCATCCAGATCGTCGAAGCTGTCGCCCAGACACAGGACGTCGCCCGCCTGTGTCGCTGCAAGGTCCGCCGCCAGCCGTTCCAACGTCGCGCGGGTTTCATAGGGCGGCAGCATGGTGCCGCGCCTGCGGGCAATGCGCTCGGACTTGCCCAAGTGCAGGTCCGACACGATCAGCAAGTCGCGCGCGCGCCAGAACAGGGCGCCGGAGGCCAGCGCGCAGAGCGTCTCGCCTTGAAATGGAATCTCGATGGCGTTCATGGAACGTCCCCATGCCCGCGCCGGACCGCTCATGCAAGCGAGACCGCCCTCACACCCCCGCGATGGTCGCCGCTCCAAAAGCCGCGAGGCCGGATTCCTTGAGCAGCCGCGCCGCCTCCTCCTCGGCCAGACGCTCGCGACCCGCGCCCGCCACTGGCACACGATCGCGCTCGAGCAGCATCGCGGCGGCGAGCGGGGTGGGGCGCTTGGCGCGCACCAGATCGACCCGACCCTTGGTGCGCTCAAGCATCTCCTCGACACGGGCAAAGTCTACCAGACCGCGCATCGCCTCTTGGCGCGTGACCCGAAGGATCAAATGCTCGGGGTCGTATTTAGCCAGCGTGTCGTAAAGGATGTCCGAGCTGAAGGTCGCCTGACGCCCGGTCTTGCGGACCTGCGGCAGGTTCTTCTCGATCAGCCCCGCGATGCTGGCGACGCCCCGAAAGGTCCGCTTCATCACCGCGTTCGAAGTGAGCCACCCTTCCAGCCCCTCGCGCAATTCATGCGCCTCGAACAGCGGCGCGGGGTCGTCTAGTTCGTCGAGGCCCCAAACCAGCGTCGCATAGTCGGTGCCGACGAACCCGAGCGGGTGCAGCCCCAGCGTCTCCATCCGCCGCGTGAGCAGTAGCCCCAGCGTCTGCTGCGCATGGCGGCCCGCAAAGGTGTGGAAACAGGCGTGGTGCCGCCCGTCATGCTCAAACGTCTCGACGAGGATGCGCCCGCGCTGGGGCATCTGCGACACCTCGCGCTGCAGGTGCAGCCAGTCGCGCGTGTGGCGCGGCAGCTCGGGCCAGTCGGGGCGCTGCAGCGTGTCGAGGATGCGGTGCGCAAGCTGCGCCGATGTGGGCATTTTGGCCCCCGCATAGGTGGCGATGCGCGGCTCGCGGTCGGCGCGACGGGTGACCTCCACGGTCATCTCGCGCAGGGTCTCGTAGCGCACGACCTGACCGCCAATGAGGAAGGTGTCGCCCGGCGTCAGTGAGGAGGCAAAGCCCTCTTCGACCTCGCCCAAGGGCCGCCCGCCGCGTCCGCGCATCCGCACCTTCAGCATGTCGGCGTCTTGAATGGTGCCGATGTTCATGCGAATGCGCAAAGCCGAGCGCGGGTCCCGCAGCTGCCACAGCCCGTCAGGGCGCTGCAGCAGGCGCTTCCACTTGTCATAGGCGCGCAGCGCGTAGCCGCCCGTCGCCACGAAATCGAGACAGTCGTCGAACTGCGCCCGGCTGATCCCGGCATAGGCGCCGACGCCTCGAACCTCCGCGAACAGCGCGTCCTCGTCGAAGGGTCCGGCGCAGGCGGTGATCATGATATGCTGGCACAGCACGTCGAGCGGACCGGGGCCCTTGGGGTTGCCATCGAGTTCGCGCGCCTTCACCGCCTCGAGTGCTGCCATGCATTCGACCACCTCGAAGCGATTGGCGGGCACGAGGAGCGCCTTGGAGGGCGCGTTGTATTGATGGTTGGCCCGGCCGATGCGCTGCACGAGGCGTTTGACGTTCTTGGGCGCGCCGATCTGGATCACGAGGTCGACGTCGCCCCAATCGATGCCGAGATCGAGACTGCCGGTGCAGACGATGGCCTTCAGCTCTCCGGCCACCATCGCCGCTTCGACATTGGCGCGGACCTGCCGCGACAGGCTCCCGTGGTGGATACCGATAGGCAGGTCGTCTTCGTTGGCGAGCCAGAGCTTGTGAAAGAAGATCTCGGCCTGCGCGCGGGTGTTGTGAAAGATCAGCGTGGTCTTGTGCTGCTTTACCTGCGCCAGCACCTCGCGCACCGCATAGGCACCGCCCGCCCCGGCCCAAGGCGGTGGGGCTTCGGTATGCAGCATCGAGATGTCGGGATCGGGGCCGGGATCGGCCACGATGATCTCGCAAGGGTCCGGCGCGCGGGCGAGCTGGGCGGCCAAGGCGTCGGGGTCGTCCACCGTGGCCGAAAGACCGACGCGGCGCAGCCCGGGCGAAAGCGTCTCCAGCCGCCCCAGTGTCAGCATCAGCTGGTCGCCGCGCTTACCCTCGGCCAAGGCGTGGATCTCATCGACGATGACCCGCTGCAGCCCCGCGAAGATACGCGGCGCGTCCTCGTAGGAGATAAGCAGAGCGAGGCTCTCGGGTGTGGTCAGCAGGATCTGCGGCGGGTCGGCGCGCTGACGTTTCTTGGCGGTCTGCTTGGTGTCGCCGGTGCGATCCTCGACCCGGATCGGCAGGTCCATCTCCTCGATCGGGATGGTGAGATTGCGGCGTATATCAGTCGCCAGCGCCTTCAATGGCGAGATGTAGAGCGTGTGCAGCCCCTTGTGCGCGCCGTCCGCCAGTTCCGCCAGCGTTGGCAGGAAACCCGCAAGCGTCTTGCCGCCCCCGGTGGGCGCGATGAGCATGAGGGAGGGCGCATCGGCGCGCGCCAGCATTTCGCGCTGGTGCGGGTGAATGCTCCAGCCGCGCGTGGCGAACCAGTGCTCGAAAGAGGGGGGCAGGGCGGTCATCCCCCTGATCTAGGGCGCGCCCCCCTCGCTTTCAAAGTTCGGAAAGCCTCTGCGCCAGTTCGTCGCGCAGACCCGCGATGCGCGCGTCGAGTCCGGCCTCGGTCGCCGTGGCTCCGGTTTCGGACCAATGCGAGAATCGCTCGAGCAGCGGAAGCAGCGTTTCGGTCTCTTCCGGGGTCCAGCCTGAGAGAAACCCGCCCAACAGCAGGAACTTGTAGCGCCGCACCGCCTCGACGATGGCCTGCCCAGAGGTGGTCAGCGCCACGATGGTGCGTCGTGCGTCCGCCTGGCTCGCCGCGCGCTCGGCAAAGCCGCGCGCGATCAGGTCCGACACGATGCGGCTGGCGCGCGAGGGATCGATGTTGAGACGCTGCGCCACGGTCGAGACCATGGTCTCGCCTTCGGGATCGTCACCGAACTCATTGGCGGGGGCGTGGATGGCGATCATCACGTCGAGCTGAGCCAGATCGAGCGGCAAGCCAAGTTCGGACAGCGCCCGGTGCCCCAACTCTCGCGTGCGCACGCGTCTGCGCCAGCGTTGCAGCACCGCGTCGAAGGCCAGCGCCGCGCGCGTAACTTCGGGATCGATCCCGGCCCGCGCCATTTCCCCAATCAGATCCTCGTCGCGTTCGGCCATTCTTCGCCTTTCCGATTTACATGTCGTTGACATGCATGTGCCGGTGACACATATCTGGCGTCACCGCATCCTTACCACAAGCCCCACCCGCCCGTCCGGCGGGCCGGTTTCCTTTGCGCCCTGATAGCCCGGAGCTTCGCATGACCGCCACACCCGATACCACCGAAGCGACCGGCGCGGGCCATGATACGCGACTTCGCCTCGCGATCTGGGCCGTGGCAGTGACGCTCTTCGTGGCCTCGACCGGGCAGACCATCGTTTCGACCGCGCTGCCGGTGATTACCGCCGATCTCGGCGGGCTGAACCGGATGACGTGGGTGGTGACGGCCTATCTACTGGCCTCGACCGTGGGTGCGCCGATCTTTGGCAAGCTGGGCGATCTGTTCGGGCGCAAGGCGGTGCTGCAGGGGGGGCTTGGGGTCTTCACGCTGGGCGCGCTCATCTGCGGTGTCGCCCCTTCGATGGAGGTGCTGATCGTCGGCCGGGCGGTGCAGGGGTTGGGCGGCGGCGGGCTGATCGTCGTGTCGATGGCGGTGGTGGCGGATCTTCTGCCTCCGCGCGAGCGCAGCCGTGTGCAGGGTGCGCTGGGCGGCGTATTCGGCCTGTCGACCGTGGTGGGGCCGCTGGTCGGTGGGGCCCTCGTGCAGAGCCTCGGCTGGCACTGGATCTTCTTTGCCAACCTTCCGGTGGTGGCGCTGGCCTGGATCGTGCTGCAATCGGCCCTTGAGAGCAGCACCTCACGCGCCCGGCCGCGCATCGACGTGGCGGGGGCGGCGCTTCTGACCGCCGCGCTTTCGGGTCTCGTGCTGACCTCGAGCCTCGGCGGCACGACGCTGCGTTGGGGTGATCCGGCGATGCTGGTGCTCATGACGGCGACGGTCGCGGCCATTGCGGGCTTTCTCGTGGCCGAGACGCGGGCTCAGGAGCCGATCCTGCCGCTGTCGCTGTTTCGCCTAAACGCGGTGGCGGTGGTCAACGCGGCCGGTCTGCTTGTCGGCATGGCGATGTTCGGCACGATCACTTTCCTGCCGCTCTATCTTCAGGTGGTCAAAGGCGTGTCGCCGGTGATGTCGGGGATGTTCCTTCTGCCGATGATGGCCGGGCTGATCGGCGCGTCGGTCGCCTCCGGTCGGGTGATGGGCAAGACAGGACGCTACAAGCTGTTGCCGGTGCTTTCGACGGCGCTTTTGAGCGTCGCGATGCTGGGTCTGTCGCGCCTCGGGGCGGACACGCCGTTGTGGCAGGTCGTGGCGCTGATGGCGGCCACGGGCCTCGGCATCGGCCCGATGATGAGCGTGGGCGTTGCCGCGATACAGAACGCGGTGCCGCGGTCCATGCTGGGCGTGGGCACCGCGAGCGCGAACATGTTTCGGCTCATCGGCGGCTCGCTCGGCACCTCGATCTTTGGTGCGGTGTTCGGCGCGGGGCTGGCGCAGAACCTTGCGGGACGGATCGAAGGCGCGGGTCTGGGCGCAATCAGCCGTGAGGCGGTGATGGCACTCGAGCCGCAGGCGCGCGAGGGCGTGCTGGCGGGTTTTGCCGCGGCCCTCGATCCGATCTTCCTGCTGGCGGCGGGCATCGCGGCGCTGGCTTTCGCCATCACGCTGCTACTGCGGGAAGTGCCCCTGTCGGACGCCTAGTGCACGACGTCGCCGTCGCGCACGAACATGTTGTCCCAAGCCCGATCGATCAGTTCCGGCGTCATTTGGTAGGGCAGGCCCTCGAATTCACAGATCGAGATGATCTGATCGATCAGGAACACCGGCTGGTAGTTGGCGTAGACGTTGCCTATGGTCGGATACTTGACCTTGAGCAGATGGACCAAGGCCGTCTGATCGAGCGGTATTCGCTTTTTGCGAGCGACCAGAGCGAAGATCTTGAGAAATTCCTCCTGACGCGGACCATCGATGCGGATCTTGTAGAAGATCCGCCGCAGCGCCGCTTGGTCGAAGATCTCGCGCGGGTGGAAGTTGGTCGAAAAGATCACCAGCGTGTCGAAGGGAACTTCGAACTTTTCGCCCGATTGCAGCGAAAGGATGTCGCGGTTTTCTTCGAGCGGCACGATCCAGCGGTTCACCAGCTTCTGCGGCGGCTCGGCCTGACGCCCGAGGTCGTCGACGATGAAGATCCCGCCCGTGGCCTTGAGCTGCAAAGGGGCCTGATAAGTGCGCGAGACCGGGTTGTAGACAAGATCCAGCATGTCGAGCGACAGCTCACCGCCGGTGACGACGGTTGGCCGCTCGCAGCGGACGTACCGCGCGTCGAACCGTGTGGACGAGCGGCGCAGCGCGTTCGGATCTTCGGGGGCGTCTTCGATGCTGGCGTGAATGACCGGGTCGTACAGGGTGATGACCTGTCCGCCGTATTCGATCGCGCAGGGCACATAGACCAGATCGCCAAAGGCTTCGCGAATGCCGTTCGAGATCGAGGATTTGCCGTTGCCGGGGGGGCCGTACATCAGGATCGATCGCCCGGCCCCGATCGCGGGCCCGAGTTGGTCGAGCAGCGCAGGCGGCAGCACCAGATGGCCCATCGCCGCCTGAAGCCGGTCGCGCGTGATGGTCATGTTGCGCACCGACTGGCGCGCCACCTGCACGCGGTACTCCGCCAAGGGCACCGGCATCGGTCCGAAATACTCGGACTGGGCCAGCGCGTCGAGCGCCCGCGCCCGACCGGTATCGGTGAGCTGATAGGGCATCTCCGAGCCGCCACCACCACCACTATTCAGCGTGCCCATCGCCTCGATGAGCTTTTGGCCGCGCATCAGATCGACGAGATCCTGCGTCACATTGATCGGAAGGCGGATCGACTTGGCGATCTCGCTGACCAGCCGCGCATTCATTCGAAAGATCGTCTTGAGGGCGATGTCGCGCATCATCACCACCTGCAGCCCGACATCGTCGAGACTGCGCGGCATCTGTGGCGCGGTCGTGCCGATCTGCATGTTCATGGTCACCCCCAACCCAATCGGTCGGGACAGTCTGTAGGGGCAATATGGCGTGATGAGGGAGCGCGCAGGGCGCTAGTTGGCCGCCCCGCCCTCGAGCGCGCGCAGGGCCCTTGCGGCTTCCTCGAAATGCTGCGGATGCGTGTCGACCGCCTCGCGCAACAGCCCCTTGCCGATGGTCACGTCGTTCTGCTTGATCGCGGTAAGAGCGAGCGTATAGAGCAGCTGCGCCCGCTCGGTCTGGCTCAGCGGGATCACGGGAAGTTGGTAGTTGCGCTGCGCGCCGCGTGCCAGAACGAGGTTGTTCTTGGCGGTGAACAGCCCCGGCTCCTGCCGAAGCGCGTCCGTGAACAGCCGTTCTGCCCCGCGGTAATCGCCCCGCGTGAGCTTTGAGAAGCCCCAGTTGTTGAGCGCCCCCGCAGGCGTGGTGGTCAGCCCCACGGCGGTTTCATAGAAGCTGTCGGCGCGGGTCCATTCCTCGTTGCTGTCGGCGACCATTGCCTCGAGCCGGTAGCGCTGGAAGGTCTCGAAGGTCGGCGGCACCCCATCGAGCACCTTTTCGGCACCGTCCCAGTCGTTGGTGCGGATCAGCGCATCGGCAAGCTCGACCCCGTCGGCCGGCCCCGCCTGCGGATGCGTCGTTACACGGCGCCAGGCTGCGACGCCTTCGGGACCACGCTTGGCGCGCACCAGAGACGTGGCCAGACCGCGCTGGATCTCGATCGCATCGGGCGTTTCGGTGGCGAGACGCTGGAAATAGGCAACGCTTTCGGCGGGCTCGGCGACTGTAAGCATGATCTCGTTGAGATCGGCATCGCGCGCCTCGCGCAGATCGCTCACCGCGCGGTCCACTTCGCCATCCGGCGTGCCGCAGCCAGCCAGAAGCAGCGCCAGAAGCGCGGCGCAGTTGCGGACGGGAAGGCGCATGGGGCGGCGTCCTTTGCTGCTCGTCATCCTCACAGGGCGGTCAGAATCGTGTATTCGCTCGATCCGCGCCGCACCAGTTGAAACTCTTCGGTTTCGTTCGAGCCAGCATAGAGGGCGTCATCGCGCTTGGCGAGGGCCCGGCGCAGGTTGTCGCGCACCATGTCGTCACTGCCATTCACGAGGCCGAAGGCCCTGCGAAAGCTCTCAGCGGCCTCGGCGATGCGCCCGGTTTCCATCAGCACCACGCCGAGGTTGTTCCAGGCCGGAGCGAAATCCCCGTCGAGCGCCACGGCCCGGCGCAGCAGGCGTTCGGCCTGACCGAGCCGTCCGAGCCGCAGGTTGGCCGAGCCCATGGCCGACAGCGTGTCGACATCGAGCCCGCGCTCCGCCGCCGCGCGCCCATAGGCCGAAAGCGCCAGCTCGGCCTCGTTCGCGGCCATGAGCCGGTGTCCGACGATCAGCCCGTCGACGTCGGGCGCGCCGGAGGGGCCGGGGGCGTAGATGCCCCCCGAAGATGCAGACAGGCCGCCCGCGTCGGAGCAGGCGGCCAGCAGGGCGAAGGCGGCGAGGAGGGCGAGTGGTCTCATGAAAGGGGCGTCAGTTCCCGGATGCCCCGCCGCCGAGGGTCATGTAGATGTCGAAGAGCGACGGCCCGATCAGGATGATCAGCAGCGGTGGCACCGTCAACATCATCGTGGCCAGCGTCATCTTGGTCGGCAGGGTATTAGCCTTTTCTTCAGCCCGCATCACGCGTTTGTCACGCATCTCCGCCGAGAACACCCGAAGCGCCTCGGCGATCGAGGTGCCGAACTGCTGGCTTTGTACCAGCACGGTGACAAAGCTAGAGATGTCGACAACGCCGCAGCGCTCGGACAGGTCGCGCAGCACCAGCGTCTTGTCCTTGCCGGCCTTCATCTCATGCGCGACCTGGCTGTATTCGAAGGCAAGGTCCGGATAGCCCGCCCGCAACTCGCGGCTCACCCGGATGATCGATTGGTCGAGCGACTGTCCCGCCTCGACGCAGACCAGCATCATGTCGAGGCTGTCGGGAAAGCCATCGGTGATGCTCTGGCGACGCGATTCGCGGCGTCGCGTCACCCAGTATTTCGGCGTCATGTAGCCGATGGCCGCGGGGACCAGTGTGGAGACGATCATGGCCTGAGCATCGGCGTCGCCCTGGCTGAGCGCATAGACGAGACCGCCGAGCAGCGCGCCGATGCCCAGGGCGAACTGGCTGAAGTGGTAAATTCGGACGGCGTTGCGGCTGCGGTAGCCCGCCTGCAGCAACCGCAGGCGAACGGCGGAATATTCTTCGGCGTTCTGGGGCTCGAGAAAGGTGGCGTAGCGTTCGAGCTTGTCAGCCGCCGAGGGCGCACGGAGCCGGTCCGTACCCTCCTTGGCCGTTGGTGCGTCGCCGCCACCCGCGTTCTGAGCCTTGAGCCGATCCAGCGGATCGCTCTTGCGGCGCAGCAGCGCCGGCAGCGTGAGAAGGACCATTGTAAGACCGAGAAGCCCGACCGCGAGGAGCGGGCCCGCCGGCCCGAGGTTGGCCACGAGCAAAGCCTCGATCTGCTGGAGCATGTTCATGGGTCAGACCTTGATGTTGACGAGGGCGCGCATGACGAAGACGTTCACGATCAGGAATGCCGCGACGACGAAGCAGGCCGGGATGAAGACCGCCGTATCGCTTACCTTGTCATAGTAGTTGGGCTCCATCAGATTGATCCCGGCCAGCGCCGCGAGCGGGAAACCCGACAGGAACATGCCCGACCACTTGGCCTCGGCGGTGATCGCCTTCACCCGCCGGAACAGACGGAAGCGCGCGCGCACCACCTTGGACAGGCCGTCGAGGATCTCGGCGAGGTTGCCGCCCGCCTGCCGCTGGATCGTTACCGCGACGGCAAGAAAGCGCAGATCCTGCAGGTCGAGACGCTCGGCCATGGCCTTGAGGCTGTCGCTCATGTCGCGCCCATAGGCCGCTTCGTCGGCGATCAGCCCCATTTCGGAGCCAAGCGGATCGGGCACCTCTTTGGCGACGACGGCGATGGCGGAAGAGAACGGGTGTCCGACCCGGAGCGACCGCACCATCAACTCGATCGCTTCGGGCAGCTGCGCCTCGATCAGGCCGATGCGCTTCTTGGCCTTGTTGCTGACCCAGACATAGACGCCGCCGACCCCCATCGCCGCGGCCACCGCAATGCGGATCTCCGGGCCGGCGCCCGTGCCCACGGTCAGACCGCCATAGGCCACGACGCCGAGGCCGAACATCAACAGCACCAGCTGGCGCGGTGTGAAGGCGATGTTGGCTTTTTGCGCCTTGTTGGCCAAAAGCGAATAGAGCGGCACGCGACGCGAGCGCATGTGCTGCGACATCTCCTTGCGCAGTTGCTCGAGCACCTCTTCGCGACGGCTGCCCTTCTCCAGCAGTGTCAGCCGTCGGTTGACCCGGTTGTTGAGACTTATGGAGCGGCCGAAAACGGTAAGATACACCCCCTCGACCAGGACGAGGACGGCGATGAAGACGAGGCCGTAGATGATCGGTTCTGCGCTGAGGTTCATGATCTCACTCCGCCGCCATGGGCTCGAACACCGACGCCGGCAGGTCATAACCCCAGAGCCGGAAACGCTCGGAGAAATGGCTGCGCACGCCGGTCGCGGTAAAATGGCCGATGATCTTGTTGTCGGGGGTCAGCCCGACGCGGCGGTAGCGGAACACCTCCTGCATCGAGATCACGTCGCCCTCCATGCCGGTGATCTCGGTGATCGAGGTCATCCGGCGCGAGCCGTCCTGCAGTCGAGAGGCCTGCACGATCAGGTTCACGGCGCTTGCGATCTGGCTGCGGACGGCCTTGATCGGCATCTCGATGCCCGCCATGGCGATCATGTTCTCGAGACGGCTGACGCCGTCGCGCGCCGAGTTGGCGTGGATCGTGGTCATTGAGCCGTCGTGGCCGGTGTTCATCGCCTGCAGCATGTCGATTACCTCCTCGCCGCGCGTCTCGCCGACGATGATCCGGTCGGGACGCATCCTGAGCGCGTTCTTGAGGCAATCGCGCTGGCTCACCGCGCCGCGGCCCTCGACGTTGGCGGGGCGGCTTTCCATCCGGCCTACATGGGTTTGCTGCAGCTGAAGCTCGGCCGTGTCCTCGATCGTCAGGATGCGCTCGTTGTCGTCGATGAAGCTCGATAGCGCGTTGAGCGTGGTGGTCTTGCCCGAGCCGGTGCCGCCCGAGACGATGATGTTGAGCCGTGTCGCCACCGCTGCCTGCAGATAGGTCGCCATTTCCTCGGTCATCGCGCCAAAGCGCACGAGATCCTCGATGCCGAGCTTGTCCTTCTTGAACTTGCGGATTGACACGAGCGAGCCGTCAACTGCGATCGGGCCGACCATGGCGTTGAAGCGCGAGCCATCCGCGAGGCGGGCGTCGACATAGGGGTTGGATTCGTCAACGCGTCGGCCCACGGCTGAGACGATCTTGTCGATGATCCTGAGCAGGTGCCGCTCATCCTTGAAGGTGATGTCGGTGAGCTGCAGCTTGCCGTCGCGCTCCACAAAAATCTGGTGCGGGCCGTTGACGAGGATGTCGTTGACCGTGTCGTCCTTCAGGAGCGTCTCGAGCGGACCGAGGCCGGTGACCTCGAAGAACAGATCTTGGGAAAGGCTCTGGCGTTCTTCGCGGTTGAGCGACACGCCCATGGTTTCGAGCGTCTCGGTTGCGATGTCGTTGATCTCGGCGCGCAGATCCTGCTCGCTGGCCTTTTCGAGCGCGGCGAGGTTCAGCGTGTCGAGCAGCGCCTTGTGCACCTCGAGCTTGATCTCGGCGAACCGCTCCTTGCGGCGGCGTTCCTTGTCGGCGGGGGCAGCTTCGGCGGTGCGGCGCTGGGGCTCAGTGGTGGGTCCGGCACGGCGGGTGGCGGCGGCCGATGCGGCCGTTGCAGGCCCGGGCTGAGCTGCGGGCTGCGGCGCGGCGGCGGGCTGCGCGCGCGGGACGGCGCTGGCGACGCCGGCGGCCCTCGGCTGGGCGGCGTGGCCCTCGGGTTCGGTCTTTCTGAATTTCGAGAACATGGCGTCCTCCTGTGCTGCGCTCAGCCCGCCGTATCGGCGCTGGCCTCGGCGACGTTGACCTTGTGGACCGAGCGCGCGAGCTTCGCGATCTCGCGGCGCAGCGAATTCTTCGCGGCCCCTTCGGCAAGCGGCGTGCCGTGGTCGGCGCTCTGTGTCACTGCCCGGCCGCCGTCGGGAAGTTGGATCTCGATCGAGATGCCAAGAGAATCGGCCAGCCTGCGGGCCCGGCTCTTGCCCGAAAGATCGGTGAAGCCCGGCGCTCGGTTGAGCACGAAGCGCAACTTTTCGAAAGGCAGGTCTTCGGACTGCAACGCCCGCTTGAGCCGCATCGTGTTCTGTGCCGAGCGCATGTCGAGTTCGAGCGTCGCGAAATAGACATGCGCGGCCTGAAGCACGGTCTCGGACCAATCGACGAGGGTCGGCGGCATGTCGATCACGACATAATCGAAGTTGACCCGCGCCATTTCGATCAGGTGCGCCACGTCGTCGGGGCCGACCAGATCGAGCGGCACCAGTTCAGACGGCGAAGTCAGCACATGCAGCCGCTCCTGATGGACCAGCATCGCCGAGAGCACGGCTTCGCTGTCGGCCGAGGGCAGATCGCTCAAAAGCTCCAGCACCGCCTCGCGGCGCGGCATGTCGAGATATGTCGCGACCGTGCCGAACTGCAGGTCGAGGTCGATCAGGCAGACCCGTGGCGGCGACTTGCGATCGACATTGGCCAACTCCCACGCGAGGTTCACCGCAAGCGTCGTGGCACCGCTTCCGCCGGCAAGTCCCTGCACCGGAATCACCACGCCGCTGCGGTCGCCGGTGGCGCGTGGCTCGGGTTTGGGGGCCTCGGGCAGAATCGGGCCCACGCCCTTGCGCAACCGGTCGATTGCCTGAGCCAGCTCGCCTTCGGGCAGCGGGTAGGGCACGAATTCGTCGCCACCCTCGCGCAAGAGCTGGTGCAGCACCGCGGGGCTGACCTCGTCGGCGATGAGCACCACCTTGATGTCACGGCGCTTGGCGTGGGAAATGATGTCGGCAATGAGCGCGAGCTGACCTTCGTCTTCCTTGCTCAGCGCCACGGCGACGAATTCAAGCTCTTCGGCCTCGGGTTGCTCCAGAAAGGCGAGGGCGTCGTCGAACCCGAGATCACCCCAGTTCTCGCCCATCGCGGCTTCCATGTCCTCGATCAGCAGATCGAACAGCTGCACATCACGGCTGATGGTGCAGGCCATGATCGGCTGCGGGTCGGGTTGCAAGGGCGCCGTGCTGCTCATTCCTTCGTTTCCTTTGTCAGGCGGTGGCTCCGCCTTTGCGCGATGGTTCGGAGCCTTGCCGAACCCGGCCTGTGTCCTCCACAAGACCAGTCATGCCGGGAAATGATGGCTGCATTGGGGCTGAAAAGCTGAAATTGTTGGAAGCGGGGCAACGATCCCCGGACAATCCGAGGTTTGTCGCCGGCCGGTCAGGGCGCCGTGACCGCCTCCGAAAGGCTGCCTGCGTCGCCGAGCGAACTGGGGGAGGCGGCGCTTTCGACATAACCCTCGAACACCACGGCGGCGTATTTGCCGTTGAGCAGGTTGGGATGGCCCTGCACGAAACCCGAGACTTCGGTAACGGTGCGTCGGTTGGCGCGCTCGGGCTGGGTGGTGGCAACGAGGGGTCGTTGTTCCCCAAAGGAGGCCACTGCCTCGAGACGCCGCGCGTCAAGGCCCTGCGACACGAGATAGGCAACGGCGGCACGGGCGCGGCGCAGGCCGAGCGCCTGGTTGTAGGCATCGCTGCCCACGAGATCGGTATGACCATAGACCCGGAACCGTAGTTCGGGGAAGCGGCGAATCCAGCCCGCCTGCTGCTGCAGCGTGGCGCGCGCGGCGGTGTCGAGCTGGTCGGAGTTGAAGGCGAAGTTGATCACCGTGTCGACGTCTGCGGCAAACTGCCGGGCCAGATCGACCCGGAGCCCCTCGGAGGCCCGTCCCTGGGCTGCGGTATTGGTCAGCGTGGAGCTGCCGAACCCGGCGGTGGAGCCTCCCGCCTCCTGATCGAAGCCCGGAGGGGCGGAGCAGGCGGCAAGCGACAGGGCGCAACCCAGCGCGGTCAGGACATGGCGCATCGCGGTACCTTCCATCAGTCGAGCACGTAGCCGTAGGAGCCCGAGAAGTCCTGCCGCGCGATCTCGCCCGCGCCGCCGGACTGCGGCGCGCGATCGGCCGCGATTCGTCCAAACAGGAACAGGTCACGCTCGGTCGGCGGGCGGACCCGGTCGGTCGGCATGGCCAGCGTCTCACCCCGTGTGGGCGTGACCAGATGCGGGGTGATGATGATCACAAGCTCGGTCTGCTGGCGGCTGTACTCGGCCGAGCGGAACAGCGCGCCCAGAACCGGGATATCGCCCAGCCATGGCACCTGGCCCTTGAGATCTCTGAAATCGTCTGACAGCAGCCCCGCGATGGCAAAGCTTTCGCCGTCGCGCATCTCGACCGTGGTCGAGGTTTCGCGTCGCCGGAAGGCGTCGACGGTAAAGCCGTTGGCGGTAAAGCCGTTGGTCGGATCGATCGAGCTCACCGAAGCATTGAGTTCGAGGTTGATCAGGTCGCCTTCGACCACGCGCGGAATGAAGTTGAGCTCGACGCCGAAGGGCTTGTACTCGATCGCGATCGAGCCGCCATCCTGGCTGACCGGGACCGGGTATTCGCCCCCCGCGAGAAAGCTCGCCTCCTGGCCGGACAGGGCGGTGAGGTTGGGCTCGGCCAAGGTGCGCACCACACCGCGATTTTCCAATGCCTCGAGCAGCAGCCCCACCTCGACGCCGCCGGCGTTGAAGCCGAACAGCGTCGCCGCGTTGCCGGTGCTGACGCTGGGCAGGCTGCCGCCCAAGGCGGTGCCCAGCGCGCCTGAGTTGGCAAGGGTGTTGCCGCCGATCGCCAGCCCGAGGTTCTCGCCCAGAACAGTGCCGCGCGCGCCCAGAGAGGCCGAGAGCGACTTGCTGACCGAACGCTGCATCTCCGAGAAGCGCACCTTGAGCATCACCTGCTGGGTGCCGCCGACGCTCATCAGGTTCGACACCCGCTCGGGCGCATAGCGCTGGGCCAGCTCCAGCGCACGGTCGAGCTTGCCGATGGAGCTGACCACGCCGGAAAGCACGATGCCGTCGTTGGCGGTACGCACCTCGATCGGCTCGCCCGGCAGGATCTGCTCGAGACGTTCCTTGAACTCCGCGATGTCGGGGGTGACGTGCACCTCGACGTTGGTGATCAGCCGTCCGTTTTCACCCAGCACGGTGAGCGTGGTGCGCCCCGGTGCCTTGCCCAGCACATAGATGGTTCGGTCGGTGAGCGATGAGATGTCGGCGATGCCGGGGTTGGCGATCGAAAGCTCGGTAAAGGCTACGTCGCTCTCAACGACCACGGCGCGGTTCATCGGTACCTGAAGAGCTCGCGTCGGGGAGCCACCCAAAACCCTGAGCGCCTCGGCATGGCCGGCTGCGGGCAGCGCCATCGCAAGGGCGAGGCCGGTCAGGCCGGCCCGGAGGGTATGTCGGATGCTCATCGGGCCGCCTCGCTGCAGGTCGTGCATCGGGGTCTTGTCTTGCCCCGTCGAGGCGAAGCCTGCCCGAGGGCGCGACCTAATGCAACGCGCGGCGGGGCTTGGAACGGGTTTGTGGGCGCGCGGCCACAGGCTGCGCGCCTCGGCTGCACGGTCAATTGGTGCAGGGAATCGCGATCTCGACCACCTCGGCTCCGCGCCGGGTGCGGACCGAGCAGACCTCGGGCGGCGGCGGCGGCGCGGCCGCGATCTGTGGGGCTTCTTCGGGCGCGATGCCTAGGAGGCTGCGCTGATCCACCTCCACGGCGCCCGCGACTTCCTCGTCGAACAGACCCACGAGAGATAGCGCAAGCGTGCCGGTGGATTGGGCCTGAGCGAGCTTGGCGACCTGCTCGGGCGTGGCCTGCACCGTCACGGTGCGCGCGATGATTGCCTCGGAGCGGCTCTGATCGGCCGTCTGGTCGACGCCGACCAGTTCGAGACCGGTTTCGATCAGCTTGGTGACATCGCGGGCGTCGCCGCTTTTCGAGACGGAGCCGGTCCAGTAGACATCGACCCGGTCGCCGGGCCGCAAGAAGCCCGACACGCCACTCGACGCGTTTACGCTGATCGCGAAGGCGCGCATGCCGCTGTCCAGGCGCGTGCTGATACCGGCGTCGCCGCCCGGCGCGGTGATCTTGGCGGCAAGCACCGGCTCGTTGGGCTCCATCGGCCGCAACACGATGCGTGGCACGTCCTCGCCTTCGGGGAACAGTGCCTCGAGATCGGCGAAAGTGCCTTCCGGCAGGAACGCCTCGGCATACTGGATCGGCTTGAGATCCTCACGGGTGATGACGGTGCCATAAGGCATCGGGTTCCTCACGCCGACCACTTCCACGGTCGGCAGGCGTTCGGATGCCGCCGCCCTCTCGGCCGCGAGCACGGCCTCCTGTTGGTCAAAATATCCCTTGACCATGTAGACCGCAAAGCCCGCGAGCCCGAGGCCCATGACCAGAACCAGTCCGAATAACGCTCTCATCTCATGTCTCCTTCCCGGACCGGCCGCTCGTCAGTTCCGCAGGGAACCGACGAAGGTCTGCGCCGCGTCCATGTTGGTGCCATAGGCTTCTTCCGGTGTGCCGGACGCCGACACGAATAGTGCCATGACCGAAACGGTGAGACCGACGATCGCCGCGGTCAGCACGACCCAGTCGACCGTGATGGCACCTTCGTCTTGGTGCCAGAGGGCTTTGATGTGTCTCTTCATGGCGTGATTCCTGATATTGATGCGATGCGCCCGGATAGGTGATCTTGATCGTGGCCGGGGAATGTGGCGCCGCGATGGGGTTTCAGGGCCGGAACCGAGGCCGCCTGCTGCCGCATGCGCAAAGGGGCCGCGCCTCGGCGCGACCCCTTCGGACATGGTGACAGCCATGCCCGTATCCAAGCGGACCTTAGTAGGTCTTGTTGATCTGGGCGGTCAGATCGGTGCTGATGCCGGTGGCCAGTTCCTTGGCGCCGCCGGTGACCTGCGCCAGGATCGCAACGCCGAGACCGACGATGGCTGCGGTGAGCACGACCCAGTCGACCGTAACTGCACCGGCTTCGTCTTGGGTGAAAGTCTTGATGAAGTTGAGCATGGTATAACCCTCCTCGGGGTAATGTTGGACGTTCTCTACCCGTGCGGGCTGTCTCATTCCGGGGTCTGCTCCGGTTGCGATCACCGCGTTGGATGTCCCCATATGCGCATCGGATTGGGGCGGGAGTTTGTCTGTGATCGCGCGATTTTCGCGCCCTTTTCAGCCAATCCCGGCCCATGGAGCGTGTCGGTTTCTCCTCAGGCACCAACGCCGTGACCTGCGGGGGCATCGTTGCGCGAAACGGGCCGATAAGGTGCAAAAGAGAATCGCGGAATGAATGGGGCCGGCCGATGACGCCTGCGAAACTGTACGGGCCGATCGCCATCGCAGCGGGACTGCTGCTTGGGGCCGCAGGGCCTGTGGCAGCCGAAAAGATCGGCACCGACTTCACCTATCGCCGCATCGCGGTCCCGAAGGCGGGAGCCCGGCGGATCACCGTGCAGATCGCCCCGGTGGCCCCCTTCAAACCCGCCGCGCCTGCCGCAGCCGGGCAGGGCGGCACGGGGGGGGCGGCCCCCGCTGCTGCCACCCCCGCGAAACAGCCCACGGCGGAGTGGTTCTGGACGGCAGTGTCGCCACGCCTGTCGGACAGCGGGCCGGGGCGGCTCGAGCAGGCCCTGTCGGCGCTACGCTCGGCTCCCTCCGGGGCCGCCGCTGCGCCGCGGCTGCAGCATATGCAGGAGATCGCCCGGATGCACGGCGCGGACATCATGCGCATGACCGTCGGCACCAAGGTATCGCCTGCGCTGGCGCTGTCGGTGATCGCGGTGGAAAGCGCGGGGCGTACCGACGCGGTAAGCTCGGCGGGCGCGCAGGGGCTGATGCAGCTGATGCCCGCCACGGCGGCGCGATTCGGCGTCACCGACCGCCGCATTCCCACCGAGAACATTCGAGGCGGCATCGCCTACCTTGACTGGCTGATGGGGCATTTCGACCGCGACCCGATCCTCGTGCTCGCGGGATACAACGCGGGCGAGGGGTCGGTGCGCGACAATGCTGGCGTGCCGCCTTATGCCGAAACCCGCGCCTACGTGCCCAAGGTGCTTGCCGCATGGACCGTGGCGCGGGGGTTGTGCCTGACGCCGCCGGTGCTGGTGAGCGACGGCTGCGTGTTTTCCGTGGGCCGCCTGTGATCTAGGCGAAGTGCTGCGCCGCGTCGGGATGCCGCCGCGCCCAGATCGCAACATAGGAGCAGGCGGGCACGATGCGAAAACCTTGCGCCTTCGCATCCGCGACCATCGCCGTGACAAGTGCCGCGGCATGGCCTTGCCCCTCGTGCTCTCGCGGCACGCCGGTATGTGTGGCCACACGTGTTTCGCCGCGCGCCACCCACGTCAACTCGGCCTGAGCGCCATCCCCGAGATCGAGCAGGTAGCGGCCCCGATCGGGGCCGCCTTCGCGCGTTACCTCAGACAATGGTCGCCTCCGTGGCCGCACGGATCTCGTCCTCGGTGACACCGGGTGCGCATTCGACGATCTTGAGCCCGCCCTCGACCACGTCGAGCACGCCCAGACCCGTGATGATCCGGTTCACCACCGCCTTGCCGGTGAGCGGCAGCGAGCATTCCTTCAAAAGCTTGCTTTCGCCATGCTTGGAGGTGTGGTCCATCACCACCACGACGCGACCAACGCCCGCGACGAGATCCATGGCCCCGCCCATGCCCTTGACCAGCTTGCCGGGGATCATCCAGTTCGCCAGATCGCCGTTCTCGGCCACCTCCATCGCGCCCAGAATCGCCATCGCGATCTTGCCGCCGCGGATCATGCCAAAGCTCGTGGCGCTGTCGAAATAGGCGGTGTGCGGCAGCTCGGTGATGGTCTGCTTGCCCGCGTTGATCAGATCGGGGTCGATCTCCTCCTCGGTCGGGAACGGCCCCATGCCGAGCATGCCGTTCTCGGACTGGAGCGTCACATGGATGCCTTCGGGGATGTAGTTCGGCACGAGCGTCGGAATACCGATGCCGAGGTTCACATAGGTGCCGTCCTCGAGCTCCCGCGCGGCGCGCGCCGCCATCTGCTTGCGATCCCACGCCATGATCAAGCCTCCCTTACGGTGCGCTGTTCGATGCGCTTTTCGTGCTGCCCCTGGATCAGGCGGTGCACATAGATACCGGGCAGGTGGATGTGGTCGGGGTCGAGGCTACCCGTGGGCACGATTTCCTCGACCTCGGCGACGCAGATCCGTCCAGCCATCGCGGCGGGCGGGTTGAAGTTGCGGGCGGTCTTGCGAAAGACGAGGTTGCCGGTTTCGTCGGCCTTCCAAGCCTTGACGATCGACAGATCGGCAACGATGCCGCGCTCGAGGATATAGGTCTCGCCGTCGAAGACCTTCTCTTCCTTGCCCTCGGCCACCTTCGTGCCGACGCCGGTCTTGGTGTAGAAGCCGGGGATGCCCGAGCCGCCCGCGCGCATCCGCTCGGCCAGCGTGCCCTGCGGCGTGAACTCCAGCTCCAGCTCTCCACTGAGATACTGGCGCATGAATTCGGCGTTCTCTCCCACATAGGAGGAGATCATCTTCTTCACCTGCCGCGTCTGCAGCAATTGGCCGATGCCGAAATCATCGACGCCCGCGTTGTTCGAGGCAAAGGTGAGATCCTTGGTGCCTGCGTCGCGGATCGCTGCGATGAGCAGCTCGGGAATGCCGCAAAGGCCGAAGCCCCCGGCCGCGATGAGCATCCCGTCGGACAAAAGCCCGTCGAGCGCCGTGGCGGCATCCGGATATATCTTTTTCATGCGTCTCCCCCTGTTGTCACGGGGGCGAGACTTGCGCCGGGCGGGCGCGAAGTCAATGCGGATGCCGCGCCGCAGCGGGCGGCGCGGCGCTTTGCTTATTCGGCAGCTTCGTCAGGGGCCTTGTCGGCAGCTTCGGCCTTCTTTGCCGCCGTCTTCTTGGCGGGGGCCTTCTTGGCCGCGGTGGTCTTGCTGGCCGTGGCCTTTTTCGCAGCGGGCTTTTTGGCAGCAGGCTTCTTGGCCGCCGCCTTCTTGGCAGGTGCCTTCTTCTTGCCGCCCTTGGCGGCCTTTTCCTCCACCAGCGCGATCGCCTGCTCCAGCGTCACCACCTCGGGCTCCAGATCCTTGGGCAGGGTCGCGTTGACCTTCTCCCATTTCACGTAAGGCCCATACCGCCCTGGCATCACCGAGATCGCGCCGCCCGAGGGATGCTCGCCCAGATCCTTGAGTGCCTTGGCGGCGGCTCCGCGCCCGGCGCGGCCCGCGGCCTTCTGCGCCAGCACCTCGACCGCGCGGTTCATGCCGATCTCGAAGACCTCGTCGACCTCCTTGAGGTTGGCATAAAGCTTGCCGTGCTTGACGAAGGGGCCGAAGCGGCCGAGCCCTGCCTCGACCGGCTCGCCATCCTCGGGGTGGTTGCCCACGAAGCGCGGCAGCGACAGGAGCGTCAGCGCCTTGTCGAGATCCATCGCATCCGCCTGCCAGCCCTTGGGCAGCGAGGCGCGCTGGGGCTTGGGCTGCTCTTCAGTTGGCTCGCCACGCTGCACATAGGGGCCAAAGCGCCCGGTCTTGAGCCAGATGTCGTCGCCGCCATCCTCGCCCAACACCCGGTCGGCCCCGGTGTCGACCCCGTCGCCGCCGATGGGGCGGGTGTAGCGGCACTCGGGATAGTTGCCGCAGCCGACGAAACCGCCCGTGCGCGAGGTCTTCAGGTGCAGCTGACCGGTGCCGCACTGCGGGCACTGTCGCGGATCGGTGCCATCCTCGCGGGGCGGGTAGAGCTGGGGTGCGAGGGCCTCGTCGAGTACGTCGAGCACCTCGGTGATCCGAAGCTCGGAGGTTTCGGCGATGGCCGCCGAGAAGTCGCGCCAGAAGCGGGCGAGCAGCTCCTTGTAATCGGCCTTGCCGGCGGAGACATCGTCGAGCTGTTCTTCGAGCTCGGCGGTGAAGTCGTACTCCACGTAGCGCTTGAAGAAGTTCAGCAGGAAGATCGTGACGATCCGGCCCTTGTCCTGCGGAATCAGCCGGTTCTTGTCCTTGGTGACGTATTCGCGGTCCTGGATCGTGCCGATGACGCTGGCATAGGTCGAGGGGCGTCCGATGCCGAGCTCTTCCATGCGCTTGACCAGCGTCGCCTCGGTGTAGCGCGGCGGCGGCTGGGTGTGATGCTGAAGCGCCAGCACGGCGTCGGGTCCACCAAGCACAGCGGCGTCCTTGTTCTCTTCAGTCGCCTTCGCGAAGGCCGCCTTGAGCGTGCCGGCGGCGAATTTGGCGGCCTCGCCCTGATGGATCTGCGGCAGGCGGCGGTCGTCGTCGCTCTCGACGTCGTCGCGGCCCTCCTCATAAACCTTGAGGAAGCCGTCGAAGAGCACGACCTGACCGGTGGCGCGCAGCATCACCTGCTCGTCACGGCTGCCGATGTCGACGGTGGTACGCTCCATCCGCGCCGCTTCCATCTGGCAGGCAAGGGTGCGCTTCCAGATCAGGTCGTAGAGCTTGCGCTGCTCGGGCTCGAGCCGGGCCAGCTTGCCCGCGTCACGCGACATGTCGGTGGGGCGGATGCACTCGTGCGCCTCTTGCGCGTTCTTGGCCTTGTTCTTGTACATGCGCGGGGATTTAGGGACATAAGCCTCGCCGTAGCGCGACTTGATCTCGTCGCGCGCGGCCATCACCGCCTCGGGCGCCATGTCGATGCCATCGGTCCGCATGTAGGTAATGTACCCCGCCTCGTAGAGGCGCTGGGCCGCCGACATCGTCGCCCGCGCGCCCATGCCGAACTTGCGGCTGGCTTCCTGCTGCAGCGTCGAGGTCATGAAGGGAGCCGAAGGGTTGCGGGAGGCCGGTTTCGCCTCGACCGAAGCCACGGTGAGATCGCGCGAGGCCACGGCCTGCACCGCCATCTCGGCTTGGGTGAAATCGGCGATGTCGAAACGGTCGAGCTTCTGGCCCGCCAGCACGGTGAGCCGTGCCTCGTATTCCTGACCCCGGGGCGTGACGAGTTGCGCCTTCACGCTCCAGTATTCGCAGGGCTTGAACGCCTCGATCTCCATCTCGCGCTCGACGATGAGGCGCAGGCAGACCGACTGCACGCGGCCTGCCGATTTCGCGCCCGGCAGCTTGCGCCACAGCACCGGCGAGAGATTGAAGCCCACGAGGTAGTCGAGCGCGCGGCGCGCCAGATAAGCGTGCACCAGCGGCGCGTCGACCTCACGCGGGTTCTTCATGGCCTCGGTGACCGCGGCCTTGGTGATCGCGTTGAAGACGACGCGGCTGACCGGCGTGTCCTTCTTGAGCACCTTACGGGCGGTCAACGCCTCCTGCAGGTGCCACGAGATCGCTTCTCCTTCGCGATCGGGGTCGGTCGCGAGAATGAGGTTGGGGTCGTTCTTCAGCGCGTCAGCGATGGCCTTGACGTGCTTGCGGCTGTCGGCGCCGATCTCCCAGCGCATGTCGAAATCGTTGTCGGTGTCGACCGACCCGTCCTTGGGGGGCAGGTCGCGAACATGCCCGTAGGAGGCGAGGACGGTATAGTCCGACCCAAGATAAGTGTTGATCGTCTTGGCCTTGGCCGGAGATTCGACGACGACGACTGGCATGGAGAATCCTCGGGTCAGGGGAGGGACGCTTTGGGCGGGCAACATGTGGCGGCCCTTGCTGCATTGTCAATGCGCCCTGTTCCGCTTGCCTTGCCGGGCCCTCATCCCGCCGTTCGCTCAAGGTCGTGGCGCACCAGCAGCCCGCCGGGCTGTCGGCCCACCCGGCCCGACAGTTCCAGATCGACCAGCGCCTGCGACACCCGCGCCGCGGGAAGGCCAAGATCGCGCAGCAGTTGATCCTCGGCCAGCGGGGCGGTGCAGAGGCGGTCGAGGATGCGCGCCGAAAGATCGTCATCGACCCCCTGCGGCGCCTCTTTCGGCGCGGCGGGGGGGGCAGGTTCCTCCGACGTGATGCGTCCTACGAGATCGAGCACGTCCTGCGCCCCGCGCACCAGCGTGGCTCCGTCGCGGATCAGCACGTTGCAGCCCCCGGCGCGGGCGTCGAAAGGATGGCCGGGCACCGCCAGCACCTCGCGTCCCGCCTCAAGGGCCGCGCGCGCCGTGATCAGGCTTCCCGAGCGGGTCGCCGCCTCGACCACCACCACGGCCCGCGACAGGCCCGCGACGATGCGGTTGCGCGCGGGAAAATGACGACCCTGCGGTGCGAGTCCCACGGGCTGCTCCGAGAGGATCAACCCCTCGCGGCCGATATGGGCGGTCAGATCGGCATTGTCGGGCGGTTAGGTCACATCGACCCCGCCAGCCGTTACCGCGATCGTGCCGCGCCGGAGCGCGGCTTCATGCGCCTGCGCGTCAATGCCGCGCGCCAGCCCCGAAACCACGACCCAGCCCGCCTCGGACAGGTCGGCGGCCAGCCTGCGGGCCATGCGAAGCCCCAGCGAAGAGGCGTTGCGTGCGCCCACCATGGCCAGCATCGGGCGGCGCAGAAGGGCCGCGCGGCCCCGCAGCCAAAGCAGCGGCGGCGCGTCGGAGAGAGCGGCGAGGTCGGCGGGATAGAGCGGATCACCATGCACGAGAAGCCGCGCGCTCGCGGCCTTAGCGGCGGCCATCTCGGCGCGCGCGGCCTCGGGCGTGCAGGCGGTGTAATCCTCGATCCCCGCGGCGCGCGCCACGTCGGGCAGCGCGTCGAGGGCCGTGTGGGCCGAGCCGTGTTCGGCCAGCAGACGCCAGTAGGTGGCGATGCCGACACGGCGCGAGCGCAACAGGCGGAGGCGGGACAGCGTGTCCTCTTCCGTGGTGGGTGGGAGTGGGGGGTGAGCGGAAGAAGTCGGGTTCTGGGCCATCCGCGCCTCGCCTGTTGCAGGCTCAGGTCTAGGGCGCTTTGGTTAACAGCGCGTAAACCACGAAGGGCGTCGGACCGGAGTCAGCTCCCCGATCCGCCGACCGTCAGACCACCGATGGTCAGCGAGGGTTGCCCCACGCCCACCGGCACCCATTGGCCGTTCTTGCCACAATTGCCGATGCCCGGATCGAGCGCCAGATCGTTGCCGATGGCGCGGATGTGCTTGAGCGCGGTTGCCCCATCCCCGATCAGGGTCGCGCCCTTGACCGGCGCGCCGATCCGGCCGTTCTTCACGCGGTAGGCCTCGGTGCAGGAGAACACGAACTTGCCCGAGGTGATGTCGACCTGACCGCCGCCGAATCCCACGGCCCAGATCCCGTCCTTGAGATCCGCCACCATCCCTGCTGGGTCGTCCTTGCCCGCCAGCATGTAGGTGTTGGTCATGCGCGGCATCGGCGTGTGGGCAAAGCTTTCGCGCCGCCCGTTGCCGGTTGGGGTCACGCCCATCAGTCGCGCGTTTTGCCGGTCCTGCATATAGCCTACCAGCTTGCCGTCCTCGATGAGCGTGGTGCGATTCGAGGGCGTACCTTCGTCGTCGAAGGTAAGCGAGCCGCGCCGGTCGGGCAGAGTACCGTCGTCGAGCACGGTGACGCCGCGCGCGGCGATCTGGCTGCCCATCAGCCCCGAAAAGGCCGAAGAGCCCTTGCGATTGAAGTCCCCCTCGAGCCCATGACCGATCGCCTCGTGTAGCAGGATGCCGGGCCAGCCGGGGCCGAGCACCACGTCCATGACGCCCGCAGGAGCGGCTTCGGCGTCGAGGTTGACCAGAGCGATGCGGAGTGCCTCGCGCACCACCGGCTCCCAATGGTCGCGGGCCATCAGCCCGTCGAGGCCGAAGCGGCCGCCGCCGCCCATGTTGCCGCTTTCGCGACGGCCGTCCTTTTCGACGATGACGCCGATCGAGATGCGCGCCATCGGGCGGATGTCGGTATAAAGCGCATCCTCGGGCCGCAGGATCGCCACCTCCTGATGCGAGGCCGCAAGGCTCGCGGTGACTTGGACCACCTTGGGGTCGAGCGCGCGGGCAAAGGCGTCGATCTCGCGCAACAGGTCCACTTTCACGCCAAAGGCCGCCCCCGCGATCGGATCGGCATCGGTATAGAGGTGTCGGTTGGTGCGCGCGGGCGCCTCGGCGAGCGTGCCGCCGCCATCGCCCACGGCAAGCCGCGCGGTGGCCACGGCCCGCTTCAGCGCGTGTTCGTCGACGGTGGTGGAGTGGGCGTAGCCCGAGGTTTCGCCACGGACCGCGCGCAGGCCGAACCCCTCGGCCGCGTCGAAGTTGGCGTGGCGCAGCCGGCCATCGTCGAAGCCCAGAACCTCGGAGCGGCGACGCTCGATGAAAAGTTCGCCATCGTCGGCCCCTGCCACGGCCTCGCGCAGCAGGCGCAGCGCGCCGTTGCGGTCGAGATGGGTTGCAAAAGGGTCGAAAGCGGGCTCAGCCTGCGATGAGGACATGCGATGTTCCTTGGATGCCGCGCCGCCGGTGGGCGTCCGTTTGCCGCAACCCGACAGCTTGTTCTGCGCGGCAGTTTATGGGATTAGACCCGCGGACGACAGGGGATTCCGCCCAAGCGGGGGCCTCGGGGCGCCGACTTACGCCACACACGCAAGGTAGAGACATGCACCTCACAAAGCCCCTCGCCGTGCTCGGGACCGCCACAGCCACCCTGATGGCGGGCATGGTCTCGGCACAGGAGCAGATCGCCGAACTGCCGATCATCGGCCGTCCGGTCGACGGGGCCGTGGGCTGGCAGCCCGCCGCCACCAAGCTGGCGCGCGACATCCACTGGCTCGACGGCATGCTGCTCGTCATCATCACCGCCATCACGCTCTTCGTCACGGGCTTGCTGATCTTTGTGATCCTGCGCTACAACCGCAAGTCCAACCCGAAGCCCGCCGAGTTCACCCACAACTCGCCGCTCGAGATCGCATGGACCATCGTGCCGATCGTCATCCTGATCTTCATCGGGGCCTTCTCGCTGCCGGTTCTGTTCGACCAGCAGGAGATCCCCGAGGGCGACGTCCACATCAAGGTCACCGGCTACCAGTGGTACTGGGGCTATGAGTATGTCGACGAAGAGGTCGCCTTCGAAAGCTTCATGATCGGCGCGGGCATGGGCAACCTCAACGCGGAGATCGAAGCCGAACTGGTCGAGGCGGGCTATTCGCGCGACGAATTCAAGCTGGCGACCGACACCGCCGTCGTGGTCCCCGTGGGCGCCACCGTGGTGATGGACGTGACCGGCGCCGACGTGATCCACTCCTGGACCATTCCGGCCTTCGGCGTGAAGCAGGACGCGGTGCCGGGGCGGATCGCCCAGCTGTGGTTCGCCGCCGAGCAGGAAGGCGTCTACTTCGGCCAGTGCTCCGAGCTGTGCGGCAAGGACCACGCCTATATGCCGATCACCGTCAAGGTGGTGAGCCCCGAGGCCTACGAGCAGTGGCTCGCGGGCGCCAAGGAAGAGTTCCCGGCCTGAGCCGGGACGGGAATGACAGGGCCGGGCGCATGAGCGCCCGCCCGACGGAGCGGCTTTGCCGCTTGCCGACATGACGACCGGCCGGGACGCCCCGGCCGCGCCCGCGGGCCAAGCCCCCGCGACCGCGCCACCAGCGACGGCGGATGATGACCGCCGGACGGGAGCCCGCATGACCGATGCCAGCATGACCGACGTGAGCTACAACGGTGCCCCCGAAGCGGGCTTGGGCGATTATTTCGCGCTGCTGAAGCCGCGCGTGATGTCGCTCGTGGTTTTCACCGCGCTGGTGGGCCTTCTCGTGGCCCCGGTTCCGGTGCACCCCTTCCTCGGCTTCGTGGCGATCCTGTGCATCGCCGTGGGTGGCGGCGCCTCGGGTGCCCTCAACATGTGGTGGGACGCCGACATCGACGCGATCATGCGCCGCACCAAGTCGCGCCCGATCCCGTCGGGCAAGACAAGCCCCGGCGATGCGCTGGCGCTGGGCCTGACGCTCTCGGGCTTTTCGGTGGTAGTGCTTTTCCTCGCCGCCGGGCCTCTGGCCGCCGGTCTCCTGGCCTTCACGATTTTCTTTTACGCCGTGGTCTACACGATGTGGCTCAAGCGTTCGACGCCGCAGAACATCGTCATCGGCGGTGCCGCCGGAGCCTTCCCCCCGATGATCGGCTGGGCCGCCGCGACCGGCAACATCGCAATCGAATCCGTACTGATGTTCGCGCTGACCTTCATGTGGACGCCGCCGCACTTCTGGGCGCTGGCGTTGTTCGTAAAGTCCGACTACGGCGATGCGGGCGTGCCGATGCTGACCGAAACCCACGGTCGCCGCTCCACCCGCCGCCACATCCTCGCCTATACGGTGCTGCTGGTGCCTGTGGCGCTGGGCCTTGGTTTCACCTCGATCGGCGGGCCGATCTACCTCGTCATTGCCGCGGCGCTGAACCTCCAGTTCCTGGCAGGCGCGTGGCAACTCTATCGCCGCGACGAAGCTTCGGCCGAGGCCGATGGTTATGCCGCCGAGAAGAAGGTCTTCAAGATCTCGCTCGGCTATCTTTTCCTGCATTTCGGCGCGCTTCTGATCGAGGCGGCGCTGCGTCCCTGGGGCGGCTCCTGGCAGATCCTGTCAGGGCTCATCGGGGCCTGAGGAGACATGTCCATGCGTGTCGAACATGAACTGCATCACCGTCGGAAGGGCCGCAACTTCGGCGTCGGGCTGCTGCTCGTCGGCTTCGTCGCCCTGATCTTCGGTCTCACCGTGGTCAAGACGCTGAGCCTTGGCTCCATCGTCGAGCTGGAAAGCTTCGACCACGTTGCCCGCCCGCAACTGGTGCCACAGGAGACCCCCGCGCAATGACCGATCAGGACCGCAAGCTGCGCCGCACCGCGCTGCAGACGGCGGGCGTGGTCGTCGTGATGGGCGCGTTGGCCTGGGCCTCGGTGCCCTTCTATAGCTGGTTCTGCCGCGTCACCGGCTTTGGCGGGGCCACCTCGGTGGCCGAAGCCGGGTCGGACACCGTGCTCGACCAGAGCATCACCGTGCGCTTCGACGCCTCTCTCGACCGGGGCATGCCGTGGACTTTCAAGCCGGTCGAGCGCCAGATGGAGCTGAAGATCGGCGAGACGGGGCTGGCCTTCTATGAGGCGCACAACCCGACCGACCACCCGGTGGCGGGGCAGGCGGCCTACAACGTCGCCCCCTATGCCGCCGGTGGCTACTTCGAAAAGATCGAGTGCTTCTGCTTCACCGAACAGGTGTTGCAGCCCGGTGAAACGGTGCTGATGCCGGTGAGCTTCTTCGTCGATCCCGCGATCGTCGAGGACCGCGAGGCGAAGTATGTGCACGAGATCACGCTGAGCTACACGTTTTACGAGATCGACCTGCCTCAGGACACGGAGACGGCCGCACTCGCGCCGGGCAACGAGTCTTTGACACGAACCGCCGCTCAGGCGATAGACACGAACTGAACGAAAGGCCCGAGGGATCGACGCAATGGCGCATGAGAAGAACCACGACTACCACATCCTGGCCCCGTCCATCTGGCCGTTCATTGCCGCAATCGGCGCCTTCGCGATGCTGTTCGGCGCCGTGACCTGGATGCACGGCTCCGGGCCGTGGCTGTTCCTGATCGGTCTCGCGGCCGTTTTGTACACCATGTACGGCTGGTGGGCCGACGTCGTCGGCGAAAGCCGCGTCGGCGATCATACCCCGGTGGTGCGGATCGGCCTGCGCTATGGCTTCATCTTTTTCATCATGTCCGAAGTCATGTTCTTCGTGGCGTGGTTCTGGGCCTTCTTCAAGAACGCGCTCTATCCCATGGGGCCGCAAAGCCCGATGGTCGACGGCGTCTGGCCGCCCGAAGGCATCGCGACCTTCGACCCGTGGCACCTGCCGCTGATCAACACGCTGATCCTGCTGTGCTCGGGTGCGGCGGCGACTTGGGCGCACCACGCGCTGGTTCACGAGAACAACCGCAAAGACATGCGCAACGGTCTGGCCATCGCGATCGGCCTCGGCCTGATCTTCACCGCCTTCCAGGCGCTGGAGTACTGGGAAGCGCCCTTCACCTTCGGCGGCAACGTCTATGGCGGCGTGTTCTTCATGGCGACGGGCTTTCATGGCTTCCATGTGATCATCGGCACGATCTTCCTCGCCATCTGCCTGATCCGTCTGCAGCGCGGCGATTTCACCCCCGAGAAGCACGTGGGCTTCGAGGCGGCCGCATGGTACTGGCACTTCGTTGACGTGGTCTGGCTGTTCCTGTTCCTGGCGATCTACGTCTGGGGCAGCTGATCCGGCAGGGCGCTTGCGCCCGACCGACCATAGCCCACCGAATATGGACGCGCGGGCCCTCTCGCGCGTCCTATCCGTTTCTGGAGACACGATGCGCCGAACGATCTTTCCGCTGCTCATGGGCCTCATCGGCTGCGCCATCCTGATCGGTCTGGGCGTCTGGCAGCTTCAGCGCCTGTCATGGAAATCGGCGATCCTCGCGGATCTCGACGCGCGCATCCTCGCCGCGCCCGTGCCGCTCTCGGGCCTCGACACCGCCGATCCACAAGCGCAACGCTATCTACCGGTGGTGGCCCAAGGTCGCCTGACAGGCGAGGAACTGCACGTCCTCAGCGCCGCCGACGGGCCGGGCTACCGGGTCATCGGCGTGCTCGACACCGAACAGCGGCGGGTGATGGTGGATCTGGGCTTCGTGCCGCTGGGGGCCAAGGATCTTGGGCGGGGGGCACTCGAGGTGATGGTCACCGGCAACCTGCACTGGCCCCAGGAGGTCGACGACTGGACCCCGCCGCCCGACATGGCCGCCAACATCTGGTACGCTCGCGACGTGGTCCCGATGGCCGCCGCCTTGGGTACCGCGCCCTTGATGATCGTGGCCCGGCGGGTCACTCCCGACCGGGGTACGGCCCCCATGCCGCTTGACAGCGCCGCCGTCCCGAACGACCACCTCGGCTATGCGATCACCTGGTTTTCGCTGGCGGCCGTCTGGGCCGCGATGACCGGCTTTTTCCTGTGGCGCGGCCGCCGCGCCACGCCCTGACTTCGAAGGACCGACCCATGCGCTACGTCTCCACACGGGGCCAGGCCCCGAGCCTCTCCTTCGAGGAAGCGATGCTCACCGGGCTTGCCCGCGACGGCGGCCTCTACGTCCCCGAGACGGTGCCGATGTTCAACCGCGCCGAGATCGCGGCGCTGGCGGGCCAGCGCTACGAGGAGGTGGCCTTTCGCGTGATGCGCCCCTTCATCGGCGACGCCTTCACCGAGGACGAGTTTCGCGCCCTGATCGCCAAGGCCTATTCGAGCTTTGCCCACCCGGCGCGCGCGCCGCTCAAGCAGCTTGGCCCGAACCATCACCTGCTGGAGCTGTTCCACGGGCCAACGCTGGCCTTCAAGGACTTTGCCATGCAGCTGATCGGCCAGCTGTTCCAGGCTTCGCTGGAGCGGTCGGGCGAACGCATCACCATCGTCGGCGCCACCTCCGGCGACACCGGCTCGGCGGCGATCGAGGCGTTCCGGGGCCTTGCCAACGTGGACGTGGTGATCCTGTTCCCGCACGAGCGGGTCTCAGAAGTGCAGCGCCGTCAGATGACGACGCCCGCCGAGAGCAACGTGCACACCCTCGCGGTGACAGGCGATTTCGACGACTGTCAGGCCGCTCTCAAGGATATGTTCAACGACTTCGCCTTCCGCGACGAGGTGCGGCTCGCGGGCGTGAACTCGATCAATTGGGGCCGGGTGCTGGCGCAGGTGGTGTATTACTTCACCGCCGCGACCACGCTTGGCGCGCCGGATCGCGAAGTGGATTTCACCGTGCCGACCGGCAACTTCGGCGACATCTACGCGGGCGATATCGCGCGCCGCATGGGGCTTACGATCGGGCGGCTGGTGATCGCGACCAACCGCAACGACATCCTGCACCGCACGATCGAAAGCGGCGAGCATCGCAAGGCCGGCGTCACCCCCACCATCAGCCCCTCGATGGACATCCAGGTCTCCTCGAACTTCGAGCGCGCGCTTTGGGATGCCTACGGGCGGGACGGCGCCGCGGTGGCCCAGCTCATGGACGAGTTGAAGGAGCAGGGCGGTTTCGACGTGAGCCAAGGTGCGATCGGGCGGCTGCGCGACAGCTTCGCTTCGGGCCGCGCCTCCGAGGAGGAGACCCGCGAGACGATCCGCCGCATCCACGCCGAAACCGGCGAGCTGCTCTGCCCGCATTCGGCCGTCGGCGTGCATGTGGCCGAGGCGCATATGGGTCACAACCCGATGGTGACGCTTGCCACTGCGCATCCGGCCAAGTTCCCCGACGCGGTTGAGGCCGCGACCACGATCCGGCCGCCCCTTCCCACCCGCATGGCGGGGCTGTATGACCGGCCCGAGCGGGTGACGCGGGTCGAGAACGACCTCGCCGCCCTGCAATCCATCATTCGGGAGAAGATCGCACGGTGAGTGTCCAGCTCCACACCCTTTCCAACGGCTTTCGCATCGCCACCGAGCGTATGCCCGGTCTCCAGTCCGCCTCGATCGGCATCTGGGTGCTGGCCGGTGGTCGCCACGAGACCGCCGACCAGAACGGCATCGCGCATTTTCTGGAACATATGGCGTTCAAGGGCACGAGCACCCGTTCCGCGCTTCAGATCGCCGAGGCGATCGAGGATGTGGGGGGCTACATCAACGCCTATACCTCGCGCGAGATGACCGCTTATTACGCGCGCGTGCTGGGTCAGGACGTGCCGCTGGCGCTCGACGTGATCTCGGACATCCTGCTGAACCCGGTCTTCTCGCCTGAGGAAATCGAGGTCGAGCGCGGCGTGATCCTGCAAGAGATCGGTCAGGCGCTCGACACGCCCGACGACATCATCTTCGACTGGCTTCAGGAAGAGGCCTATCCCGACCAGCCGTTGGGCCGCACCATTCTCGGTCCGGCCGAGCGTGTCTCGAAGTTCAGCCGTGCCGATCTGGCAGAGTTCACCCGCTCGCATTATGGCCCCGGCCAGCTGATCCTGTCGGCGGCGGGTGATGTGGACCACGACGAGATCGTGCGCACCGCCGAGCGGCTATTTGGGGGTCTCGCCCCGCGCGTCACGGCACCGATCCAGCCGCCCGCGCGGTTCCTGGGTGGCGAAAAGCGCGTAATCAAACCGCTCGAGCAGGTGCATTTCGCGATGGCGCTCGAAGGACCAGACTACCGCGATCCCGCGATCTATACCGCGCAGATCTATGCCACCGCTCTGGGCGGCGGCATGTCCTCTCGTTTGTTCCAGAAGATCCGCGAAGATCGGGGCCTGTGCTACACCATCTTCGCGCAGGCCGGAGCCTATGAGGACACCGGTATGACCACGATCTATGCCGGCACCTCGGCCGAGGAGATCGGCGATCTGGCGCGGATCACCATGGATGAGATGAAGCGCGCGGCGCATGACATGTCGGAGGCCGAGGTGGCTCGCGCCCGCGCCCAGATGAAGGCCGGGATGCTGATGGGGCTTGAGAGCCCGTCGAACCGGGCCGAGCGTCTGGCGCGGATGCTGGCGATCTGGGGCCGGGTGCCCGGCGTCGAGGAGGCGGTCGAGAAGATCGACGCCGTCACCGTCGAGGCCGTGCGCGAATTTGCCGCCCACGCGGCGGGCGGCGCTGGCAGCGCGCTGGCGCTCTACGGTCCGGCCGAGAACGCGCCGCATCTCGAAGAGCTGAAGGAAAGGCTCGCCGCCTGATGCTCGGCCAGCGTCGGCGGGTCCAGATCGAGACGGAACGGCTGACGCTGCGACCGCCTGTGCATGGCGATTTTCGCGCCTGGGCGGCGCTGCGCGAGGATTCGGCCGAGTTCCTGACCCGGTGGGAGCCGACCTGGGCCAAGGATCACCTGACCCGCCGCGCCTTTACCAACCGCGTCTACTGGGCGCAGCGCTCGATCAGCCAGAACACCGCACTGCCGCTGTTTTTGATCCGCCGCGCCGACGATATGCTGCTCGGGGCTATCACCCTCGACAATATCCGGCGCGGCCCGGCGCAGGCGGGCACGACCGGCTACTGGGTCGGCGCGCCCTTCGCGCGCATGGGCTATATGCGCGAAGCGGTGCAGGCTGTGGTACACCACGCTTTCACCACCATGGACCTCAGCCGCATCGAGGCGGGTTGTCTGCCCGAGAACACTCCGTCGCGTCGGCTTCTGGAACGCTGCGGCTACAAATACGAAGGCGTTGCGCAAAGCTACCTGCAGATCGACGGGCGCTGGCGTAACCATGTGCTTTACGCCAATCTGCGCGCCGACCGGCGCGGCCGCACCGAAACCGGTTAGGCCCGGATCGGCCAAGGGAGGCCCCCCATGCTCAACCCCGCCACACCCGACTTCCTCGACATGTTGCGAGACCGCCTGCCAAGGGAGGCGTTCCGCGAAGCGGGGCCCGAGCATCTCGAAGAGCCGCGCGGACGCTACCGGGGGCAGGGACTGCTTCTGGCACCCGGCTCGACCGAGGAGGTCGCGACGATCCTCAAGGCCTGTCACGCAGCGCGCATCGGCTTGGTGCCGCATAGCGGTGGCACCGGTCTTGTGGGCGGGCAGGTGATGCAGGGCGGCGTCGCCCCGGTGATCCTGTCGCTGGCACGGATGACTGCGATCCGAGAAGTCTATCCTTCGGAGAACGTCATGGTGGCTGAGGCGGGCGCGATCCTCGCCGACGTGCAGGCCGCGGCCCGCGACGCGGGGCGGATGTTCCCGCTCTCACTCGCCTCCGAAGGCTCGGCCCGGATCGGCGGGCTGCTTTCGACCAACGCGGGCGGGCTCAATGTGCTGCGCTATGGCAACGCACGCGCGCAGTGCCTTGGGCTCGAGGTGGTGACGGCGCAGGGAGAGGTCTGGCACGGGCTGACGCGGCTCTTCAAGGACAACACCGGTTATGATCTGCGCGACCTGATGATCGGCGCCGAAGGCACGCTGGGCATCATCACCGCCGCCGCGCTGAAGATGGCCCCGGTGCCCGCAGCCTCCGGCACGGCGCTGTTTCAGGTGGCCTCGCCACGTGCGGCGCTCGATCTGCTGGCGCTCGCCCGCGACCGGGTGGGCGACAACGTCACCGCCTTCGAGCTGATGCATCGGCAGGGGCCGGAGTTTCTGATCGAGGCGGGTCTCGATGCGCGGGTGCCGCTCGATCCGTTGCCCGAATGGATGGTGTTGGTGGAGCTTGGCCTGCCCGAGGGGCTGCGGCCCGAGGACAACCTGACCGCGATTTTTGAGGCGGCGGTTGACCAGGGGCTCTCAGATGACGGTGTTATCGCCTCGTCCGAGGCGCAGGCCGAGGCGCTCTGGGCGATCCGCGAGACGATCCCCGAGGCCAACCGTCGCATCGGCTCGATCTCCTCACATGACATCTCGGTGCCGCTCTCGGCGCTGCCCGAGTTCATCGAACGGGGCGGTGCCGCGCTGCGCACTTTGGGAGATGTGCGGATCAATTGCTTTGGCCATCTCGGCGACGGCAACCTGCATTATAACGTGTTCCCGCCAAAAGGTCGGGATCGGAAGGACTTCGAGGATATCCGCGGGCGCGTGAAGGAAATCGTCCACGACCTCGCCCATGGCTTCGGCGGTTCGGTCAGCGCCGAGCACGGCATCGGGCGGCTCAAGGTCGGGGATCTGGAACGCTATGGCGATCCGGTCAAGCTATCGATGATGCGGGCGATCAAATCGGCGCTCGATCCGAACGGCATACTCAATCCGGGGGCGGTGCTGCGCGGTTGACCCCAGACAAGCGAATGGCCGCATCGCTGCGGCCATTCGGGTCACGCGTGTGACCGGGGTTTCATTGAACGGTTTCAGATATCGTCGCCCAGAGCGCCCTTGATGGAGCCGGAGACATTCTGGGCCGTGCCGCGTGCCTTCTGGGCTTTGCCCTCGGACCGCAGCTGCTCGTCACCTGTCGCCTCACCGACGGCATCCTTGGCGGAGCCGGCGGCCTTGTTGGCGGCAGCCTTCGTCTTGTCGATGAACTCACCCATAGGCACATCCTTGCGCTACGCGGGCTGACGGTGATCGTCTTGGCCCCGCTCTATAGATGACAAACGAGCAGGGCTGAACTTGGTTGCCTTGGCAGGAACAGGGGGGCGATCAACTCCGCGCGATTGCCAGAGCCTCAGGCCCCCTCGTAGCCACAAAGCGCCTCGACCCGCTGACCCAGACCCTCAAGCCGTTTGCGGCCACCCAGATCCTTGAGATCGATCACGAAAGCGCAGGCCACGACATCCGCGCCCAACCGTTCAATCAGCCGAATGCCTGCTTCGGCCGTACCACCGGTGGCGAGCAGGTCGTCGACCAAAAGCACCTTCTGGCCCGCGTGCAGCGCATCGTCGTGCATCTCGACCACGGCCTCACCGTATTCCAGCGTGTAGGCCTGCTCGATGGTGCGGCCTGGCAGCTTGCCCTTCTTGCGGATCGGCACAAAGCCGGTGCCAAGGCGGTCGGCCAGCGCGCCACCCAAGATGAAGCCGCGCGCCTCCAGCCCGGCGACCGTGTCGATCTCCAGCCCTTCGCAGGCCTTGACCAGCCCCTCGATGGCGAGGCGCAGCCCATCGCGGTCGGCAAATAGCGTCGTCACGTCCCGAAACAGGATCCCCTCGTGCGGGAAATCGGGGATGGTGCGGATGTAGTCGGTCACATGGGCCATGACGGCTCCTTGCTGGGGGGCCGAGGCGCGCGGCCCGGCGTCAGGTCTGATGCCCGCGAAGCAGGCGGCGCGTTGATAATGCGCGCGCGCCCCGTTGCGAAGCCCGATTCGGGGAAACGGCGCGTTTGCGGGTTCCGTAGAGGGACGGCGTGGGCTATGCCCGCACCGCAGCCCGAACACCCAGCATGCGAAAGTGAGCCGATGAGCCGATCTCCCCTGGCCGTGGTAGCCAATGCCGTTTCCTCCGAGAACGCCCCGGCGTTGCCGAGTTCGGCCGCCGACTACAAGACCGAGATCCTGTCGGGCCTCACCGTGGCGCTGGCCCTCGTGCCCGAAGCCGTGGCCTTTGCCTTCGTGGCGGGGGTGAACCCGCTTGTCGGCCTCTATGCGGCCTTTCTCGTCGGCATCATCACCGCGCTGATCGGCGGGCGTCCCGGCATGATCTCGGGCGCCACCGGCGCGCTCGCGGTCGTGATGGTCAGCCTCGTGGCCGAACACGGTGTCGAGTATCTCTTTGCCACCGTGGTGCTCATGGGCATCTTCCAGGTGCTTGCTGGCATCTTCAAGCTGGGCAAGTTTATGCGCCTCGTGCCGCACCCGGTGATGCTCGGCTTCGTCAACGGCCTCGCCATCGTCATCGGCCTGTCGCAGCTCGAGCAGTTCCACGATCCGGCGACGGGCGGCTTTCTCTCGGGAGGGCGTCTGATCCTGATGCTGGGCCTCGTGGCGCTCACCATGTTCATCATCTGGGTCATGCCGCGTCTCACCCGCGCGATCCCCGCTCCTCTTGCCGCCATCGGCATCGTCGCGGCGATCGTCATCGGCTTTGGCTTGCCGGTGCCGCGCGTCGGCGATCTGGCGCAGATTTCGGGCGGGCTGCCAGAGTTCTCGGTGCCGACCGTGCCATTCAACTTCGACACCTTCGTCATCATCCTGCCCTACGCCCTCATCCTCGCCGCTATCGGCCTGATCGAGAGCCTGCTGACGCTCAACCTCGTCTCCGAGATCACCGGCAAGCGCGGCGGCGCCAGCCAGGAATGCGTGGCCCAAGGCATCGCCAACGTCGTCACCGGCTTCTTCGGCGGCATGGGCGGTTGCGCCATGATCGGCCAGTCGATGATCAACGTCTCCTCGGGTGGGCGCACCCGCCTCGCCGCTGCCGCGGCGGCTCTGTTCCTGCTGAGCTTCATCTTGTTCGGGGCGCCGGTGATCGAGCAGATCCCGCTCGCCGCCCTCGTAGGCGTGATGTTCATGGTGGTGATCGGCACCTTCGCCTGGAACACCTTCCGCGTGATGCGCCGGGTGCCGCGCGTTGATGCCGTCGTCATCGTTCTGGTGACCGTCATCACCGTGTTCACCGACCTCGCCACCGCCGTCGTCGCGGGCGTCATCGTCTCGGCATTGGCCTATGCGTGGCAGAACGCCACCCGCATCGGCGCGCGCACCTTCCGTACCGAGGATGGCGCCAAGGTCTACAAGGTTCAGGGTCCGTTGTTCTTTGGCTCGACCGAAGGCTTTTCCCAGTTGTTCCAAGTCGAGAGCGACCCCGACCACGTCATCGTCGACTTCGAGCACAGCCGGGTCGCCGATCAGTCGGCGCTGGCCGCGATCGAAGGCATGTCGGACCGCTACACCGCGGCAGGCAAGCGGCTGGTGCTGCGGCATCTCTCGCCCGACTGCCACGCGCTGCTGCGCCGCGCCGGTCAGCTCGTGGTCGAGAGCGACGATGATCCGAGCTACGGCGTCGCGGTGGATTACGATGTTCAGCCGGGCGCTCTGGGCGGCGGGCACTGAAAAGCCCCGGTGGCGGGCCCGGACCGGACCATGCGCCATGAGTATTTCAAGAGTAAAGTTGCCAAGAGGGCGGTCCCATGGGGCCGCCCTTCGCGCTTATTCGCCGGGGCGGGTCAGGCTGAACAACTCGCTCACCCGCGCGTAGTCGCGGTAGCCGAGACGGGCCAGCGGTTGGAACGTGGTGACGTCAAAGCGGCCGTCGACCACGCAGTCGTCGCGCATGTGGATGCCCGTCACCTCGCCGATAGCCATGAAGTTATGGTCCCCCTCCAGCTCGACGATCTGCACCAGACGGCATTCGAGAGAGGCGGGGGCGTTCGCCACCCGCGAACAGGTGATGGTGTCGCAGGCCGCGCGCTCGATGCCCGCGCGGGCGAACTCGTCCTCGTCTTTGGGCCATGGGCCCGAGGTCGCGTTCATCGCATCTCGGGCGGCGTATTCGACGATGTTGACGCAAAACTGCCCGGTCTCGCGAATGTTGAACATCGTGTCCTTGGACCAGGGGCGGTCCTCCTTGGCCGAGGTCGAGGCGAACATCACCTGCGGCGGCACATAGGCCACGGCGTTGAAGAAGGAGTAGGGGGCGAGGTTTTCGCTCCCGTCCGGGCCGCGGGTCGAGACCCAGGCGATGGGGCGCGGCGACACGATGGCGTTGAACGGATTGTGCGGCAGGCCGTGGCCGTCCTCGGGGCGGTAGAACATCAAAAATCCCTCCTTGGTCGCGCCAGAGGTAGCGGCCGGATCGCGCCCGGTCCAGCGGTGCGAGCGGTTTGCACCGCCCCCCCGCCGTGCTAGGGCGCGCGCGGCGGAATCGCCGACAGGGGCGGGAGTGACCAATGGCCGAAATCGCGCGGGAAGAGGCCGGGGATCACCACGAGGTCGAGGCGCTCTATGACCTGTGCTTCGCGCCGGGCCGCGAGGCGCTGTCCTCCTACCGCCTGCGCGAGGGCGTGGCCCCGCAGGCCGAGTTGTGTCTCGTCGCGCGCGGTCGCGCGGGCGAGGCGGCAGGCGCGATCCGGACATGGCCCGTGCAGGTGGGCACGCATCGGGCGCTGTTGCTCGGCCCCGTCGCCGTGCACCCTGTGCGGCAGGGCGAAGGGCTCGGAGCTCTGTTGATCTTCGAAGTGCTGGAGCGTGCCCGTGCGGGCGGGCATCCCCGGATGATGTTGGTGGGCGACGCACCCTATTACGGGCGTTTCGGTTTCGAGAGGCTCGACGGCGTGATCATGCCGCCCCCCACCAATCCAGAGCGGGTACTGGGCATTGCGCTCGAAGAGGGGGCCTGGGATGGCGTTCGGGGCGAAGTCACGCGTGCCGAAGGTTGAGGGCGGATTGAAAACCGCCCCGCGCATCCCAAGTATCGCCTCATGAGCACACCCATCCGCGAGATCAACCCCGAGACCCCGCCGCAGCCGCTGGACGACACCGTCAAGTCCGAGATCGCGGCGCTGGCCGAGCGGCAGGCGCGCGCGGGCCGGGGGCTGATGCGGATCGTCAATCTCGCGGGTGACAAGGTCGAGGGCGGCATGCGGATGCTGCCGAAACCGGCCCGTGCGCGGATCGAGACCGCCGCGCGCGCCGCGCTGTCGCGCAGCTATGACGTGGCCAGCCGCACCCGCGGGCCGGGCAATGGCGCCGGGGTGCTCGAAGCGGCCTTCGGGACCGACGGGGCCGCACGTATCATGGCGACGCTCTCGGGCGCCATTGGCGGGCTTGGCGGTCTCACCACGGCGATGGCGGAGCTGCCTGTGGCCACCACCATGATCTTTCGCGCCGTGCAACGGGTGGCCGAGGCCAATGGAGAAGACCCCCTGAGCGAGGAGACTCGCGCCGAATGCCTACGCGTCTTTGGCGCGGGCGGTCCGAGCGCGGAGGACGATGGCATCGACACTGCCTTTCTCGGCGCGCGGCTTGGCTTGTCCGGCGTCGCGGTGAACCGGCTCATCTCGCGTGTCGCTCCACGCTTTGCCGCTGTGTTGGGTCAGAAACTCGCGGGTCAGGCAGTGCCGATCCTCGGTGCGGCGGCGGGGGCGGGGACGAACTATGCCTTCATCGACTATTACGTCGAGGTGGCGCATGTGCATTTCGGCCTGCGCAGGCTGGCGCGATTGCACGGCGAAGATCGCGTGCTCGAAGCTTTCCACGCAGCATTGGCCCGCCACCGGATGCCGGTGCGCGGCTAGATCTTGCCGGCGTTGACCCGCTTCGACAGCGCCGCGTGGCTCTCCACCCGCTCGGAGTAGCGGTCGGTGAGCGTGGGCCTGCCGCGCGTCATCAGCGTGAACTTCACCAGTTCCTCCATCACGTCGATGATCCGGTCGTAATAGGGCGAAGGCTTCATCCGGCCATCAGCGTCGAACTCGTCCCAAGCCTTGGCGACCGAGGACTGGTTCGGGATAGTCACCATCCGCATCCAACGGCCCAGAACCCGCATCTGGTTGAGCGCATTGAAGCTTTGCGAGCCGCCGCAGACCTGTGTGAGGGCGAGCGTCTTGCCTTGGGTCGGGCGCACGCCACCCAGAGACAGCGGAATCCAGTCGATCTGTGCCTTGAGGATACCGGTCATTGCGCCGTGGCGTTCGGGGCTCGACCAAACCATGCCCTCGGACCAGTTCGCCAGCTCGCGCAGCTCGGCCACCTTTGGGTGGGTGTCGGGCGCGGCGTCCGGAAGGGGAAGGTCGGAGGGATCGAAAAGCCGCACCTCGGCGCCGAGATGCGTTAACAGCCGCTCCGATTCTTCGGCGACGAAGCGCGAGAAGGAGCGCTCGCGCAGGCTGCCATAGAGGATCAGAATGCGCGGCGCATGGCCCGGATCGCCGGGGGCCGCGTAGAGGGCCGGGTCGATCGGCGGCAGCATGGCAAGGTCGAGATTGGGCAGATCGGACATGGCAGGCTCCTAACTTCCATATTTCTGGATATATGGAATAATGGCCCGCCGTTCAACCTTTACATCAACCAGCCCTGCGAGGTCAGCCATTTGGTGACGGCGGGTCGAACCGAGGCCGCGCCGCTGTCGCGCGCCTCATGGATGACGCCGCGCAGTGCCTGAAGATTGCAATGCCGGATTAGGTGCTTGACCGGTCCGACAGAGGCCGGGCGCATCGACAGCATCCTGAACCCCAGCGCCGCGAGGCAGAGCGCCTCCATCGGGCGGCCCGCGTCCTCGCCGCAAAAGGAAACCGCGGTGTCGCCGGTTTTTGCCCGTGCGAGAATATGGTCGAGGAAGGCAAGAAAGCTTACGTCGAGCGTGTCGTAGCGGCGGCGCACGCGTTCGTTCTCGCGGTCGGCGGCAAAGAAGAACTGCTTGAGGTCGTTGCCGCCCACCGAGAGGAAATCGACGGCGTTGAAGAAGTCGTCGGGCGCATAGGCGAGGCTCGGCGTCTCTAGCATCGCGCCGACCTCGACACTTTCGGGCAGCGGGTGGCCGAGGATGCGCTCGCGCTCCATCGCCTTGTCGAACTCGGCGCGCGCGGCGTGGAACTCGGCCGGAAGCGCCACGAAGGGGAACATCACCGCGAGCGGGCGCCCGGCAGCAGCGCGAATCAGCGCCTGCAACTGCATCCGGAGCACGCCCGGCTTGTCGAGCCCGACGCGGATCGCGCGCCAGCCCATCGCCGGGTTCGGCTCGTCATTGGGCTTCATGTAGCTCAGGACCTTGTCCGAACCGATGTCGAGCGTGCGGAAGGCCACCCGCTTGCCATTGGCCGAGTCCATGACGCGCGAATAGAGCGCCGAGAGCTCGGCACGCTTGGGCATCTTGTTGCGGATCAGGAACTGAAGCTCGGTGCGAAACAGGCCCACGCCTTCGGCGCCGGAGCCCTTGAGCGAGGGCAGATCGGCCATGAGACCGGCGTTCATGTGCAGTGAAATGGTGGTGCCGCACAGCGCCGTCGCCTTGAGATCGCGGATCGAGGCATAGCGTTCGAGGGCGCGCGCCTGCATCGCGATCTTGTCGCGAAACGCGGTCTTGACCGTTTCCTCGGGGCGCAGATGCGCGGCACCCTGATCGCCGTCGACAAGGATCACGTCACCGTTCAGCGCCTCTTGGGTGATGTTCTTGGCGTGGATCACCAGCGGAATCGCCCAAGCGCGGGCGACGATCGCGGCATGGCTGCCGACCGACCCCTCTTCGAGAACGATACCCTTGAGCTTCTTGCCGTATTCCAAAAGCTCGCCGGGGCCGATGTTGCGTGCGACCAGCACCGGATCGTCCGGCATCTCGGCGCCCGTGTCGCGGCCCTGCCCGGTGAGGATGCGCAGCAGCCGGTTCGACAGGTCATCGAGATCCGATAGCCGCTCGCGCATGTAGTTGTCGCCCGAGCGGTTCATGCGCGAGCGCGCAAGCGACTGTTCCTTCTCGACGGCGGCCTCGGCCGAAAGACCGCTCTCGATGTCCTCTTCCATGCGCCGCATCCAGCTGCGCGAATTGGCGAACATGCGGTAGGTTTCGAGCACCTGCACCTGATCGGCGTTGGCGGTCGTCGCCCCGGACAGCATTTCGTCGACCGTCACGCGCAACTCGTCGATGGCGGCGCGCAGGCGGACCAGCTCAAGCGCCGGGTCTTCCGCGAAAGGGTTGGTGACCACGACGCGCGGCTCGTGCAGCCAGACCCGGCCCTCGGCCGCGCCCTCCTGTCCCGAGGTGCCCCGGAACATCACCGCCTGCTGATGCCGCGCCGACAGAGCCGCTCCGGTGTCGACGAAGGCACCCAGTTCGGTCATCTCGGCCAGCACCATGGCGACCACTTCAAGGGCGTAGATTTCGTCCGGGGTGAACTGCCGCGCATCCCTCGACTGCACGACCAACACGCCGAGCGGTTCACCCAGCCGCTGGATCGGCACGCCACAAAAGCTCGAATACCGCTCCTCGCCGGTCTCGGGCATGTAGCGGAATCCCGGCTCGGAGGGGGCGTCGGCGGTGTTGACCACCTGCCGCGTGCGGGCGGTGCGCCCGACGAGACCCTCGCCCAACCGCATCCGCGTCTGGTGCACGGATTCGGCCATCAGACCTTCGGTGGCGCAAAGCTCGAGCGTCTCGGCGTCACGAAACAGGTAGATCGAGCAGACCTCGGTCTTCATCGAGGTGGCGATGAGGCTCACGATGCTGTCAAGTCGCGCCTGTCCGGCGCCGCCCTCGGCCATCACCGCAGAGAGGCGACCCAGAAGCTTGCGGCTCTCGGATTCTACCAGTCGATCGACCATCGCCGCCCTTTCACTGCCATGTCCGGGGGGAGGTGATCCCGGTCAGGCAGCCTTGTCCAACCCGAAGGCATCATGGAGGGCCTGCACGGCGAGTTCCATGTATTTCCGGTCGATCAGCACGGAAATCTTGATCTCCGAGGTTGTGATGACCTTGATGTTGATGCCCTCGGCTGAGAGCGCCTTGAACATGTCGGCGGCGACGCCGGTGTGGCTGCGCATGCCGATGCCCACGACCGAAACCTTGGCCACGCCGGTGTCGGTGACGAGGTCGTTGAAACGGATGTCGCCGCGCTCGCGCGCCGCCTCGACCGCCTTTTCGGCGCGCATCACCTGATCGTTGGGGCAGGAGAAGGTCATGTCGGTGCGACCTTCCTCGGAGATGTTCTGGACGATCATGTCCACGTTGACCCCAGCATCGGCCAGAGCGCCGAAGATCGCCGAGGCGATGCCGGGCCGGTCGGCCACAGAGATGAGCGTCATCTTGGCCTCGTCGCGCGAATAGGCGACACCGGCGACCACATTGCTTTCCATGATTTCCTCCTCGTCGCAAACGAGCGTTCCGGCCTCGTCGGACTGTTCCTCGAAGCTCGACAGCACGCGCAGCTTCACCTTGTAACGCATCGCCAGCTCGACCGAGCGGGTCTGCAGGACCTTGGCCCCCAGAGAGGCCAGCTCGAGCATTTCCTCAAAGGCGATCCGGTCGAGCTTGCGCGCCTTTTCGCAGATCCGCGGGTCGGTGGTGTAGATCCCGTCCACGTCGGTGTAGATGTCGCAACGCTCGGCCTCGAAGGCGGCGGCAAAGGCCACGGCCGTGGTGTCCGAACCACCGCGCCCCAGCGTGGTGATCCGACCCTCGGGGCTCACACCTTGAAAGCCTGCGACGACTGCGACCTTCATGCCTTCGGCGAACTTCGCGCGGATATTCTCGGGCGGAATGTCAAGGATGCGCGCGGCGCTATGCGCGGAGGTGGTCTGCACCGGCACCTGCCAGCCCTGCCAGCTGCGCGCCGGGATATCCATTTCCTGAAGCCGCAGCGCCATCAGCCCTGCGGTCACGTTTTCGCCCGAGGAGGTGACGGCGTCGTACTCGCGCGCGTCGAACATGGGCGAGGTTTCGTTCACCCAACCGACTAGCTCGTTGGTCTTGCCCGCCATGGCCGAGACGATCACGATCACCTCGTGCCCCTTGGCCACCTCGACGGCCACGCGTTTCGCGGCCCGGTGGATCCGGTCGAGCGTGGCGACCGAGGTGCCGCCGAATTTCATCACCAGGACCGACATGGCTCTCCCCGCGCAGATTTCGGCGCCTCCATAGCGGCGGGGCGACGCGAGGGCAATGCGCGATGAAACCTAGTTGGTCTTGCGCCTCGGGGCGAAGGGCAGCGGGGCCACGGGGATGCCGTCCTCGATCAGGCGGCGGGCCTCCTCGACGCGGGCTTCGCCGTGGATCGCGCGCTCGGGCGATTTGCCTTCGTGCATGGCGCGCGCTTCGCGGGCAAAGGAGTCGCCCACATAGTCGGAGGTCGCCTCGACCTTGCGCCGAAGTTCGGCCATCGCCTTTTCCAGCGGGTTGCCTGGCTCGGAGAGCCGCCGCGCCGGCGGCTTGGCGCTCTCGCTCACCGCAGGCGCCATCAGCGCCTTGCTGACGCGCGCGTCGCCGCAGACCGCGCAGGACAGCTGCCCGGCCTTGTCCAGCGCGTCGTAGGCGGCCGCCGAGGCGAACCAGCTATCGAAGGCGTGGCCGTTCTTGCAAGTGAGGTCATAGCGGATCATCGGCGGGCATCCCGGTGGCAGATACGCTTCAGATAGGCGCTCGAGCGATCAGGTGCAAAGCGCGCCGGATCACGGGGCCGCGTGCGGTGTCGTCTGCGACACCAAGGGCCGCTGCGGTGCGGGGTCGAAGGCCAGCACGATCTGGCGCAACTCGGGCGCGTCGAGCTTGGCCGCCGCGCGCTCGCGGGTGAACCACTTGCGCCGCCTCTGGCCGCGTTCGGGCCAATCGGCGAGCACCTGCGTGACCTGCACCGGGAACACCATCGCGAAATGCGGCGCGCCGGTCTTGGCCCCGCCCTTCACAAAAGACCACACGCCAAGGCAGCGATCCTCGGTCAAACCGACCAATCCGGCCTCCTCACGCGCCTCGGTGGCCGCGGCCTCGGCCGGTGTGGCACCATCCATGGGCCATCCCTTGGGCAGGATCCAGCGGCCACGCCCGCGGCTGGTGACGAGGCAGAACTCGACCGAATCGCCGGTTATGCGCCAGGGCAGAGCCGCGAACTGGGTGCGGCCGAGACGCTGGTGCCGCTTGGCGACGCGGAGCGGAAGCTGGATCATGAGGCCTCTCGGGTCGCGGGGGTGACTGGAGGTTTCATGACAGGGCAGGGGCTGGCAAGAGAGTCGCGGGCGCTATCTGCGGCAACGTGGCCATGACGCTGCGACGGATCGCGCAGGGTTTGCGCCAAGGGAGTGACATGACGCCGCCTGCACGTTTCATCGGCTCTGAAATCTACCGAGGCTCCTCCTACGGCGACTGGCACCCGCTCAGAGTGCCGCGCGTGTCGACCGTCATGGACCTCGCGCGGGGCTTGGGCTGGTTGCCGCCAGAGGTCTATATCCGCAGCCCGCGGGCCAAGCCTGCGGCTCTCCATGCCTTTCACACGCCCGATTATATCGATGCGCTGCTCGCTGCCGAGGCCAGCCAGCAGGTCGCGCCCGAAACTCGCGATCGCCATCATCTCGGTACGCCCGCGAACCCGGTGTTTCCCGAGATGTACCGCCGTCCGGCCACGGGGGTGGGCGGCGCGCTGCTGGCGGGGGAGCTGTTGCGTCATGGCGGGCGGCTGCACCTGCCCGGTGGCGGCACGCATCACGGGCTGCCCGACCGGGCCAACGGGTTTTGCTATCTCAACGACCCGGTCTTCGCGATCCTCTCGCTGAAGGCACATGGCGCGCGGCGCGTCGCCTATGTCGACATCGATGCACATCACTGCGATGGGGTAGAGGCTGGGTTCGCACAGGATCCCGACACGCTGCTTGTCTCAACTCATGAAGAAAACCGCTGGCCGCGTACGGGGGCGGTGGCGGACGAAGGGGCGGGGCAGGTGTTCAACCTGCCGCTTCCTTCCGGGTCCGGCGACGACGCGATGGCGCTGGCACGCGACCGGGTGATCCTGCCCGCCGTGGCGGCGTTTCGCCCCGATGCGATCGTGCTGCAATGCGGGGCCGACGCGCTGCTCGAGGATCCGCAATCGCGGCTGGCCATGTCGGGGCACGCGCATCTGGACGTGCTACGGGGGCTGCTTCCGCTCGCGCCGCGCTTTTTGTTGCTGGGCGGCGGCGGCTATAACCCGTGGGGCGTGGGACGGCTCTGGACCGCCGCTTGGGGCGTGCTGTCGGGGCGCGAGATACCCAAGCAGTTGAACGCACAGGCGCAGGCGGTGCTGCGTGGGCTTGAGTGGCACGGGCAAAAGCGGGTGAAGCTGCCGCCGGAGGCTTGGCTCACGACGCTGGTCGATGCGCCGCGTCCGGGCGACATCTCCGACGCCCTGCGCGTTCGCGTCGCGGCGCTCGAGGCACGACTGGTGGCCTGGTCTTGAGGCGCGGACTTGCAGGGCAGGGGCGCGGGATGCGAGAGACGCGGCATGACACGAGGTGGACGATGCTGGTGAAACCCCTTTTCGCGGCGCTGTTGCTGGCGCTTCCAGCCGCAGCCAAGGCCGAGATCCTGACCTTCGCGGCGGCAAGCCTCGGTGGCCCGCTCGACCGGGTGGTCGAGGCTTGGGAGGCGCAGGGCGGTTCGGAGGTCATCGTGTCCTATGCCGGAAGTTCGGCGCTGGCGCGGCAGATCGCGGCGGGCGCGCCCGCCGATCTGTTCATCTCGGCCAGCGAAGACTGGATGGACGACGTCGCCGGGGCCGGGCTTATCGAGGCCAAAAGCCGCCGTGACATGCTCGGCAACAGCCTCGTGTTGATCGCCTCGGGTGCCGAAGCGGAGGCAGTCGAGATCGACCCCGATCTGGACCTCGCCGCAATGCTGGGTTCGGGTCGCCTCGCCATGGCGCTCGTCGATGCCGTGCCCGCCGGACAATACGGTCGCGCGGCCTTGGAAAGCCTCGGGCTTTGGGACAGCGTGGAGCCTCGGGTCGCGCAGGCCGAAAACGTGCGTGCGGCGCTGGCGCTGGTGGCGAGCGGGGCCGCTCCGTATGGGATCGTCTATGCCACAGATGCCGCCGAAGAGCCGCGCGTCACGGTGGTGGGGGCGTTCCCCGAAGACAGCCATCCCCCGATCCTCTACCCGGCAGCTCTCGTCGGTGGCGCGGACCCAGAGGCGGCGGCGTTTCTCGACTTTCTGTCGAGGTCCGAGGCGGGGGACATCTTTGCGGCAGCGGGGTTCACGCTTCCCAACGCCGGCCTGCCCGACATGGAGCCCACCGAGTGACCGAATGGCTCGGCCCCGAGGAATGGCAAGCGGTGCAGCTGTCGCTCAAGGTCTCGGCCACGGCGGTCGCCGCGAGCCTGCCGCTGGGGCTTTTGTGCGCGCTGGCGCTGGCCAAGGGGCGATTTCCGGGGCGGCAGTTCCTGAACGGGCTCGTGCATTTGCCGCTGATCCTGCCTCCCGTCGTGACGGGCTACCTGCTGCTCATCGGGTTCTCACGGCAAGGGCCGCTGGGCGCGCTGCTGGAGCCTCTTGGCATTTCCTTTACCTTTCGCTGGACCGGGGCGGCGCTGGCCGCCGCGATCATGGCGTTCCCATTGATGGTGCGGCCCATGCGGCTCGCCTTCGAGGCGGTGTCGCCGGAACTTGAAGCGGCAGCGGCGACGCTGGGGGCCTCAAGGTTGCGGGTTTTCGTGACGGTGACGCTGCCCCTCGCGTTGCCCGGCGTGGTGGCGGGCGCGATCCTCGCCTTTGCCAAGGCGATGGGCGAATTCGGGGCGACGATCACCTTCGTGTCGAACATCCCCGGCGAAACCCGCACCATTCCGACCGCGATCTATGCCTTCTTGCAGATGCCGGGCGGCGAAAGTGCCGCTCTCAGGCTCGTCGCGGTGTCGGTAACGCTCGCCATGGGCGCGCTGCTGATCTCCGAATGGCTGTCGCGCCGGATCGCGCGGCGGGTCGCGGCATGATCGCGATTCACGTGAAAAAACGGCTCGGGGCCTTTGATCTCGACGCCGTGTTCGAGGCCGCACCCGGTGTCATCGCGCTGTTTGGCAAATCGGGCTCTGGCAAGACCAGCGTCATCAACGCGGTCGCGGGGTTGCTCCGCCCCGACGCGGGCCGGATCGAGATCGACGGTGCGCTGCTTTTCGACAAGGCCGCGCGGGTCGACGTGCCAGTTCATCGTCGCCGCATTGGCTATGTGTTTCAGGATGCGCGGCTGTTTCCGCACATGTCCGTGGCCAAGAACCTCGCCTACGGTGGCACCCATGACCGCGACCGGGTGATCGAGATGCTCGGCCTCGCGGAACTGCTCGACCGTCGCCCTGCGGCGTTGTCGGGGGGCGAGAGGCAGCGGGTGGCGATTGGTCGGGCGCTGATGTCGGACCCGCGCCTTTTGTTGATGGACGAACCGCTCTCGGCGCTCGATGCCGAGCGCAAGGCCGAGATCCTGCCGTGGCTGGAGCGGCTGCGCGACGAAGCGGGACTGCCGATCCTCTATGTCAGCCATGCCGCCTCCGAAGTGGCGCGCCTTGCCACCACTGTGGTGGTGATGGAGGCGGGCGCGGTGAAGCGCGTCGGTGCCGTCTCAGAGGTGCTGTCGGACCCCGCCGCGGTTGGCATGATCGGTGCGCAGGAGGCGGGGGCAGTGGTGCATGCGCGCATCGCCGGGCTCGACCGGATCGACGGGCTGACCGAGCTGGCGCTGTCGGGTGGGCGAATCGTGTTGCCGGGCCGGCTGGGGAGCCTTGGCACGCATCTTCGGCTGCGTATCTCTGCGCAGGATGTGATCCTGAGCCGGGACCGCCCCGTGGGGCTGAGCGCGCTGAACATCCTGCCCGCAGAGGTCACGGCGCTGGACGAGGGCCCCGAGGGCGTGGCGGTGGGGCTGCAATGTGGCACGGACCGGCTGCTCGCCCGCGTCACCCGCCGCTCGGCAAGGGTGCTTGGACTGGAGCCGGGACTGCGGCTCTGGGCCATCGTCAAGGCGAGCGCGGTCGCACCGCAGGACGTGGGCGGGGCGGTCTGAGAGCCGGCTAACCGCCCCTCTCTTCGAATCGCAGTTTGGCGATCAGCGCAGCTGGCTGTCCTTGGAGCCGCGCCGGTTGAAGCCGCCGCGCGATTGGGGCCGCGCGTCACGCCCCTGCTGGCAATCGATGCAAAGCTTCACTCCCGGGATCGCCGCGCGGCGCTTCTCGGGGATCTCCTCGTCGCATTCGGCACAATGCGTGCGGCTGTCTCCGACAGGTCCGCGCCGCGCCTTCATTCGGCTCAGCTCGTCGTTGATCGAGGCTTCGATCTGCTCTTCCACGGCGCCGTCGCGGGCCCAACCTCCGGCCATGTGATGTCCTTTCCACTCGGGTTCCCCCTTCGAGATAGGCAGGATGGGCGATCAACCAAGCCCCGAGACGACAAACGCCCCGCCGGTGAGGGCGGGGCGTTCGATGATGCGATGTGCCGTCGATCAGATCGGCGTGGCTTCGCGGGCAGGGCCGGGGTCGCCGAGGTGGTCATGCTCCGTGAGATCCATGATGTCCTCGTTGTCGTTGGCCCAATTGGCGCGGTCCTTGTCGGAGGCCTTGGGCGAGAACAGCCCCGTGACGGCATAGAACACGCCGATCACCGGCGCGGTCCAGCAGGCAAAGGCCAGCGGGATGTAGAGCAGGTTCTCGAGGTTGCCGTCCATGATGCCGAGGCCCAGCGCGGTGATCACGAAGGCACCCCCTGCGTTCCAGGGGATCAGCGGGCTCATCAGCGTGCCACCTTCCTCGACGGCGCGGCTGAGGTTGAGCGTGGAGTAGCCCATGCCGCGATAGAGCGGCGCGTACATCCGGCCCGGCAGCGCGATCGAGATGTAGGGATCGCCCGCCACCACATTGGTCGCAAAGGCCGTGAAGATGGCCGAGGACTGCACCGCGGCAAAGCTCTTCACCTTGCTGACGATCGACAGGATGATCGACTCGAGGCAACCGGTGCGCTCGAGCGCGCCGCCAAAGCCCAGCGCGATCAGCATGAGCGAGATCGTCCACATCATCGACTGGATGCCGCCTTTGTTCAGCAGCGCGTCGATATCGGCGATGCCGGTTTCGATCGAATAGCCCGACTGCGCATAGGTGAACACGTCATGCAGGCCGACGCCCTGCTGGAAGATCGCGATCACGCCGCCCAGAAGCACGCCCGCGAAGAGCGAGGGCAGAGGCGGCTGGCGGAACAGCGCGAGGCCGATGACTAGAAGGGCCGGGGTCAGCGGGATCAGCCCGAGGGCGAAGTCCTGCTCGAGACGCGCGGTGATCTGGGTGATCGATTCGAGCGAGGTCTCGGCAGGCTCGATCAGCCCGTAGCCCGCGACGAGGTAGACGCCCAGAGCGATCAGCATCGCCGGCACGGTGGTCGGCAGCATGTTCTGGATGTGGTCGAAGATGTTCACGCCGGTCACGGCGGGGGCGAGGTTGGTAGTGTCCGACAGCGGCGAGATTTTGTCGCCGAAGAAGGCGCCCGAGACGATCGCACCGGCGGTCCAGTAGACCGGGATGCCAAAGCCCGCGCCGATGCCCATCAGTGCCACGCCAATGGTGCCGACGGTGCCCCAGGAGGTGCCCAGCGACAGCGACACGACCGCACAGAGGATCATCGCAGCGGCAAGGAAGATCGAGGGGTTCAGCAGTGTCAGACCATAGTAGATCAGCGTCGGCACGGTGCCCGAAGCGATCCAGACGCCGATGATCATGCCGACCACGATCAGAACGGAAAGCGAGGGGAGGGAGACGTGGATGACGTGGAACACGCCTTCGCGGATGTCGGTCCATTTCTGGCCGCGCAGCACGCCCAGAAGGCCGGTGATGGCCAATCCGATCACCAGCGGAATATGCGGCGTGAAGTCGCCGAAATAAAAGAGCTGCAGGGCCAGAAGACCGAGCGTCAGCACGACCGGCAACAGGGCCAGTCCGAGGGAAGGCAGGTTTCTATCGGTCACGTGGGAGCATTCTCCTGATTGTTTCAAAGGGCGGCTTATGGGGGAATTAGCGGGGAATTGCCACCGGGGTAGGGGAATTCGGGCTGAAACGCGCCTCATTCGAAGGCAAATGGAACCGCTCGGGGCCCTGATTGCAGCCGGATCGGGCGGTCGTGCGGGAAAGCGCACCGGATTGTGCGGGGCAAGTCCCTCGACAGGAAGGGGTGCCGGGGACATCTATCGAAACAACACGCCACAACCACAGGATTGCCGCGATGAAGGATCTCCCCGACTACACCCCGCCCAAGGTCTGGACTTGGGACGCCGAGAACGGCGGCCAGTTCGCCAAGACCAACCGTCCCATTGCCGGAGCCACGCACGACAATGTGCTGCCCGAGGGCGAGCATCCGTTTCAGCTCTACTCTATGGCGACGCCCAATGGGGTGAAGGTCACGATGCTGTTCGAGGAGCTGCTCGAGGCAGGGCACGGGGGCGCCGAGTATGACGCCTATCTGATCAATATCGGCGACGGTGACCAGTTCGGCTCGGGCTTCGTGGAGATCAACCCGAACTCCAAGATCCCGGCATTGCTCGACCGCTCTGGCGATACGCCGCAGCGCGTCTTCGAGTCGGGCGCGATCCTGCTGCACCTCGCGGAGAAATTCGGGGCCTTCCTGCCCAAGGATCCGGGCCAGCGCACCGAAGCGCTGAGCTGGTTGTTCTGGCAGATGGGCAGCGCGCCCTATCTCGGAGGTGGCTTCGGCCATTTCTATGCCTATGCGCCCGAGAAATACGAATATCCGATCAACCGCTTCGCCATGGAGACCAAGCGCCAGCTCGATGTGCTTAATCGACATTTGGCTGACCGCGACTTCATGGCGGGCGAATACTCCATCGCCGACATGGCGATATGGGCGTGGTACGGCCAGTTGGTGCTGGGACGCCTCTATGACGCGGCCGAGTTCCTTGACGTGGAGAGCTATACCCATGTGATGCGCTGGGCCCGCGCCATCGACGCACGACCGGCGGTGCAACGAGGCCGCATGGTCAATCGCAGCTTCGGCGACCCGGCGCTGCAATTGCACGAGCGGCATTCGGCGCAGGACTTCGAAACCCGGACGCAGGACAAGATTGGTGGCTGAACCGTTCGATCCGCTAGATCTTAAAGGTCGGTGCTTCGACGCACCGGCCTTTTCCATTGGGATCAGCGGGCCAGCGCGGCTTTCATCGGGCTTTCGGGAAAGCAGGTGGCGGCTTGCCCCGTCGCCTGCTGCCAGCGTCCGATCGAGCGGCGGGTCTTGTAGCCAGCAAGCCCGTCCGCCCCGCCGACGTCGTGACCCTTGGCTTCGAGCGCGCGCTGCATCGCCGCCACGTCCGAGCGCATCAGCCCGCCGACAGACCCCCAGCGGCCCGCGAAATCGCCGGAGCCATAGGCGATGCGGTCGCCCACATGACCCACGAAAAGCGCGTAGAGATCGCTCATGTTGTAGTCCTTGAGCACATAGAAGTTGGGCGTCACGATGAAGGCCGGGCCATGCCGCCCGGCTGGCATCATCAAGAATCCTTCGGTGCGCGCCTCATGCTCGGGAAACGGCTTGCCGGACACCCGACTGACGCCCATCGCGGCCCAGTCGCGGATCGCACGGCCCTGATCGGGGCCTTCGAGCGCGCAGGAGACGCTGCCCGGCACCACGACCTCAAAGCCCCAGTCACGCCCTGCGACCCAGCCGTGGCGGGCAAGATAGGTGCCGATCGAAGCGATGGTGTCGGCCTCCGAGCGCCAGATGTCGGCGCGTCCGTCACCGTCGCCGTCGGCGGCGTATTTCAGAAAGTTCGACGGCATGAACTGCGGCTGACCGAGGGCCCCGGCCCAGCTCGACTTCATCGACCGTGCCGGAACATGACCGGCCTGCGCGATGCGCAAGGCCGCCATGAGTTCGTTTGTGAAATACTCCGAGCGGCGGCCCATGAAACCTTTGGTGCCAAGGATACGAAAGGCGTCATGCGGGATTGCGGCGCGCCCGTACGCGCTCTCGCGGCCCCAGATCGCGAGGATGATGTGACCGGGCACGCCGGTCGCCCGCTCGACTCGTGCCAGCACGCCGGCGTGGCGCGCCGCCATCTGCCGCCCCACCGAAGCCGCGCCATCGACCGCGCCGCGTCCGAAATAGGCGCCGGGACTGCCGAACTCGGCCTGCCGCTGGCGACCTAGCGGCTGCGCGGGGGCGCCGGGCGGGGCAAGATCCGGCAGATCCCAATCGAGTGAGACGCCCGTGAAGGCCGCCTCGAAGGTGCCGCGCGCCACACCATCGGCCCGAGCACGGGGCCAGATCACCTGTTCGAGCCAGCCCCTGAACTGCCGCTCGACCGATCCGCGGTCCTGTGCGGCGAGGGTCGCGGGCAGGAGGGCGAGGGCCAGGAAAAGGAGCACGAGGCGCAGCATGGGGTTGTCCGTTCGGTTTGGGGCGTAAGGCGTCAACCATGCTGGTCGGACGCGCCGGTCGGGCCGAAGACTAGGGACCTTGCGGCAGGCTGTCACCCGCGCCGGGCACGGGGCGGCGCGATCCCGCTTGGTCTCCCTGTCGCCGCCGGGCAGGCCGCTGCCGCGACGATCACACTTGCCATGGCAGGGGCGCGACGCAGTTTGCGCTGTGACGAAACGACGTTGAGAAGGCAGGGGCAGATGCAGGACGAGGCGTTTTTCGGGCTCAACCGCTATCACGTGGCGCTCGCGGTGGTGGGGATCATCATCATCCTCGCGCGGTGGCTGCCGCGGCTGGTGTCGCGGCGCGAGCCTGCGGCCGCGCCGCTGATGATCCTGTTCGGCGCGGGCATCGCCTTGCTGCTGCCCGACCTCGCCACGTTGCCCGACCCGCGCGAGACGCCGCTGCCATGGGAGCTTGTGAGCGAGCTTACGGTCATCGTGGCGTTGTTCGGCTCTGGCATGCGCATCGACGAACTGCGCCCCTGGACCCGCTGGGGGCCGACGTTCCGGATGTTGGGCATCGCCATGCCACTGACCATCTTTGCCGTCGCGGTGCTGGGCGCGGGGCTCATCGGCATGACCGCGGCGGGGGCGATCCTACTGGGGGCCGTGCTGGCGCCGACCGACCCGGTTCTGGCCGCCGATGTGCAGGTTGGTCCGCCACAGGAGGGGGCCGAACACCCCGTGCGCTTTACCCTGACCACCGAGGCCGGGCTCAACGACGGGCTGGCCTTTCCCTTTGTCTATCTGGGGTTGATCATCGCCGCCGAAGGGCTGAACCCCGGCGCTTGGGCGATGGACTGGTTCCTGCTCGATGTCGTCTACCGCATCGCGGTGGGTGTCGCGATGGGCTGGATCGGCGGCAAGGCGCTGGGCTATGTGCTGTTCCGCCTGCCGCGCGACGCTGCCTTGGCCGAGACCGGGTCGGGGGTGATCGCGCTGGCGGGGATCCTGCTGTGCTATGGCTCGACCGAGCTGATCGAGGGTTACGGCTTCATCTCGGTCGCGATCCTTGGGCTGACGCTGCGGCGAATCGAGGAGGACCATCATTTCCACCGTCGCCTGCATGATTTTTCCGAGTCGATCGAACACGCGCTGACAGCGGGGCTACTGGTGGCGCTGGGCACGGTGTTGCCGTTGCTGATCTCGGACCTGACATGGCCCCAAGTGGCGGTGGCGGCAGTGTTGTTGCTGATCATCCGGCCGGTCGCGGGCTGGCTGGCGCTGACGGGGGCGGGGATGGACCGGCGCGACCGGGCCATCGTCGCGGTCTACGGCGTGCGCGGCATCGGCTCGATCTACTACCTGTGCTACGCGGGCAGCCACATCGAGTTCATCGACGAGGCTTCGCTGTGGTCACTCGTGGCGCTGGTCATCCTTGGGTCCACATTGCTGCATGGCTTCAGCGTCGGTTGGGCTATGGAGCGATCGAGCGAGGCGCAACCTGCGCGGGATAGTTGATCCGCGCGGACCTCGGCGTCAGAAACGATGCCGCCCCGAGGGCCTCGCGACCGTGCGGGCGTTGAGCGTTACAATTTTTGCCGGAGTGCCCAGATGACGACAGCAACCAGCCCCGCCACCCTGTCCGACGAGACGGTCTTCGATCTGCGCTATGCCCGCAGCCGCGATGACCTGTGGAGCATGCTCGACAGCCTCTATGGCGAACATCCGGGCTTCAACGCCTTCCGCGAGCGGCTCGATGCGACGCTGCGTGCGGGCTGGGCGGCCCGTCCCGCCGATCTCAAGCGTCTGGACCTCGTACGCGATCTTGAACCCGATTGGTTCCAGCGCCCCGGTATGAACGGCTACGTGTTCTACATCGACCGCTTTGCCGGTGATCTGAAGGGCGTGATCGACAAGCTCGACTATCTTGCCGAGCTGGGCATCACCTATGTGCATTTCATGCCTTGCCTGAAGCCGCGCGAGGGCGACAGCGATGGTGGCTACTCGGTGCAGGACTACCGTGCCATCAACCCCGCCTACGGTGACATGGCCGACTTCGAAGCCGCCACGGCGGCGGCCCGCGCGCGTGGCATGAGCTTGTGCATCGACTTCGTGCTCAACCACACCGCCAAGGAACACGATTGGGCGCAAAAGGCCCGCGCGGGCGATCCGGCCTATCTCGACTACTACCTGACCTTCCCGGACGACACGCTGCCCAAGGCTTATGAAGAGACGCTGGTCGAGATCTTCCCGGACAACGCGCCGGGCAGCTTCACCTACTACGACGACATGGGGAAATGGGTCTGGACCACCTTCAACGAGCATCAGTGGGATCTCAACTGGGCCAACCCGCAAGTCTTTGTCGAGATGGTCGAGGTGATGCTGTTTCTCGCCAATCGCGGCGTCGAGGTGCTGCGGCTCGACGCGGTGGCCTTCCTGTGGAAGCGGATGGGCACGCGCTGCCAGTCCGAACCCGAGTGCCACATGTTGTTGCAGGCGTTGCGCGCGGCCTGCCGGATCGCCGCCCCGGCGGTCATCCATCTCGAGGAAGCGATCGTCAGCCCGGCCGAGATGCTGCCCTATCTTGGGCGGGGAAAACATGACGGCAAGGAGGGCAACCTCGCCTACCACAATTCGCTGATGGTGCAGTTCTGGTCATCATTGGCGGCGCGCGACACGCAGCTTCTCACCCATGTCATGTCGACGCATTTCCCACCCGTGCTGACCAATGCCACCTATGCGACCTACCTGAGGTGCCATGACGACATCGGCTGGGCCGTGACCGACGAGGACGCGGCGGCGGTGGGGCTTGAGGGGCCGCGACACCGTGCCTTTCTGTCGGATTTCTACGAGGGCGTGTATCCCGGCACCTTCTCACGCGGCGCCTTGTTCCAGTTCAATCCCGAGACCGGCGACAAGCGGATCAGCGGCAGTTGTGCTTCGCTGGCGGGGCTCGAGGCCGCGCTTGATGCCGGGGATGCACAAGGCGTGGCCCATGCCATCGATCGCATCCTCATGGGCCATGCGTTGATCGCGAGCTTCGGAGGCATACCGCTGGTCTACATGGGCGACGAGATCGGACTCTTGAACGATTATGGATATGCGAGCGATCCCGCGCAGGGGCATGATAGCCGTTGGTTGCATCGGCCGCGGATGGATTGGGACGTGGCCCAGTCGGCGCAGCACACCACCGACAGTCCGGCGGGGCGCATACGCGGCGGGCTGCGCCATATCCTCGCGCGGCGCGCGGCAACGCCCGAGTTTCACGCGGGCTACCCCACCGAGATCCTGCGCACAGGCAACACCGCGCTGTTTGCCTTTGCGCGCCGCGCCCCCACGGGCAGCGTCGTTTGCCTGTTCAATTTCACCAACACTTGGCAGCACATGCCCGCAAGCTGGATGATTCAGCACGGCGCGCGCGATCTGCACGACGTGCTTTCCGACGCCCCGGTTCTCGATGCGCATGGCGCAATTGCCTTGCCGCCACATGCCCGCGTCTGGATCCGCTAGGCACTTGAGGACGGAAGGATCCGAGCGCAACTGCGAAGCACAAAGCAAACTTGGATCCTGATCGAAGTTCCCGGCCCCCGCATGCCATCTACAGAGCGGGCCGCGGTCCACTGGCTCGGTTCATCCCACTGAGAAGCGCAGCAGCTGAGGAACGCCGTACAAGCCCTCTCGTTTCGCAGGTGCGGGTCTGTAACGCAGGCAGGATCGGAGCTGATGTCCGCCACCTTTATCCGGACGACGAAACTGGTGGAGGGAGGCTGGACTGCAAGGGCGCTGTCCAGCGGTTGAGCAGCGGGCGAGCTGTCTCGACGATGGCGCCTTCTTGGCCGCGGTGCGTAACGGCGTCAAATTGCACCGTTGGGGCTTCGGCAACATGCCTGCGATCAAGATGCAGACCAATGTCGATATCCGCAATGGCGTCGCATATGTGCAAGCGCTGCAACGCGAAAACGACACCGACTGACCGTCTCAGGGGGGCGCGCGCACTGTATGGCGCCGATGTGATGCCGATCCGGCATGCGACCACTTGCGCAGGGTGCGGGACATGCCATTTGTGGCGGCGACATGACCCGCCGAATCCATCCCCTCTCTGCCTTGCCCGCCCTGATCGGGGTAGTGCTGCTGCTGCTTGCGGGCTGGGGGCTCGGCGGTGATGTGTCAGGTTTGTCGCGGGTCACGGCACATCATGTCGAGAGCCACGAACCGACAATTCCTCACGACATCTCCACCGACGCGGCCTGCGCCCTGATGTGCCTTGCGCAACGTCCGGTCTTTGCTGGCCCCGAGGGTTACCGCAAGCTGGCGCGCGTCGCCGACGGCCCGTCGGCTACCGCCTGCCTCTTGCTCAGCGGGTGCGCACCGGCACCACCCCAGCAGCCACCCAAGCGCGTCTGAACCCCGTGTTTCCGCCCCGGCTTGCCGGGACCTTTCACGCGCGGCGCGCTTCGCCGCAAGGATGACAGACAGATGACCCAGATTTCACGCCGCGGCTTTCTCGCCGCCAGCGCGGCCATGGCCGCGACCCTTTCCATGCCCGGCCTTGCGCGGGGGCAGGGCACCCCGCTCGCACTGCGCGCCACAAGCCGGACCCTCGACATCGACGGGCGTGCGGCGACCGTCATGGGACTGCTCGGCCCCGACGGCCGTCCCGGTCTCTCTCTCGATCCGGGCCAGCGCTTCGCGGTGCGGCTGGAGAACCAGCTCGATCTCGAAACGCTGATCCATTGGCACGGCCAGATCCCGCCCAACGCACAGGACGGCGTTCCGAACCTGCCGATGCCGCCGCTCGCGCCCGGAGAAAGCCGCGACTATGACTTCGCGCCGCTCGCCGGCACCCACTGGATGCACAGCCACATCCCGACGCAGGAACTCGGCATGCTCGCCGCGCCGCTGATCGTGCGGCGGGCCGAGGATCTCGCCGCGGACCGGCAGGAGGTTGTGATGTTCCTGCACGACTTTTCCTTCAAGTCGCCCGAGGCGGTGATGGAGGAGATCACCTCCGGCATGGCCATGCAGGGCATGGATCACGGCGCCATGTCGGCGATGGGCGGGATGCGCATGGACAGTGCCATGCCCGGAATGGATCACGGCGCAATGGCGGGCGGCGGTGCGGCGACGCCGGGGATGGACCACGGCGCTATGTCCCAAGACACGCCGATGAGCGCGGACCTCAACGATTATGATTTCGACGCCTACCTTGCCAATGACCGCACCCTGTCGGACCCAGAGGTGGTGCAGGTCGAACCGGGCGGGCGGGTGCTGCTGCGGGTGATCAACGCCGCTGCGGCGACCACCTTCTGGATCGACACCGGCACCACCCGGGCCCGGCTGGTCGCCGTCGATGGTCACCCGGTGCAGCCGCTGCCGGGCCGCCGCTTCGGGGCGGCGATGGCGCAGCGCCTCGATATCGAGATCGACCTGCCGGGCGGCGGCGCTTTCCCGGTGCTGGCCTTGCGTGAGGGCGCGCTCGAGCGCACTGGCATCGTGCTGGCGAGCAAGGGGGCGCAGGTCGAGAGGCTCGCCGCCACCGCGCAGCAGGCAGCACCCGCCTTCGATCTCAAGCTCGAGCAGGAGGGCCTCTTGCGCGCCGTCTCGCCGCTCGCCGAGCGCCCGGTGGACGCCCGGCGGATGGTGATGCTGGGCGGCCAGATGCAGCCCTATGTCTGGACCATCGACGGCAAGGTCTGGGAGGAGCGCCAACCCGTTCCGGCAATCAGCGGCGAGCGGGTCGAGCTGACCTTCCATAATATGTCTTCGATGGGCCACCCGATGCATCTGCACGGGCACGTGTTCCAAGTGGTGGAGATCAACGGGCTGCGCTTCGCAGGAGCCTTGCGCGACACGGTCTACGTGCCGCCGATGGCCGCCGTCACAGTGGCGCTCGACGCCGCAGAGGCGGCACGCTGGATGCTGCATTGTCACCAGATGCCCCACCTCGCTACCGGCATGATGACCGAGTTCGCGGTCTCGGCGGGCTGAGGACGCCCCAGCTGCCCGCGCCCGGGCAGCCGGCATTTTTGATCCGATAGCTATTGGGGTTCATGCGGTCCCCTACGGCGCCGCCTGTACCGCTCGCTTCGACCAGGTCGGCCGAGGCGATGGATATAACACCAAACTCAACGAAAGATTCGACCAGATGTCGGCAAACGCCCAACCCAACGACGTGACCTTCACTTCTCCGTGGGAGGTCTTCAAACCCTATTTTTCCTACCTCACCATGTTCCTGGGCATGGGCCTGATCTCAGGCTCCATCGTGCATGCCGCCCAGCCGGATATGCGCGTCTACGCCTTGGTCCTCATGGCGATCGGCGCCGTGCTGTTCGCTTTCGGCTCCTATCTCAACGAGGTGCTGTTCAAGACCGGCATCCTCGGCGACAACGTTGTCAAATACGTGCTGGTGTCTTTGCTTTTGGCGGTCGGCATCGGCATGGTCTCCGGCGCGGCGCAGCACTTCAATGACACCCCGATTTTCGCCAGCTACAGCGCGCCGATCGGCGTCTTCATCTCCTCGGTCGCCTTCGCGATCCGCCAAGGCTACGTCCTGCACCGTAAGAATTGGCTGCTGATGATCGGGGCAGGCCTCGTCTTCGCGGCGGTGTTCCACCTTGGCCTGCGCGCCTATGCGGAAAGCCTGCCCGCCAGCCTCGGCCATCACGGCGGGCCAACTGCGATGACCCATGCCGACGAAGCCGGCAACGACCATCACGGCGCCTCGGCCATGTCCGGGCATGACGCAGCCGGTGGCCATGGTGGCGAGATGATCGAGGGCGCAGAGCCTGCCACGCCCGGTGCCGTCGTCGCACACTGACACGGCGGGGGCTTTCCCCCTTCTGATGCTACGGCTCGGCAGAACCGGCGAATGCATATCGGACGGCCCTCCCTCCCGGAGGGCCGTTTGCCTGCATGACGCGGCCCGGTCGGGGGCGCTGCACGTGGCATGTTTGTAGGAGATGGAGGCCCCGAGGCGAGGTACCGGCTAATGCCTTCGGGCACTGCGCGTCAGGCGCCGAGCAGCCGTTTTCCTACTGCCTGTGTCTTGACGGTCTCGTCGCGCGCATCGCAGATCGAGCTCGGCAGTAGCGCCGAAACTCGTCAGGCCACCAAGAGCGACACCATATCGTGGGACACGATCCAATTCATCGCACACGACGGTGGTGCAAAGGCTATCCACGGCATCACATCAGGCGAATAACCTACTCGTTCTGCGGCCAAGGTGGCCTCATGGTTCACGTGTGACCGAAACAGCGTTGGGCCTCGGTGCTCTGCCTTGCCCCTCGGCGTGACGGATCTGGTCGACGAGGATCGCAGAATGTTCCGGTATGCCTTCATCGTTCAGCGAGTTGAGTGCCAAGCTAATGATTAGGGAACAGAAAGGATGATTTATTGGAGTTCGCGTCCTCCGACGGAAGTGCAAGCCGTCCGCATCCGAGTGGCAAGCCTAAGCGCAAGACCTCGGGAAATTAGTGGAGGCGGGTACCGGAATCGAACCGGTCTACACGGATTTGCAATCCGCTGCGTAACCTCTCCGCCAACCCGCCAGCCGCCGTTCCTATATAAATGTTCGAACTGAGCCGCAAGAGGGGGTGACAGCTTCCATGCGACTATGCGGTTCCGGGACTTTGGGGGAGTGAGGCCTCCGTTGTGGAAAGGGCAGGGTCAGCGCGGTTTGTCGTCCGATCTCATAGCGATTCCCTCACGAAGAGACGCAGGCTGGATGAAAGCGGGGAGAGGCGGCCGTCGGACACCAGCCGCTTCAGGCCGCAAGGGGAGGGGCATGCGTCATGCGTGGAAACAAACCGAAGAGGCAATTGTCTCCATGTTTTGCTGATGCATTCGGGTCCGCCGGCTCGGAGGTGCGGCATGGGCGCGGGTGTGGCCCGCAGGTCTCCTTGGGCGCGCAGAGTTGCCCCGGCGGCCTTGCGCAGTTGCCGCTCCGCCGGGGTTGTGGCATCAGGGCCATGGCGAAACTGAACGAAAGAGTCCGGTCCGTGGTTGATTATGCGACCCGCCGCGTCTTCATGGTCGACACTCAGGTGCGGCCCTCGGACGTGACGAAATTTCCGATCATCGACGCGATGCTCGGGGTTCCGCGAGAGACATATGTCCCTGCCGCGATGCGCGAAGCTGCGTATGTTGGCGAGAACCTTGCCCTCGGCGGCGATCGGGTGGTGCTTGAGCCGCGCACGCTGGCCAAGATGCTCGACGGTCTAGAGATCGACCCGCAGGATGCGGTGCTCGATCTGGGTTGCGGGCTTGGCTATTCGACGGCTCTGCTGGCGCGGCTGGCCGGTTTCGTGGCCGCCGTCGAGGACGATGAAGCGCGGGCAGCCGAAGCACAGGCGCTCCTGTCCGAGAATGGCGTCGACAACGCCGCCGTGATCTGTGGCGCGCTGCCCGACGGAGCACCCAAGAGCGGACCTTACGACGTGATCATCCTGCAAGGCGCCATCGAGCGTTTTCCTGATGCGCTGGCCGATCAGCTGCGCGAAGGCGGGCGGGTTGCGGCGATCTTTGCAGAAGGCGCGCTCGGCGTGGTTCGAATCGGTTACAAGATCGATGGGCGGATTTCGTGGCGGTTCGCCTTCAATGCCGGAGCCCCCCTTCTTAAGGGCTTCGAGTCGACACGGAACTTCGTGTTGTAAGCTTTCGGGCAACAAGAAAAAACAAGGCGGGGCGATATGCGGCGATTTTGGGGAAGCTTGATTCTGGGCGCCGGTCTTGCCGCCGCCCTCGCCGGCGCGACGCGGGCCGAGACGCTCGCGGACGCGCTGTCCTACGGCTACGAGCACAGCGGGCTGCTGGAGCAGAACCGGGCTCTGCTGCGCGCGGCCGACGAGAACGTCGCGCAGTCCTTGGCGACGCTGCGACCGATCATCAGTTGGTCGGCACAGTCGTCTTTCTCCACTAGCGGGCCGCTTCGCGACGCCGTCGGCGTCGACCCCTACGAAATCAGCAGTTCCGCGACGCTGTCGGCCTCTTTGCTGCTCTACGATGGAGGGCAAAGCCGATATGCTATCGATGCCCAGAAGGCCCTAGTGCTTTCGACCCGCGAGCAGTTGCGTCAGATCGAACAGGACCTGCTGAAGCGTGTCGTCACAGCCTACATGGAGGTCCAGCGGGCTGGTGCCTTCGTCGAACTTCGCCGCAACAACCTGCGCCTGATCACTTCAGAGCTGCGTGCCGCGCAGGACCGGTTCGAGGTGGGCGAAGTTACCCGCACGGATGTGTCGCTGGCCGAGGCCCGACTTGCCTCAGCGCGGAGCCTGCTGGCCTCCGAAGAGGGTAGCCTCGCCGATGCCCAGGCTGAATTTACCGCCGCCGTCGGCCGCAAGCCTGGCAGCCTCGCCGCCGCGCCCGACGCCCGCATACCCGGCACCCTTGCCGAAGCGCAGGCTCTCGCCCGGCGCAACCACCCGGCCTTGGTGGAGGCGCAGCACGCGATCACCGTGGCCGAGTTGAACATCCAGCGCGCCGACGCCTCTCGTCGTCCCGAGCTGACGCTGCAAGGCAGCGTTTCGATCGACGACGAATTCGATGACAGCGAGCAGATCGGCCTTTCGGTCGGTCAGCAGCTCTACACCGGTGGATCGCTTGCGAGCCAAGTGCGGCAGGCCAAGGCGCGGCGCGATGCCGCGCGGTCGGCACTGTTGCGGGTCAGCCGTGTGGTTGAGCAGGCTGTGGCCAATGCTTATACGCAGCTGACCGTCGCGCGTGCCAGCATCGAGGCCTCGGGCCGAGAGGTGCGGGCCGCGCAGGTGGCTTTCGACGGTTTGCGTGAAGAGGCCAAACTCGGCGCGCGCACCACGCTCGACGTGCTCAATGCCGAGCAGGATCTGCTCGACGCGCGCGCCTCGCTCGTGTCGGCCCAAATCGATGAGACGCTGGCTACCTATGTCATCTTGTCCGCGGTCGGGACTCTCGATGCGCAACAGCTTGGCTTGGCGGTGCAGGTTTACGACCCGGCCGCCTATTACAACCTCGTGCGCAACGCACCCTCGGGCACATCGGCTCAGGGTCGCGCGCTCGACCGTGTCCTCGAAGCCATCGGCCGTTAACTGGTGCCCGGCAGGTTTCTTGCCGGGTGCCGCGGCCTTCGCTAGACTTCACCCGAGGCAAGCAGGGTAGAACATGTCCGATCCCGTCAAGAGCGTCGAAATCGAGGATGTGCTGTCCTCCATCCGCAGGCTGCTTGCGGACGGCGACCCGCATGGAACGTCTGCCAAGTCCGGCCCGCGCCCGGTCGATCCGGCGCTGCAAGCCTCCGTGCCTCCGACGCGCGGACGTGCCGAGCGTCGCGCCGATGCGCCATTGGTGCTGACCCCGGCGCTGCGTGTCGCCGGCCGGCCCGAGCCGCAGGGCGTCACGGCGCCCACACCGTTTCCGGCAGGCCCTGGTCGTACCTTGGCCACCGAACCGGACGCATTGGACGACGATTTCCAAGCCCCGTCGCTCCCAACCGCGCGCAAGCCGCAGGATTCGGCTTTGCGTTCGCGGCTCGAAGCGACGATTGCCGAGCTCGAGGCCGCGATCACCCATCAGGTCGACGAGTGGGAGCCCGATGGAAGCGAACCGGCCCCGGTGATGGACTGGGCGCAGGCCCGTGCCGAGGATGCTCCGTTCCTCAGCCGTCGCCATGCTAATTCCCAACCGCAGGTTCCGACCGATCAGCGCCCGGCAGAGGTCGCGCCCGTGCCGGAAGCCGGTTTCCACGACGGGCTCTCCGACGAGACGGCATTCGATACGACACCCGCTTCCGATCAGGCCACGGCGTCGGTCGCGAGACCTTTCGAGCCCTCCCCAGAGGTCACCGCGTTGGTGGAAGAAGGCGCCGAAGCTTTCGAGCCTCAGCCGGTGGTGGGTGCACCCATAGCCGAGACGGCCGCGAATGCCGATGTCGAGCCGATCGCGCAAACCTCCGTAGAGACGCCACAGATCGACGAGGCTATGCTACGGGAATTGATCGTCGAAGTGCTGCGCGACGAGCTGCGCGGTCCGCTTGGCGACCGGATCACCAGCAACCTGCGCAAACTCGTGCGTCGCGAAATCTTCCGCGCCTTGGCGAGCGGCGAGGTCGACTGAGGCATCAGACCGGAGCCGCAAGCGCCAGAAGACGATCAATGTCGAGATGCTCTTCCAGATGTGCGGCCAACGTATCGAGCGTCGTATCCACGCCGTCGTCATAGGCCACGCGCCCGGTGCCGCCCAGTTCCGCGAGAATTTGCGCGCGAAACCGGTCGTCGGCGAACAGCCCGTGCAGATAGCAGCCGCGCACGCGTCCGTCTGCGCTCGCCGCGCCTTCGAGGCGACCGTCGATCTCGATCCAGGCATGGGCATGATCGGCCCCGCCTGTCTGCCCTATATGAATCTCGTAGCCTCTGAGCGGTGTGCCGTCATGGCACAGTCGCGCCTCGATGAGCCCGAGCCGCTTCTCAGCGTGCATCACCGTCTCGACGTCCAGCAGCCCCAGCCCCGCGACGGTCGTAGGCGGCCCTTCGATACCTTGCGGGTCGGATATGCTGCGGCCGAGCATCTGGTAACCACCGCAGATCCCCATGATCCGTCCGCCGCGCCGCAGATGCGCCGCAAGATCGATGTCCCAGCCTTCGGCGCGAAACGCGGCAAGGTCGGCGATGGTCGATTTGGTGCCGGGGATCAGCACCAGATCGGCGTCGCCGGGCAGGGGGCGACCCGGCTCGATCATGACCACACTGACGTCCGGCTCGGCCGAGAGGGGATCGAGATCGTCGAAATTGGCGATGCGGTTCAGGCGTGGCACTGCGATCTTGATCGGCCCACCGGGGCGCGAGGCGATCTCGGCCGCGTCCTCGGCGGGCAGCCGCCAAGCATCGGCAAAGTGTGGCACGATGCCCAGAGGGGCCCATCCGGTGCGCGCGGCGATGAAGGCCATGCCATCGGCAAAGAGGCTGGCGTCGCCGCGAAACTTGTTCACCGCAAAGCCTTGGATAAGCGCGGCATCCTCGGGTGCGAGCACGACATGGCTGCCGACCAGCTGTGCGATCACGCCGCCCCGGTCGATGTCGCCCAAGAGCACGACGGGCACGCCGGCGGCCTGCGCAAAACCCATGTTGGCGATGTCGCCCGCGCGCAGGTTCACCTCTGCCGGGCTGCCCGCCCCCTCGACGAGGATCAGGTCATGCCGCCCCGCGAGCCTGCGAAAGCTCTCGAGTACCCGCGGCATGAGTTGCGGCTTGAGCGCGGCATAGTCGCGGGCGCGCGCGGTGGTAAGGCGCTGGCCCTGTACCACGACCTGCGCACCGGTCTCGCTTTCGGGCTTGAGCAGCACCGGGTTCATGTCGATGAGAGGCGCGATCCCGGCAGCGCGGGCCTGCAGCGCCTGCGCGCGGCCGATTTCGCCGCCATCCACTGTCACTGCGGCGTTGTTGGACATGTTCTGCGGCTTGAATGGGGCCACCGAGAGGCCCCTGAGGCGGGCCGCGCGTGCCAGCCCCGCGACGATCATCGATTTGCCGACGTTCGAACCCGCGCCTTGGATCATGATCGCCCGTGTCATGCGCCCTCCGATTGCCCGGCTTCCCGGTCCGCCTCGACTGAGTTAGCTGTCTAGGCGCGGGAGCGCGGAAGGAAAAGTGCATGAACACACCGGCCCATCTCATCTTCGGCGCGGCGGCCTTCGGTCGGCCGGGCCGCGTTGGCGTCACGACAGCGGCGCTGGTGGGCGGGCTGGTGCCGGACCTGTCGCTCTATCTGATGGTGGCTTGGGCGCGCTGGGGGCAGGGGGCCGACACGCGCGAGATCTTCGGACAGCTTTATTTCTCGGACGCATGGATGGCGGTCTTCGCCGTCGACAACTCGATCCCGCTCTGGTCGCTGGCGCTGATCCTCGCGCTGTGGCTGCGACGACCGGTGCTCGTGGCCTTTCTTGCAGCCGGAGTGTTGCATCTGGGCTTCGACCTTCTGCTGCATGGGGAGGACGCGCGCCCGCAGCTCTGGCCCCTCACGGACTGGAGGTTCGCCTCACCACTGAGCTACTGGGACAAGTCGCGCTATGGCGGCATCATCGGTCCCGCCGAACTGGCCACCTCGGCGGTGCTCACGGGATGGATGCTCTGGCTGCACCGGGGCATCGGGCTGCGCGTGGTGCTGGTCGCGTTGATGCTTGCCGAAGCCGTGTCGGCGGGCGGCTGGCATTTCTGGATGTAGCGCCACTATTGCCATCGCAGACAAAGAAAAACGCGGTCTTTCTGTTGGGAAGACCGCGTTTTTTCAAGGCCGTAGCCACCGGTAGAGAGGGTGGCGGATCAGGCGGCGCGGGATTCGAGTTCCGCGGCGTGACGGCGCTCGCTCTCTTCGCGCGACAGCGCGACCGAGGTGCGCACGCCCTTGCCGACAAATTCCATCAGGCCCGAAACGACACGCTCATTGGGGTCGATCCCCGCACAGGACAGCACTTCGCGGCCATCGCGCGAACGGGCCCAGCGGGCGATCTGCTCGGGGCCATTGCCGTATTTCTTGTCGTCGGCGATCGCGTCATCCAGAGCGGCAAGGACGACGGCCGCGAAGAGCTTGCGGGCGCGGTTGCCCTGCTCGTTGTTGTAGGCGGTGCCGTCAACGAAATCCTTCATCATGCTTCCTTACGTTCTTTTTGCTCTTGTCGCCAATGCGTCCCGGTGACTAGCCCGTTTTTGCCATGATTCGGGCCGCCGTTTTCGGAATGGCAGCCATGACGTGAGTGCATGGCTCGTTACATGACAACCTTGCGGGGCTGGGTCAGCTTGCCTTGGGTCGACCCGCGAGATATAGGCGGGGGCCAATCTCGATCAACCCATCGCCTCAATTCCGTCACATGGACCGACATGCCCAAGATCAACGGTAACGAAATCCGCCCCGGCAACATTCTCGAGCACAATGGTGGCCTCTGGGCTGCCGTGAAGGTCGATCATGTGAAACCCGGCAAGGGCGGTGCCTTCGCACAGGTCGAGATGAAGAACCTGCGCAACGGCTCCAAGCTCAACGAGCGCTTCCGCTCCGCCGACAAGGTCGAGCGTGTGCGTCTCGATCAGAAGGACCAGCAGTTCCTGTTCGAAACCGACGGCATGCTGACCTTCATGGACAGCGAAACCTATGACCAGATCGCGCTGCCCGCAGAGCTTTTGGGTGAGCGTCGCCCGTTCCTGCAGGACGGCATGACGGTGCACATCGAATACTACGGTGAGGAGGCGCTCAACGTCACCCTGCCGCAGAAGGTGACTTGCAAGATCGTCGAGACCGAGCCGGTCGTGAAGGGCCAGACGGCGGCCAACAGCTTCAAGCCGGCGCTGCTCGACAACGGCATCCGCGTGATGGTGCCGCCCTTCGTCGGTCAGGACGAGGAAATCATCGTCAACACCGAGACCATGGAATATGCCGAGCGCGCCTGATCCGGTCGAGGCCCCCCGCGGGTCACACCGGCCTTGCGGCCGGGGCAAGGATCGCCAGACTGCGCCATGACGGGGCGGCTCCTCCGGGGCCGCCCTTTTCGTTTGGCGGGAGATGGGGCGATGATCGACAACGACGAGCTGACGACAATCCTGAGAGCCGCGGCCCGGGCCGAGATCCTGCCACGCTTTCGCACCCTTGGCGCTGCCGACATCGCCATCAAATCCAATCCCCACGACCTCGTCACCGAGGCCGACACTGCCGCTGAAGCCCGCATCACCGAGGCGCTGCGCGCGCGGCTGCCGGGCGCTCTGATCGTGGGCGAGGAGGCGGTGTCCGCCGATGTCACGCTGCTCGATGGCTTGGGCACGGCGGAGCTGTCGGCGATCATCGACCCCGTGGACGGCACATGGAACTTCGCGCGCGGTCTCGCCCTCTTCGGCATGATCCTCGCCCTCGGGGCGCGGGGCAGGGTCACGCATGGCATCCTCTACGACCCGCTGCTCGACGACCGGGTGGAGGCGCATGAGGACGGCCCTTGTGAGATGGTGGCGGCGGATGGCACCCGCCGCCGCCTTGCTACCTCGGCGATCGTCGATCCCGCGCTGATGACCGTCTACCTGCCACTGGCGCTGGTGGCCCCCGAAAAGCGCGCAGGTTTGGCTGCGACCTTTCCCGACTTCGGGCGGGTCGGCGGGCTGCGTTGTGCCTGCTACGAATACCGGCTGATCGCCCAAGGCCACGCCGAGGTCGCCCTCGCCGCCGTGCTGAACCCTTGGGACCATGCCGCCGGGGCGCTGGCGGTGAAGCGCGCGGGCGGCGTGGCGCGGATGCTGGACGGGGGCGACTATCACCTCGGGCTGGCGCGCGACGCGGGCTACTTGCTTACCGCCGCGAATGAGACCGCATGGGAGGCGGCGGCGGCGCGTCTCGGTCCGGCCTTGCTCTAGTCGATCAGGCGCACGCGGGCGTCACCGGCGCGCATTTCCTCTCCGGCACGGTCGAACCGGAGCCAGGCGATGGCGCGGTCGCCTGCCCGGCTGTGCAGCGTGCCAACCGGTTTGTCGCCCGTCATGATCGGCGCGCCCAGCTCGGCCTCGCCGGTCACCGCGACGCGGGCAAAACCCTTGCGCAGCTCGGTCTTGTGCTTCATCCGCGCCGTGACCTCCTGGCCAACGTAGCACCCCTTCTTGAAGTCGACGCCGCCCATCCGCTCGAAGTGCGCCTCGAGGATATAGGTCTCGGGACCGAGCTCTTGGCCCCATTCGGGGATCAGGTGTTCGACCCGGATCGCAGTCCAATCGCTGCCGTCGTCGCCCGCCTTCGCGCCATAGAGCCGCCAGCCCAGAGCCGTATGGCGCGGGTCGGGCAGCGCGCCCGCAGGCGCGGAGCCGGTGCCGCGCGAGACCTTGAGATCGGCCTCGGCCAACGCGACGTCGGCGCGCAGCTTGTACATCGACAATCTTTGAAAGAGCTGCGGCGCCACGTCCGAGGCCACGTCGACCAAGAGGCGGTCCGCTTCGCCCTTCACGAAGAAGTCGGCGATGAGCTTGCCCTGCGGCGTCAGCAGCGCGGCATAGGCGAGGCCGCCTCGTGCCCGCGCGATGTCGTTGGTGACGAGCCCCTGAAGGAACTCCTCGCGGTCGGTGCCGGTGACGGCGATGATGGTGCGATCCTGTGTCATGCGCCCTACATAGGCCCGCGCGCGTCCGGCGTCAGCCCGTCTCGGCGTCGCGAAACTGCAAGGCGTGCAGATCGGCATAGATGCCGCCTCGCGCCAGAAGTTCGGCATGGCTGCCCTGATCGACGACTTCGCCGTGATCCATCACCACGATGCTGTCGGCCCCCTGCACGGTCGAGAGACGGTGCGCGATCACCAACGTCGTGCGCCCCTCGCTGAGCCGCTCCAGCGCCTGCTGCACGACCGACTCGGATTTGGTGTCGAGTGCGCTCGTCGCTTCGTCTAGCAGCAGCACCGGGGTGTCGCGCAGCAGCGCACGCGCGATGGCCACGCGTTGGCGTTGCCCGCCCGAGAGGGCCGAGCCGCGCGGGCCGGCGGGGCTGTCGAGGCCATTGGACAGGCGCGGCAGGAAGTCCGAGACATGTGCCGCGTCGAGCACCTCACGCAGCCGCGTCTCGGAAACATCGGTGCGGCCCAGAAGTATGTTGTCGCGGATCGTCTCGTCGAACAGTAACGCGTCCTGCGTGACGACCGAGATCAGCCCGCGCAGATCCTCGAGCGCCAGCGCACGCGTGGGAACGCCGCCGATGCTGATCTCGCCCGACTGCGGGTCGACGAGACGTGCGAGCAGGTTGAACACCGTGCTCTTGCCCGCACCGGAGGCCCCGACAAGCGCCGTGGTGCGCCCGGCACGCGCGGTAAAGCTCGCGCCGCGCAACACCGGCAGATCGCCGTAGGCGAGACGCACGTCATCGAGACGGATCTCGGGCGCGCCGGTGGGGGCCGGGCGGGGTGCCGCGGGCGAAGTGAGCGAAGGCTGCGCGTCGAAGATCGCGCGCATCCGCTCGAGACTCGCCGCCGCCGTCTGCCATTGGCCCGAGATGTTGCCCAAGCGGCGCAATGGTTCGAAGGCGAGGCTCATGGCGGTGAAGAAGGCCATGAACTGGCCCACCGATTTGTCACCGGCTATGATTTCGGCGCCGCCGTAGAACAGCACACCCAGAAACCCGAGGCCGGTCATGATGTCGATCATCGAGGGGATCGCGGCCTGACCCGAAGATGCCCGGACCTCGGCGCGCACCCGCGCGTCGATCAGCCGGCCATAGCGCTCGGACTGGTAGCCCTCTAGCCCGTTGAGCTTGATCGGCGCGATGCCGTGGAACACCTCATCGAGCCGGGTCGACATGCGCGCCGCGATCTCGCGCGAGCTGCGCGAGCGGCGGCGGACGTATTTCTGCGCGATGAGCGACGGCAGCACGAGGATCGGGATGCCGACCAGAGCCACAAGCGTCCAGCGCCAGTCGACCGAGAGCGCCACCGTGAACAGCGCGACCACCGATGTCAGGTCGCGTCCGGCCCCGGTCACGAGGGCAGCCCAGACCTGGTTGATCGAGGCGACGTCACCCTGCACGCGTTCGATCAGATAGCCTGGCGGATGCGCCTGATGCCAACCGCCGTCGAGCCGCATGAGATGCGACAGCAGATCGGAGCGCAGCTCGGCAGCGCTGCGTTCACGGATCATCGTCATGATCACCCGCTGGGCAAGCGAGGTCACGGCGCGCACGAGGAAGATGCCCATCACGACGACGCCGACGACCCAGAGGGCCTCGGTCTTGCCGGCGACGAAGACCTCGTCGAACATCGGCTTCATCATCGAGGCAAAGAGGCCGAGAGAGCCGCCCTCGATCGCCATCAACACCATCGCCACGACCAGCCAGCGCCAGTGCTGGCGCAGGTAGTTGCGCCATAGCCACAAGAACAGACCCCGCCGATCGGGGCGGGGCGTGCCGGGGGAAGCGTCGGCGGGGGAGCGCAGGGCCGCAGTCATGTCGCGGTCCGCGTGGCGTCAAATCCGCGCTGCGCGATATCCGGGTCGTATTCGGTGGCGACCCACTCCTCGATGCCTATCGGGCCGCGCTGCAACCGCTCGGCATACATGTCGAGGATGTGATCGAGGACACCGGTGCGCGATCGGCGGAAGTGCAGGAAACGCGGGTGCAACTGTCGGCGCGCCTCGTCTAGCGAATGGCCCTCCGCCAGCAGATGCAGCGCCGAAGCGAACCCCGCGCGGTCGGCCCCGGATTTGCAGTGCATCACGACAGGACGCTCGGCCTCGCGCAAGAGCGCGAACAGCCGCAGAATCTGTTCTCGCGGGGCGGCGCGCCGGGCCGAAAGCTGGGTCGAAACCAACCGCAGCCCCAAGGCGCGGCAGCTCTCGGCTTCGAAGAGGTAACGCGGATGCGCGCCCTCACCGCGCAGGTTGATGACGGTGCGGATGCCGATCTTGGCCATCCGTTCGAACCGGCCATGCGTCGGTTGGTTCGAACGGAACACGCCGGGGGTCACGAGGTGGAAGTTGGTCCACCAGTAGCGCAGCAGCGCATGATCGAGGATCAGGTAGCTCGCCAGCGCGCGGCGGCGCCCCGCCGCGTCGTCGAGATCGTGCTGCCGCGTGCGGGTACGCCGTTCCCAGGCTCTCAGATCGTCGAGAAACTTCATCGTCCATCCCATCGCGTGCATCCGGCCTTGCATAAGCATCCCGGCCCCCCCTCGCAAGCAGGCGGAGCTTCGAGGGCGGGGTTTGACGGTGACCGTTTCGCGGCCTAGGGCAGAGGTGCAGACAGGAGGCACGGGCATGGAAGAGGAACGGGTCGAGGTGATCGACAGGGTACGGCTTTGGCCGAGCCATGCCGTGGTCGCCGGGCGGATATGCCGGGTGAAGTGGGGCGCCTGGGCGGTCTACCTGCCGGGGCCGCAGGTCAAGATCATGCATGCCGTGGCCGGGCTGCAGCACTGCATCTACCACAAGGCCCCAAAGCGCGAGGAAGTGCTGGGAGGCTTTGACACCCGTAGCAATGCCCCTGATTGGGCGCGCGCCTTCTCCACTCCGGTTTTGCGCCGGGTGGCCGAGAACTGGGTCATGTTCAAAAGGTTGCACGCAGCGGGGATCGGACCCGAACCCATGGGGCTCGTAGCGGTGCGCGACTATCGCAGCTTCTTTTCGCGCGGGCGCGGCGTCACGGCCGGGCTGCGGCTCGCCGATCTGACGAAGTATCCGGAGAAGGCTTCGACCACCGAAGCGCAGTTGCGCGACGCCGGCATCCTGCCCGATCGCAGCCGCGCCTCGCTGCGCGAGCAGATCCGCGGCTATGTCAGTGATCTCAATAACCTGCACGGCGCGATGCCCGAAGACGGCGAAGCCGAGGTGGCATCGGTCGAGGCGGCGCTGGCGCGGGCCCTGGGGCGCTGAAGGGGCGTTGACGACAGGCCCGGGCGGCGCGAGGCTGCGCGCCGAACAACCCCCTGCCCATTGCCTCCGAGGCCCCCGCATGACGCTTTCCCACGGCCGCCCCTATCTCGCCATTCCCGGCCCTTCGGTCATGCCCGACCGGGTGCTCGCGGCGATGCAACGACCCGCGCCCAACATCTACACCGGTGCGCTGCACGAGATGACCGCGACGCTGCTTCCCGACTTGCGCCGCATCGCGGGCACCGACCATCACGCCGCGATCTACATCGCCAACGGTCATGGCATGTGGGAGGCGGCGCTGCTGAACGTGCTCAAGCGCGGCGACAGGGTGCTGGCGCCGGTCTCGGGCCATTTCGGACAGGGTTGGGCCGCGACGGCGCGTGCGCTAGGGGCGCAGGTCGAGGTGATCGAGAGCGACGGGGCCGGGCCGGTAACGCCGGATCGGCTCGAGGCACGTCTGCGCGAGGACTCGCGCCACGAGATCCGCGCCGTCATTGCCTGCCACGTCGACACTGCCACCGGGGTGCGCGCCGAAATGGCCGAGTACCGCACCGCTCTGGGGGCCTGCGGCCATCCCGCGCTGCTGATGGCCGACTGCATCGCCTCGATGGGCTGCGACCGGTTCGAGATGGATGCGTGGGGCGTCGATGTCGCCATCACGGCAAGCCAGAAGGGTCTTATGACGCCCCCGGGGCTGGGCTTTGCCTTCTTCAATGAACGCGCCGCCGAGGCGCGAGAACGGGCCGACATGGTCACACCCTATTGGGATTGGACCCCGCGCGCCGCGCCCGAACTCTACTACCAGCATTTCGCGGGCACCGCGCCGACCCATCACCTCTATGCGCTGCGCGCAGCCCTCGATCTGATCGTCGAGGAGGGGGTCGAGAACGTCTGGCGACGCCACGCCGCCCTTGCCGCCGCGATTTGGGCGGCGGTGGAGGTTTGGGGACGCGAGGGCGAGATGCGGCTCGGGGTGCGCGAGGCGCAGGCCCGAAGCCATGCCGTGACCTCGATCCATCTGGGCGCGCCGGATGCTGACCGGCTGCGCGCGTGGTGCGAAACCCAGATGGGCGTGACACTGGGGATCGGGCTGGGGCGGACGCCGCCCGAGGGATGGTTCCGCATCGGCCATATGGGACACGTGAACGCGCATATGGTGCTGGGGGCGCTGGGGGTGATCGAGGCCGGGCTGTCGGCGCTGTCTATCCCGCATGCCGCGGGGGGCGTGGCGGCGGCGGCCAGATCGCTGGCAGCCGCCTGAGGCTTAGCTGTTGGAGGCGCGGTTCGACGTCTCGGACGGGGCCGGTGCATCAGTCTTGGCCTCGACGGCCTTCTGCGCGTCGGCCTTGGCTTCCATCGGCTTTGGCGTCTCTGCCTTGGGTGCTTCGGCCTTCGCGGCCTCCGGTTTCGGCGCGGGATCGTTCGTGCTGACCAACGTCGGCTTCGAGGGCGCGGGCTTCGGCGCCTCGGCAGGCTTGGCTTCCGTTGCTTTGGCTTCGGGCTTGGCGGCCTTGGCCTGAGCGGGTTCGGCAGCCGGCTTGGGGCTTTCGGCCTTTGCAGCCTCGACCTTCGCGGGGGCGTCCGCTTTCACGGAGGCTGCGGGCTTCGACGCAGTCTTGGCGGGCTTCGACGCAGTTTTGGCCTTGGCCGCCTTCGCGGGCTTGGCGGCGGCAGCGACGGGCTTGGCCGGGCTCGCCTTTGGCGCTTCGACTTTGGACGCTTGTTTGGCGGGCGCGTCGGAATTTGCGTCGATGAACTGCAGGACCAGCGGACGGATGTTCTTGCGCCAGCTCGAGCCTGCGAAGATGCCGTAATGCCCGGCGCCCGGCTCCAGATGCGCGGCCTTCTTGTCGTCGGGAAGACCGGTCAGCAGGTCGAGCGCCGCGAGGCACTGGCCCGGCGCCGAGATATCGTCCTTCTCGCCCTCGACGATCTTCACCGCGACCGAGGTGATCTTGCCCAGATCGAGCTTCCGGCCATCGACGGTGAAGGCGTTGCGCGCGATGTCGCGCGATTTGAACACCCGCTCGACGGTCGAGAGGTAGAATTCGGCCGTCATGTCCATCACGGCGAGATACTCGTCGTAGAACTGGTTGTGCTTGTCGTGATCGGACGACTTGCCATGCGCGGCGCGGAAGATCTGGTCGGTGAAGGCCTGTGCATGGGTCGAGGCGTTCATCGCGATGAAGGAAGCGAGCTGCAGCAGGCCAGGATAGACCTCGCGGCCCACGCCCTTGTACTTGAAGCCGACGCGCTGGATCATCGAATGCTCGAGTTGGCCCATCGTCACGCGGCTGCCGAAATCGGTGACGTCGGTGGCGGCGGCATCCGGGTCGACCGGCCCGCCGATCAGCGTCAGCGAGCGCGGCTGCGCCGAAGGGTCGTCCTCGGCCAGCATCGCGGTGGCCGCGAGCGTCAGCGGCACCGGCTGGCAGACGGCGATCACGTGCAGATCGGGCCCGAGGTGGCGCATGAACTCGGCCACGTATTTGGTGTAGTCCTCGACGTCGAATTTGCCCGCGCTCACGGGGATGTCGCGCGCGTTGTGCCAATCGGTGATGTGCACGTCGCAATCGGGCAACAGGCTGATCACCGTCTTGCGCAGAAGCGTCGCATAGTGGCCGGACATCGGCGCAACCAGAAGAACGCGCCGCTTAGGCGATTTTCTGCCGGGGGTCGTGAAGCGGATCAGATCGCCGAAAGGCATCTCCAGCTGCGTCTCGACCCGGACGATATGGTCCTTGCCGTCTGGGCCGGTGATCGAGGGGATGCCCCAGTCGGGCTTGGCCACCATACGTGCAAAGCTGCGCTCGGTCACGTCGCCCCAGGCGCGCAGGATCTGCATCGCCGGGTTGGCGGTCATCGCCATGGCCGGATGGTCCCCCATGGCGCGCGCGGTTGCCCCCAACCACTGGTTGGTGTTGCGCATGCTTTCCATAAGGTCGTAGGTGGGCATATACTTCATATGACTGCTCCAGGCAGGGGTCAGTGGTCCGCCGGGGCCATCCCCGCCTCGGCGGCACGCGGGGCGCAGGCCCGTCCCGGCAGGCCGCATGCTGCACCTGCAAACTAGGGCGTGGGAGGGCGTATGACAACTGACCATCAAGACAAGGCTACCGATGAGGCCACGAGCGGTGACGCTTTGGCCACGAAAGCCAAGGAACGGCTCGAAGCCAATCTTGCTCGGATCGAGGCGCTGACCCAGCGGCTCGTCGGGGCGATGGGGCAGGGGCGCAAGGTGCCTACCGCCTTGCAGGGGCCGAACCACGATCTCTACCTCAAGGCGGCGGGGACCTACTGGTCTGAAATGATGCGAGATCCTGCCAAGCTAATGGAGCATCAGCTCGGCTACTGGGGCAAAACGCTGCAGCATTACGTCGAGACGCAGCAGAAGATGGTGCAGGGGGCTGCAGCGCCCGGGTCGAGCGACGCGCCGGGCGACCGACGCTTTGCCAACCCGCTGTGGAACACGCATCCGTGGTTCGCCTTCATCAAACAGCAATACCTCACCAATGCCGAGGCCGTGCGCACGGCGATTGATTCGATCGAAGGTCTGGAGCCGCGCGAGAAGAAGCGTCTCGACTATTTCGCGACGCAGATCGTCGACATGTTCAGCCCGACCAACTTTCTCGCCACCAATCCGGATGCTCTGCAAAAGGCGCTCGAGACCGATGGGCAGAGCCTGATCGACGGCATGGAGAACCTCGTGCGCGATCTCGAGGCCAACGAGGGCAACCTCGTGGTCACGCTGGCCGATGGCGATGCGTTCCGCGTAGGTGAGAACCTCGCCACCACGCCGGGCGAGGTGGTGTTTCGCAACCACCTGTTCGAGCTGATCCAGTATACGCCCACGACCGAGGACGTGCATGAGACGCCGATCGTGTTGTTCCCGCCCTGGATCAACAAGTACTACATTCTGGATCTCAAGCCGCAGAACAGCCTGATCCGCCATGTCGTGGATCAGGGTTACACGCTCTTCGTGGTGAGCTGGATCAACCCCGACCCGAGCTATGCCGAGATTGGCATGACCGACTATGTCGAAGACGGCTATATCCAGGCCATCGAGACGGCCAAGGATATCTGCGGCGTCAAACAGGTCAACGCCGTGGGCTATTGCATTGCCGGGACGACGCTGGCGATGACGCTGTCGGTGCTGAAATCGCGCAAGGACAAGTCGGTCAACTCGGCCACCTTCTTCACCACGCTCACAGATTTCTCGGACCAGGGCGAGGTCGGCGTGTTTCTCGACAATGATTTCGTCGACGGGATCGAAGCCGAGGCCCGCGCGGCAGGGGTGCTCGACAAGTTCTACATGTCGCGCACGTTTTCCTTCCTGCGCGCGCGCGACCTGATCTATCAGCCCGCGATCCGCAGCTACATGATGGGCGAGGCACCGCCCGCCTTCGATCTGCTCTACTGGAACGGCGACGGTACAAACCTGCCGGCCCGCATGGCGGTCGAATACCTGCGCGGCCTGTGTCAGGAGGACCGCTTTGCCACCACCGGCTTCACCATCGCGGGTCACGAGGCGAAGATCGCCGAGGTGACGGTGCCGGTCTTTGCTGTGGGCTGCGAGAGCGATCACATCGCGGCGTGGGATTCGAGCTGGCGTGGCGTTCAGAAGATGGGGTCGAAGGACAAGACTTTCGTGCTCTCGGGCTCGGGCCACATCGCGGGCATCGTGAACCCACCCGCCAAGAAAAAATACGGCTACTGGACCAACGCCAAGCCCGCCAAGGACGCAGAGGCTTGGAAGGAGGCCGCGACCAAACACGAAGGCTCGTGGTGGCCGGCTTGGATCGAATGGCTGGAGCCGCGCTCGGGCGAGCTTGTGCCCGCGCGTCAGCCCGGCTCCAAGGCGCATCCCGCGCTGGGCCCAGCGCCGGGGCGCTATGTGACGGGGGGGCGACTCGCGGCCGAATAGGGGGCATCTTGCCCCTAGGGAAATTTTTTGCTGCACCGCAGAAATAAGTCTTGAAATGCTGCGGTGCAGCATGCATATTCAGCTCACGAGTTCGATAGAGCTGGGCCGCCGAGCTGCCGCACCAGCGACCAGAAAGGGACCTCAAATGGCCAACACTCAAGATTTCACCGCGATCTTCAAAGACATGATGGGCTCCTTCCCCGTCGACACCAAGAACATGGAAGAGACCTTCCGCAACCAGACCGCTCTCGCCGAGAAGCTGTCGGCCGCCAACCTCGAGGCCGCTCAGAAGTCGACCGAGCTGTCGGCCAAGTGGGCCCAGGACACCCTCGCCAAGTTCGGTGAAGTGACCCGTGCCAAGTCCGAGCCTGCCGACTACGCCAAGTCGATGAGCGATTTCGCCTCGGCCTCCGCCGAAGCCGCCTCCGAGCACATGGCCGCCTTCGCCGAAATCGCCAAGAAGCTGCAGACCGAGACCCTCGAGCTGATGCTCTCGGCTGGCAAGGACATGAGCGACGACATGACCGCCGCCGCCAAGAAGGCCGGCGCCGACGCGCAGGCCGCGACCCGCAAAGCTTCGGCACAGACCGCTCAGACGGCCTCCAAGTAAGCCGCACTGCGGCGATCCTCCCTCGCCGTATGGGCGGGCTGCCACGCGCAGCCCGCCCTTTCTTTTTGGGAAACATCGCCCTAGGCTTTGCTGCAGCGCATCATGCCTTGGGGGGACCGAGATGGCCGAGACCACAAAACCGCTTTTGATCAAGCGCTATGCCAGCCGCAGGCTCTACAACACCGAGACCAGCGACTACGTCACACTCGAGGACATCGCAGGCTTCATCCGCACGGGCCGCGAGGTGCAGATCGTCGATCTGAAATCGGGCGACGACCTGACGCGGCAGTATTTGTTGCAGATCATCGCCGAGCACGAGAGCCGGGGCGAGAGTGTTCTGCCGGTGGACGTGCTCACCGATCTGGTGCGCAGCTATACCAGCCAGGCCAGCTCAGTGGTCCCGCAGTTCCTCGCCGCCTCGTTCGAGATGCTGCGCGATGGGCAATCCAAGCTGATGGAGAACATGACCAAGGTTTCGCCCATGGGGCAAATGCCGGGCTTCGACGCAATGCGTGCACAGCAACAGGCCTTCTTCAAGGCGATGACCGGCGGCGTCATGGGATCGACCGGCCCGGGGCAGGATGGCAGCAACGACAATCTCGAAGATATCAAGAAGCAGCTTGCCGAGCTTCAGTCCAAGCTGGCCCGCATGGGTAAGTAAACCGCGACGGGCCCATGCCAATGGGATGACGGAGGCCGAGATCATTCCCCCGGCGTCGGCCCAGGCGTGGTCATAGGGCAAAAAAAAGGGGGGCAAAGTGCCCTCCTCTTTGCTTCACTCTGGCAGCGTCGGCAGAAACCTTGTTCAGGGCCGTCTCCGGCTTGGAGAACCATCCGTGCTTCGCGAGGATGAAGGGCCCGCAGAGCACAATCGATTGTCCCTGCGGGCGGCATAACAGCCCTCGATCGGTGCAAGCTTTGGCGACCAGCTCACTAGCCGATAGACGCCCATGAAGGGCGTTTTCGTAACCATCAAAAATAGCGACTTTCGAGCGACGCTAGGACGGGGGCGGCCACGACAAAGGGCCGGTGTTTCCACCGGCCCCCGAAGGCGTATCCCGCTCGCTTCGCTTATTCGCGATTGCCGAAGATTTGCAGCAGGAACATGAACATGTTGATGAAGTCGAGGTAGAGCTGCAGCGCACCCATGATGGCGGCCTTGCCCAGCCACTCGCTGTCGCCATGGCTGGCGTGGCTCAGGTAGATCGTCTTGATGTTCTGCGTGTCGTAGGCCGTCAGGCCCGCGAAGATCAGGACGCCCAGCACCGAGATCGCGAAAGCCACCGCCGAGGAGGCGAGGAAGATGTTCACGATCGAGGCGACGATCAGGCCGATCACGCCCATGATAAGGAAGGTGCCGAAGCCCGACAGGTCCTTCTTGGTGGTGTAGCCGTAGAGCGACAGACCCGCGAAAGCGATCGCGGTGATCAGGAAGACCTGAATGATCGACACGCCGGTGAAGACGAGGAAGATCGAGCTGAGCGACAGGCCCATGACAGCCGCAAAGGCGTAGAACACGACCTGCGCGGTCGCTGCGGACATGCGGTTCATGCCGGCGGAGAAGCCGAAGACGAACAGGAGCGGCGCGAACATGATCAGCCAGCGCAGGGGCGAAGTATAAATCGCGGCACCAAAGCTGGTGAGGTACTTGCCGGTGCCGATCTGTGCCGCGGCCATGCCGGGATCTGTCGTCACGGCGAGACCCGAAATGGCCCATGCCGCGGCGGCGGTGATCAGCATGCCCACGGACATCGTGCCGTAGACCTTGTTCATGTGGGCGCGAAGCCCCGCATCGATCCGAGCGGTACGGGCCCCGGCCGTCGCGTGGATCGTGTTGTAGTCAGCCATCGAGACCTCCGTTGGAATACAAGTCTTGCTGACGATATTGGCGATCAGGGGCGAATATTCAAGATCAGGTGCCCAGGCTGCCGACGGGTTTCGACCCAGATGCTCATTCGTCGCAGCGATGCCGCAGGAATGACGGCAGATGGGACACGGCGGTGGGGTAAAACCGACGCTTACTCGTCGCTGAACTAGCTTTGGCCGCGCAGGGGCGGATGGGGTGCCGAACGACTGCTGCGGTCAATAGTTAAGGAAGTACAGATCACGTTCTGCTTTGGATGAGCGGGAGTGAAATTGATCACATACCCGCAAAGCGGGAGGGATCTGCCTTTGAAAACATCGGTTTGCACCACACTCCTGTCCTTCCGGACAGGTCTCCGTGACCCAATGCCCCGTTTCATGACCAAAAAGTCATGATGACCGATGCAACCGATGCGTGTCTATATGGGTATATAGAGGGGCACAATGTGTCTGCAACATATTTCACGTGCGTAGCGATATTCCTTGAACGATCGCCAATATTCGCAAAAGCAAAAGCAAAAGGGACGAGACATGAAGCACCCCGTTGACGTTCATGTCGGCAAGCGCATCCGTCACAGGCGGTGGATGAATGGCACGACACAGCAGCAACTGGCCGAAAAGGTCGGCATCAAGTTTCAGCAGATCCAGAAGTACGAGACCGGCATGAACCGTGTGTCGGCCTCGCGTCTGTGGGACATCGCGCATGCGCTCGGCGTGCCGGTTTCCTTCTTCTTCGAAGGCATGGACGCCGCCGAACCCGAAGCCCGCCCCGGCGACATGCCCGGAGACGTGATGGCCGATCGCGAGGCTCTGGAGCTTTTGCGGTCCTACTACGCGATCCCCGAACAGCAGCGCCGCCGTCTGTTCGATCTGGCCCGCGTGCTGAGCGACGCCGCCTGAAAGTCCCGGTTCGCGGACGGCCCTCCGGCTTGACCGGAGCGCCGTCCGCGCGCTACCGCCCCTGCCGGGGCGGGAGCTGACCGTCCGATCTGGATGGACATCTCATGACCGGCACGTTTCCCACCGATCTCTCGCGCGATCTCATCGCCACCGCCCACGCGCTGGCCGATGCCGCGCGGCCCGAGACCCTGCGCCACTTTCGACAGGCCATCGCCACCGATGACAAGACCGGTGACGGCGCCGGATTCGATCCCGTGACCGAGGCCGACCGCGCCGCCGAACGCGCGATGCGCGAGGTGCTGGCCCGTCGCCGCCCCCACGACGCGATCTTGGGCGAGGAATATGGCGAGACGCCCGGCACCAGCGGCCTGACATGGGTGCTCGATCCGATCGACGGCACACGCGCCTATATCTGCGGTGCGCCGACGTGGGGCGTGCTGATCTCGGTCCGCGATGCGGACGGCCCGGTGTTCGGCCTGATCGACCAGCCCTATGTCGACGAGCGCTTCGAAGGTGGCTTTGGTGTCGCACGCCTCACCGGTCCGCGCGGCGAAGCCCCGCTGCGCTGCCGCACCGCGCGTCCGCTTGCCGAGGCGACAGTGATGACAACTTTTCCGGAAGTGGGCACGCCCGAGGATCGCGCGGGCTTCGAGGCGGTGAGCCAAGCGGCGCGGCTCACCCGCTACGGCATGGATTGCTACGCCTATGCGCTCGTCGCTTTGGGTCAGGTCGATCTGGTGATCGAGGCGGGGCTCAACAGCTATGACATCTGCGCCCCCATCGCGGTGATCGAGGCCGCAGGCGGCGTCGTCACCGATTGGGAGGGCGGCCCCGCACATGAGGGCGGCCGCGTGCTCGCCGCCGCCAACCCCCAGATTCACGCCGAAGCGCTGGAGTTGCTGCGCGGGTAGGGCCAAAGGGCCTCAGCCCTTCATCTGCTGTCCCGCGACATAGGTCTTCGCGATGGCACGGTCATCTCCCATCATGATGGTCGGGAACAGCGCCTCCCAGATGTCCGAGGCCAGCGCCGAGCGCTGCGCAATGCCCGGCGTCGAGGCGAGGTCGAGCACGATCATGTCGGCCATGGCTCCGGGCGCAAGGCGACCGATCTCACCTTCCGCATGGAGTACCTTGGCCGAGCCTTCGGTGGCGAGCCACAAGAGCTGTGCCGGATGGACCGGGTTGCGCTTGAGCTGGCCGATCTCATAGGCCGCGCCCATCACCCGCAGCATCGAAAACGACGAGCCGCCGCCGGTGTCGGAGGCAAGTCCGATCCGCTGCCCCTCGGCCACCCTTGCGGCCATGTCGAACAGCCCGGAGCCGATGAAAGTGTTCGAGGTCGGGCAATGCACGAGGCCCGCCCCCGTTTCGCGCAGGCGGTCGGCCTCGCGTGGTTCAAGATGGATCGCGTGGCCATACAGCCCTCGTGCACCCAGAAGCCCGTGTTCTTCATAGGTGTCGAGGTAGTCGCGCGCCTGTGGGTAGAGCCCCTTGACCCATTCGATCTCGTCGACCTGCTCGGACAGGTGCGTCTGCATCAGGCAATCGGGATGTTCGGCCCAGAGCGTGCCCAGAGCCGAAAGCTGCTCCGGCGTCGAGGTGGGCGAAAAACGCGGGGTGATGACATAGGTGGCGCGGCCCGTCCCGTGCCAACGGGCAATCAGTGCCTTGCTGTCGTCATAGGCGCTTTGCGCGGTATCGCGCAGCCCCTCGGGGGCGTTGCGGTCCATGCAGGTCTTGCCCGCGAAACCTGCCATGCCGCGGGCCTCGGAGGCCTCGAAGAAGGCGTCGACGCTGCCGGGGTGGATCGTACAGAAACTGGTCAGCGTCGTGGTGCCATGCGCGAGCGCGAGATCGAGCGTGCGGCCCGCGATCTCGTCCGCATAGGCGCGGTCGGCGAATTTCATTTCCTCGGGGAAGGTGTAGCTGTTCAGCCAGTCGATCAGCCGCTTGCCCCAACTCGCGATCATCGCGGTCTGGGGGTAGTGCATATGCGCGTCGACGAAGCCGGGCAGGATCAGACCGTCGCCATGGTCGATCACCTTCGCATCGCCGCTCTGCGCGCGCAGGCTGTCGGCCTCGCCGGTGGCGATGACGCGGCCGCCCTCGACCAGCACCGCGCCGCGGCTCGAATGGGTGGCGGCGGCAGGACCTTCAACGAAGGGATCGCCGGTGAAGCTCAGGGTCTGACCCAGGTGCAATGTCTTTGTCATGCGGTGACGATAGGAGCGGCTGCGCGTGAGGTAAATCCAACCTGTGCCATGCGCCCCGGTTGCCGTCGCGCGAACATTCACTATGGTCCGCGCAAACATCGGGAGCCGCCATGACCGACCAGCTCGACCCCCAGGACGCACAGGACGACGAGGGCGATTTCGGCCTGCCGGCGCGGCTTTTCGACGAGGTGCTCGATGCGGTCGAGGCCGGCGACGCGGCGCGGCTCGATGCGATCTTCGACCCGCTGCACGCCGCCGACATCGCCGACCTTCTCGAACAGATCGACGCGCGCGACCGGCGCGCGCTTCTGGCGCTCTGGAAGGGCGGGATGGACGGCGAGATCCTCTCGGAACTCGACGACAACCTGCGCGAAGAAATCATCCAGAGTCTTGCGCCGACCGAGCTGGCCGAGGCGGTGCGCGAGCTGGAATCCGACGATGTGGTCGACCTCGTCGAATACCTCGACGAGGACCAGCAGGCCGCCGTGCTCGACGCTCTGGCTGCCAACGACCGGATCGCGGTCGAAAAGGCGCTGGCCTACCCAGAGGAATCCGCCGGCCGCCTGATGCAGGTCGAAGTGGTGCGCGCGCCTGAGCATTGGACCGTGGGCGAGGCGATCGACTTCCTGCGCCGCTCCGAGATGCTGCCTGACCAGTTCTACCACGTGATGCTCGTCGATCCGCGCATGAAGCCGGTCGGCTACGTGCAGATCGGGCGGCTTCTTTCCAAGTCGCGCGCCACGCCGCTGCGCGACATCACCGAGGAAAGCTTTCGCACGTTTCACGTGGAGGACGACGAAGGGGCGGTGGCCTATGCCTTCAACCAGTATCACCTGATCTCGGCTCCGGTGGTCGACGATGACGACCGGCTCGTGGGCGTGATCACGATAGACGATGCGATGAACGTGCTCGACGAGGAACACGAAGAGGACATCCTGCGCCTCGCTGGTGTCGGCGGCGAAAGCGAGCTGTCGGATTCGGTGCGCGAGACGACGCGGCAGCGGCTCCCGTGGCTCGCCGTGAACCTTGGCACCGCGATCATTGCCTCGCTCGTGATCTCGATTTTCGAGGAAACCATTGCAGGTCTCGTGGCCCTCGCGGTGCTGATGCCGATCGTGGCCTCGATGGGCGGCAACGCGGGTACCCAGTCGCTCACCGTCGCGGTGCGGGCGATCGCCACGCGCGACCTAACGACATCGAACGTCTGGCGCGTGATCCGGCGCGAGGTGATCGTCGGGCTGATCAATGGGCTCGCCTTCGCGGTGGTGATGGGCATCGTCGGGATCGTCTGGTTCGGCTCGCCGCTTCTGGGGGCGGTGATCGCGGTGTCGATGGTGATCAACCTCGTGGTTGCGGGGCTGTCGGGGGTGGTGGTGCCGGTGGTGCTCGACCGGTTTGGAGTCGACCCGGCGCTGGCTTCTGGCACCTTCGTGACGACCGTGACCGACGTGGTGGGCTTCTTCGCCTTCCTCGGCCTCGCTTCGGTGATCCTGCTGTGAGCGGGCACACGGGCCTCGCGGCGCGCAAGAGGGCGGCGCGCGAGGCGGCGTTCCTGCGCCGCGAGATGGCGCATCGAAGCGCGGGTTCGCAGGCCGAGCATCTGACACGCTGGATTGCCGAGCATCCTGGCCTGCCGGTGGCGGGCTACATGGCCATGCGCAGCGAGATCGACCCGGCTCCCGCGATGGCCAAGGCCTCCGAGACCGCCCGGGTCGGGGTGCCCGTGATCGAGGGGGCAGGGAGGCCGCTCAGGTTTCGCGAATGGACGCCAGGCTGCGAACTCGAAAAAGGACATTTCGGCGCGGACATCCCCGTCGCGGGCGACTGGATCGTGCCGCGCATCGTCATCCTGCCGCTGGTGGCCTTCGACCGACACGGACACCGGCTAGGCTATGGCGGTGGATTCTACGACCGCACCTTGGAGTTGCTGCGCGCCGCGGGGCCGGTTGTTGCCGTCGGTTTCGCCTTCGCCGCCCAGGAGACCGAGGAAATTCCGGTCGAGGAGACCGACCAGCCTCTGGACCTGATCATCACCGAATCCGGGATCATCGTCCCGTCCTGATTAAGCTCCGCGAACGGGTGTTCCGGGCCGCATGGCACCGCCGGATCGGGCGGTCCGCGCGGCGTCGCCACGTGACGGGGCCGGGCCGCGACGCTTCGCTTGCCCTTTGCAAAACACCGCCCTAACACCGACCGAATGAGAATATTGTTCCTTGGCGACGTGATGGGTCGCGGTGGCCGGCAGGCCGTGGCAGAGCGGCTTCCGGGCCTGCGGCGCGACTGGCGGCTCGATTTCGTGGTGGTCAATGGCGAGAACGCGACCGGCGGGCGCGGGCTCTCGGCGGAACATGCCAAGGGCATCCTTGAAGCGGGGGCCGACGTCATCACGCTGGGCGACCATGCCTTCGACCAGAAGGACATGATGCGCTTTTGCGAGAGCGAGCCGCGTATCATCCGCCCTCTCAACTACTCCAAATCCGCTCCCGGCACCGGCGCGCGGGTGTTCGAGGCGACGCGTGGCCGCAAGGTGCTGGTGGCGCAAGCGCTGGGGCAGGTTTTCATGAGCCGTCCCTACGACGATCCGTTCTCGGCGCTCGAACCGGTGCTGAAAGCGCATCCGCCGGGTGGAACGGTGGCCGCGTCGTTGATCGACATTCATTGCGAGGCGACGAGCGAGAAGATGGGCGTGGGGCACTTCTGCGACGGCCGTGCCTCGATCGTGGTGGGCACGCACACCCATGTGCCGACGGCGGATGCAACGATCCTGCCACGCGGCACCGCGTTCCAGTCGGATGCGGGCATGTGCGGCGATTACGACAGCGTCATCGGCATGGAAAAGGACGAGCCACTGCGGCGCTTCATCACCGGCATGCCGGGCGGACGCTTCACCCCAGCGATGCAGGACGTCACCCTGTCGGGTCTCTATGTCGAGACCGACGACCGGACCGGACTTGCGAGCCGGGTCGAAATGGTGCGTCAGGGCGGGCGTCTGTCGCAATGTGGCCCCGCATGAGGGGCCGGCCCCCGGCCGTTGTAGTGTACCGACCGTAATCCACGGTCGCCTGAAAAGGTTCTGACGATGTTCGGCATTTCCCTGTCGCCCGAAGTCGAAGCGATCACCGCCATGGTGATCGTGCTGGCGATGTTCCTCGCTTTCCTGCGCGAGGCCTACCCCGTCGAGGTGGTGGCGATCACCGGGGCGGTGACGATGCTGGTGCTGGGCATCCTGCCCGAAGCCACCGCCATCAGCATTTTCGCCAACCCCGCTCCGTGGACCATTGCGGCGCTTTTTGTCGTGGTGGGCGCCTTGGTGCGCACCGGGGCGCTCGACTGGATTTCGGCACAGGCCGCGCGCCACGTGGAACGGCATCCCAAGACGACGCTGATCACGCTGACATTCACCGTTCTCGCCATGTCGGCCTTCATCAACAATACCCCGATCGTGGTGGTGATGATCCCGATCTTCGTGCGGCTCTCGGCGCAGATGGGACAGCAGCCTTCGAAATTGCTGATCCCGCTGAGCTACTTCGCGATCTTCGGCGGCATGCTGACGTTGATCGGCACCTCGACCAACCTGCTGGTGGACGGCGTCGTGCAGGCCTCGGGCATGGAGCCCTTCGGCATCTTCGAGATCACCGGTGCGGGTCTCGTCATGGCGACGGTTGCCGTGGCCTATCTTGGGCTGTTCGGCCGCAAGCTGCTGCCAAACCGCGATTCGATGGCCGGGCTGCTGTCCGGCAAATCGAAGATGCGCTTCTTCACCGAGGCGGTGATCCCGCCCGACAGCAACCTGATCGGCCGCGAGGTCACCGATGTGCAGCTGTTCAAGCGCGACGGCGTGCGGCTCATCGACGTGGTGCGCGGCGACGCTTCGCTGCGCCGCAACCTCGCAGGCGTCACGCTCGAGGTGGGCGACCGCGTGGTGCTGCGCACCGCGATGACCGAGCTTTTGTCGCTGCAATCCAACAAGAGCCTGCGCCGGGTCGATCAGGTCTCGGCGGTGGAGACCACCACGGTCGAGGTCTTGATTTCGCCCGACTGCCGTATGGTGGGCCGCAAGCTGGGCGATCTGCGCCTGCGTCGCCGCTACGGTGTCTATACGCTGGCGGTACACCGCCGCGACAAGAACATCGGCCGCCAGATCGACGATCTGGTGGTGCGTGTGGGCGACACGCTGCTGCTCGAAGGCTCGATGGCCGATGTGCAGCGGCTCGCCACGGACATGAACCTCGTCAACATCGCCGAGCCGACCGAGCGCGCCTATCGCCGCAGCCACGCACCGATCGTGCTCGCGGTGCTGGTGGCCATCGTCGGCCTGTCGGCGCTTAACGTGGCCAATATCGCGGTAATGAGCTTTCTTGGCGTGGCGGTGGTGCTGCTCACGCGCTGCATCGACGCCGACGAGGCCTTCGGTTTTATCGACGGGCGGCTTCTGGCGCTGATCTTCGGGATGCTCGCGGTGGGCGCGGGGCTCGATCATTCGGGGGCGGTGACGCTGCTGGTCAAATGGCTCACCCCGTGGCTCACGCATCTGCCGAGTTGGGCGCTGGTGCTGGTGGTCTATCTTCTGGCCTCGGTTCTGACCGAGATCGTGTCGAACAACGCCGTGGCGGTGATCCTTACCCCCGTGGCCATCGGTCTGGCGCAGGCATTGGGCGTCGATCCGCGCCCGCTGATCGTGGCGGTGATGTTCGGGGCCTCCGCGAGCTTTGCCACCCCGATCGGCTATCAGACCAACACGTTGGTCTATGGCCCCGGCGGCTACAAGTTTTCGGACTTCCTCCGGATTGGCGTTCCGCTCAACGTGCTGACGGCGCTGACGGCCGCCATCGTGATCCCGCTGTTCTTCCCGCTTTGAGCCCGCTTGCCCCCTTCAGGGGGGCTGGCATATAGAGACCCGGACTTTCGCACATCACGACAGGAGCCCCGTCATGGCAGGCCATTCCAAATGGGCCAACATCCAGCACCGCAAGGGGCGGCAGGACGCCGCACGCTCCAAGCTGTTCTCGAAGCTCTCCAAGGAGATCACCGTCGCCGCCAAGATGGGCGACCCCGATCCCGACAAGAACCCGCGCCTGCGCATGGCCGTGAAGGAGGCCAAGGCCGTCTCCGTCCCGAAAGACGTGATCGACCGCGCCATCAAGAAGTCGCAGGGCGGCGACGCGGAGAGCTATGACGAGATCCGCTATGAGGGCTATGGCCCCAACGGCGTCGCCGTCATCGTCGAGGCAATGACCGACAACCGCAACCGCACCGCCTCGAACGTCCGCTCCACCTTCGGCAAGAGCGGCGGCAATCTGGGCGAGACCGGCTCGGTGTCGTTCATGTTCGATCGCAAGGGCGAGATCATGTATCCCGCCAGCGTCGGCGACGCCGACACGGTGATGATGGCCGCGATCGAGGCCGGCGCCGAGGACGTCGAAAGCGACGAGGACGGTCACTGGATCTACTGCGCCGACACCGACCTCAACGAGGTGGCGACGGCTCTTGAGGCTGAACTCGGCGAGAGCGAGACCACCAAGCTCATCTGGAAGCCGCAGACCCGCACCCCGCTCGACCTCGATGGCGTGCAAAAGCTGATGAAGCTCGTCGAGACGCTCGAGGACGACGACGACGTGCAGAACGTCACGACGAACTTCGAGGCCTCGGACGAAGTGATGCAGGCCTATTCGGAAAGCTGATCGCGCTGATCGGCCTTGACGATGTGATCCCGGCGCCGGGGGCCTTCACGGGTCTCCGGCGTTTCGCGTCAAAGGGCCGCGAGGATCGGCCAGAGCGTGGCGACGAGCAGCAGGGCCATTGTGATGTTGAAGATTCGCAGGCGGCGCGGGTCCGACAGCAGGCGCCGCAGGCTTTGGCCCAGAACCGTCCAGAGCCCGGCCGAGACCGTGCCCATGACGGCGAAAACCGTCACCACGAGCGCCACGCCCCACAGCCCGCCATCGCCGACATAGGCACTGGTCGCCGTGACGGACATGGCCCAGGCTTTGGGGTTCACCCATTGAAACGCCACCGCCTGAAGAAAGGTGAGCGGTGTGCCTTCGGTCTCGGGGGCGGCCGAGGATTTCGGTGCGGCGCTGGCGATCTTCCAAGCGAGCCAGAGCAGAAAGCCGATCGAGGCCACGCGCAGCACGCCGGTCAGCACCGGCCAGACCTCGAACACCCGCGCCAGCCCGAGCCCGACCATTCCTGCCATTCCTGCAAACCCGAGCGCCACACCTGCCATGTGTGGCACCGAGCGACGCAGGCCGAAATTGGCACCCGAGGCCATGAGCATCAGATTGTTCGGCCCCGGCGTGAACAGGGTGACGAGGGCAAAGCCCATGAGAGCGGGAAGCAGCGAGAGCGCGGTCATGCGCGCCAATCTGCACCGTCCGGCGGAAATGGGAAGTCCCAAAACGAGAAACGGCGACGCCCAGGGAGGAGGAGGGGCGCCGCCGTCTGTTCCGGTTCGCGGGCCTCAGGGAGGAGGAGGAGAACCCGTGGCCGTCTCGGTCGACCGGCTTGGACCAGGGAGGAGGAGGGCCCGGCCGGTCTATGCAACGGATGCCTGTCTGGGAGGAGGAGCATCCGTATTCTGTGCGACCGGCAGGATCAGGGAGGAGGAGGACCCTGCCGGTCTGATGCGCGCCGTTCCCGAGGAGGAGGAGGGAACGGCCCGTATTCGAATGTCAGCGAGCGACGGGGCAGGGAGGAGGAGGCCCCGTCGCTCTGATGCACGCGCCACCCAAGGGAGGAGGAAGGGCGTCGCGCGTCTCGGTCGACCGGCGAGGCCAGGGAGGAGGAGGGCCCGGCCGGTCTGATCTACGTGCGCGCCCCAGGGAGGAGGAGGGAGCGGCCCGTATCTCGGGTAACTGTCAAGGCGACGGCATCAGGGAGGAGGAGGATGCCGTCGCCTCGTTGCGGGCCGCCCAGGGAGGAGGAGGGGCGGGGCCGCGGCTCGCGACCGGTTCAGGGAGGAGGAGGAACCGGTCGGGAACTGGGAAAACTTACTTGGTCTCGCTTGCCTCGATGGCGATCCGCTTGATCATCGAGCGGGAGATGCCCAGATCGGCGAGATCGCGGTCGGACAGGGCCTGCAGCTCGTTGAAGGTCGAGCGATAGGTCTTGTTCTTCGCAACCCGGTCAGCCAAGCTGGCGCGGAAGTCGGAGATGCGCTGGCCAAGGCCGGCGCTGCGGGTGTCGGTCGTGTATGCCATGTCGCATACCTCTTTCATTCGGGGCCCAATCTTGGGGCCGGCTCTGCTCTCTGGAAGGTCCCAGACTGCGGGACCGGTCGTCAAAGGCGCCGTATTGCGTCTTCGATATTCAAAATAGTCGCATGCTGCGGATGCACAATCCCTCGGATGGGCAATGCTGCTATGCAGCAAACGCATGGTAAAAGTTTCATGAATTCATGGGCTTCCTTAGGGTAAATGTGGCTTTTTCGTGGCTGCTTGCGCTTTGCGCGGCAAAACGCGAGTCTTGCCCGATGATCGGGCAAGCGCCTGACGACAGACAAGGAAACGGATCTCAGATGACCCTGACGCGCGACCAAATCCTCGAAGAACTGCGCCGCATCGGGTTGCCCGATGGCGGCGATCTGGTCTCGCGCGACATGATCCGCGCGCTTGCCGTCGAGGGCGGAAAGGTTCGATTTGTCATCGAAGCCCCCGATGCGGCAACCGCGCGCGGCTTCGAGCCGGTAAGCCAGGCCGCCGAGGCGGTGGTGCGGGGCTTGCCTGGGGTCGAGTCGGTGAGCGTGGTGCTCACGGCGCACGGCCCGGCGGCCTCCGCGCCGCGCCCCGCCCCGGCGGGCGAGGCTCCATCGCTCAAGATCGGCCGTCACCCGACGCCGCAACCGCCGGGCCAGACTGGACCGCAGCGGATCGCGGGTGTCGACCGGATCCTCGCGGTGGGTTCGGGCAAGGGCGGCGTCGGCAAATCCACCGTCGCCTCGAACCTTGCCGTGGCGCTCGCGCGCGAAGGACGGCGGGTCGGCCTGCTCGACGCCGATATATACGGACCTTCGCAGCCGCGCATGATGGGCGTGTCCAAGCGTCCGGGGTCGCCAGACGGCAAGACCATCGAGCCGCTGCACGCGCATGGCGTCACCATGATGTCGATCGGGCTGATGCTCGACCCCGACAAGGCGGTGGTCTGGCGCGGGCCGATGCTGATGGGGGCGCTACAGCAGCTTCTGGGTCAGGTGGCCTGGGGCGAGTTGGATGTGCTTATCGTCGATCTGCCGCCGGGCACGGGCGATATCCAGCTGACCCTGTGCCAGCGGACGCATCTGACGGGGGCCATCGTGGTATCGACGCCTCAGGATGTGGCGCTTCTCGATGCGCGCAAGGCGATCGACATGTTCAATACGCTCAAGACCCCTGTGCTGGGTCTGATCGAGAACATGTCTCTCTATATATGTCCCGAGTGCGGGCACGAGGCCCATATCTTTGGCCACGGCGGCGTCGCTCTGGAGGCTGAGCGCCTTGGCGCGCCGCTATTGGGCAGTTTACCGATCGATCTCGACACCCGGCTGGCGGGAGACTCGGGCGTGCCGGTGGCCGCCGGCAACAGTGCCATGGCCGAGGCCTATCTGCGGATCGCCCGTGGTCTGGTGGCGGGCGGGATGGCCTGACCCCATTTCTCGTGTTCGCGCCCATGTGATCCCGCGCCGAAACCGCTGGGAACGCATGGGACGGGGGCGTGGGATCTCATGGAACATCTAGCTCCCCCCGAATCGAACCTGTCGATTCGACAGTCTCGCAACGAGTTATCCCCATAATTACCCACAACTTGGGGATCCTTTTGGAGATTCGTGCGTTTGGCATGGAGCCCCGTCGCGGGGAATCCTTTGCGAGTTGCGACAATGCCGCAAGACCGGGATTTTCCGCCGCTTAGGCAGCTATGCAATATATGGTGTGTCTCCGCAGGGAGTGCTCCACATTGTGTGTATTTCATGGCAAGTCGTCACATTTTTGGAACCTGATGCGCCGACCTCGGTTGTGGCACGGTTCATTTCGGGCCTGAAATTTGTTGCCTCCCATGAATTCCCATGGCATCCCTGTGGCCAAGGAAACGGTGGACAACGATCACGGGGCACTAAGACCCCATCGGCAAAAAATTAGCAGGTTCATACAGGCAACCCGCTGTTTTCTAACAAGAGATCCGGCGCGCGAGCGAGCAGACATCCCCCCAGGTGGCGCGCGCGATCGGACATCCCGGTAACGGGACGATACGGCGGATCGAGCAGTGGCAGCAGCTCGGTCCGCCGTTTTCGTATCACGAGGTCTCTGACCTGGGCGGGCATGGGCAAGGGTCTCGATACGCGTGCTGGGGTTCACCGGAGAGTATCCGCAGAAAATCGACGGGAAAGGGCGCATGTCTATCCCGGCAGATTTCCGCCGTGTGCTCGAAGCGGGCGACCCGGACTGGACCGACGGCCTTTCTCCCAAGCTTTACCTGCAGTTCGGCGACCATCTTAAAGACAACCTTCGGGTTTACTCGGTCGAGGAATTCGACCGTATCTCGGCGCAGATCCGCGCCATGCCTGCGGGCTCCAAGCAAAGACAGATGGTGAGCCGTCTCTACCTCGGACAATCGATGAAACTCGAGATCGACCGCGACGGTCGCATCGTCATGCCGATCCGCCAGCGCCGCAAGCTGGGGCTGGAGCAGGGCGAGGTGCTGTTCATGGGCTTGGGCGACTACTTCGAGATCTGGAAGGCCGATACCTTCGAGACCACAGTGGGCCAGGAGGTCACCGACTGGCTCGAAGAACAGCCCGAGGGCTTCGACCCCCTGAGCCTCGTGGAAGGCCTCTGACACATGACCGACGCACCCCATGTTCCCGTCCTGCTACGACCCCTGATCGCGGCGATGGCCCCGATCGAGGGCGTCTGGCTCGACGGCACCTTCGGGGCAGGGGGCTACACCCGTGCGCTGCTCGATGCCGGGGCCGAGAAGGTCTTCGCCGTCGACCGCGATCCTTCGACCTTCAAGATGGCGCAGGCGTGGGCCGGGCAATACGGCGATCGTCTGCAGATGCGCGAGGGACGGTTCTCGCAGCTCGACACGCTGGCAGGTGAGCCGCTCGACGGCGTGGTGCTCGATCTTGGCGTCTCCTCGATGCAGATCGATCAGGCCGAGCGCGGATTTTCGTTCCAGAAGGACGGCCCGCTCGACATGCGCATGGGCAACACCGGCCCCTCGGCCGCCGACATCGTCAACGAGGCCGAAGAGGCGCATCTCGCGCGGATCCTGTTCCTATATGGTGAGGAGCGTCAGAGCCGCCGCATCGCTCGCGCTATCGTCGCGGCCCGCCCCGTCACCACGACACTGCAGCTGGCCGAGATCGTCGCGCGCTGCCTGCCGCGCCAAAAGCCCGGCCAGTCCAACCCCGCGACCCGCAGTTTTCAGGCGCTGCGCATCGCGGTGAACGAGGAATACGACGAGCTCTACGAGGGCCTAGCCGCCGCCGAGCGCGCGCTCAAGCCCGGCGGGCTCTTGGGCGTCGTGACCTTTCACTCGGTCGAGGACCGCATGGTCAAGCGCTTCATGCAGCTGCGCGCAGGCGCCACCGGCAATGCCAACCGCTTCGCCCCCGAGGTCGAGGGGCCGCCGCCCGCCTTCGAGCTGGTGGGGCGCAAAGCCGCCGGGCCTGATGACGAGGAACTCGCCGCCAACCCGCGCGCCCGCTCGGCGCGGCTCAGGGTCGCGCGGCGCACCGATGCCCCGGCCGGGCGGGCCGATGCCGCCGCGCTGGGAATGCCTATATTGAACAAAGGGGAGAAACGTCGATGAGGGGCGTGATCTACGTGCTGTCGGCGCTGGCCGTCGTCGCCTTGGGCTTCTGGGCCTATCAGGAAAACTATAGCACGCAGCAATCCTTGCGCGATGTGCGGCAGCTTTATGCCCGCATCGGCGCCGCGCATGCGCGGCTCGGCATGCTCAACGCCGAGTGGGCCTATCTCAACCGCCCCGATCGTCTGCGCGACCTCGCCGATCTCAATTTCGACCGCCTCGGCCTGCTACCGCTGCGCCCCGAAGCCTTTGGCCAGATCGAGCAGGTCGGCTTTCCGCCAGAAATGCTGCCGCCGATCATGAACCCGGTCGAGGTGTCGTCGGCCTTCATGAACACCGATGAGGAACCTCTGTGACACGTCGCCCGCTGCGCCCTCTGGCGCGAATCCTCAAGGCACGTGATCGCGGCGAGAACCCGGACGCCATCGAGCGCGAGAACCTGCGCCTGCGCCACGAAGAAGTCCGCGACCGCGCCCGCTCGCGCGCCGAAGGCCGCCTGCTGGTTCTGGGCGGCTTCTTCTTTCTCGCCTTTGGTGCCATCGCGCTGAAGATGGGCGGCATGGCGGGCGCCCCCGCCGAAGAGCCGCGCGCCGCCGATTCCGGCAACCCCATCATCGCCCAGCGCGCCGACATCACCGACCGCAAGGGGCGCATCCTCGCCACCAATCTCGACACCTACGCGCTCTATGCGCAGCCGCCGCAAATGATCGACCCCGCGCGCTCCGCCGCCGAACTGGTGCGCATCTTCCCCGAACTCGACGAGCAGGAGTTGCTCGAGGATTTCGCCGGACCGCGCAAATTCCTGTGGATCCGCAAGCAGATCAGCCCCGAGCAGCGCCAGGCGGTGCATGACATCGGCGATCCGGGCCTGTTGTTCGGCCCGCGCGAGATGCGCATCTATCCCAATGGCCCAGTGGCCGCGCATATCCTCGGCGGCGCGAGCTATGGCCGCGAAGGCGTCTCCTCGGCCGAGGTAATCGGCGTGGCAGGGGTGGAGCGCCGATTCGACGCCTATCTGCGCGATCCGGCCAACGAAGGCGCTCCCTTGCAGTTGTCGCTCGACCTCACCGTGCAATCAGCGGTCGAGGAGGTGCTCTTGGGCGGCATGAACCTGCTCAACGCCCGCGGCGCTGCGGCGGTGCTGATGGAGGCCAAGACAGGCGAGATCGTCGCCATGGCCAGCCTGCCGGATTTCGACCCCAACAACCGTCCTCGCCCATTGCTCAAGGGGTCTCCCGGCGACAGCCCGCTGTTCAACCGGATGGTGCAGGGCGTCTACGAGCTAGGTTCGGTGTTCAAGATCTTCGCCGTGGCCCAAGCGCTCGAGCTGGGGCTGGTGCAGCCCTCGACGATGATCGAGACCAAGGGCCCGCTGACTTGGGGCCGGTTCCGCATCCGGGACTTTCACGATTATGGCCCGCAGTTGTCGGTCACCGACGTGATCGTCGAATCCTCGAACATCGGCACCTCGCGCATCGCCATGATGATCGGCGCCGAGCGGCAAAAGCAGTTTCTGGGCGAGCTTGGCATGCTGGTCCCGACCGAGGTCGAGATGATCGAAGCCCCCACGGGGCGTCCGCTGCTCCCGGCCCAATGGTCCGAAATCTCGACCATGACGATCTCTTATGGCCACGGCCTGTCGGTGTCGCCGCTTCATCTGGCGGCAGGCTACGCGACGCTCGCCAACGGCGGGCTCAAGGTGACGCCGACCCTGCTGCACAACGCCGCCCGCGCCCCCGGCGAACGCATCGTGAGCGAGCAGAACGCGGCAGCCACGCGTGCCATGCTACGCGCCGTGGTCAGCCGTGGCACCGCGAGTCTCGGTGATGTCGAGGGCTACGAGGTGGGCGGCAAGACCGGCACCGCCGACAAGCCCAAGGAAAACGGCGGTGGCTATTACAAGGACAAGGTCATCGCGACCTTCGCAGGCATGTTCCCGTCGTCCGATCCCAAATACGTGATCATCGTCACCCTCGATGAGCCGGTCGAAACCACCGGCTCGATCCCCCGCCGCACCGCCGGCTGGACCGCCGTTCCCGTGGCCGCCGAGATGATCCGTCGGGCAGCACCGCTCCTGGGTCTGAGGCCGCAGGTTGAAGGCGCGCCCATTGAGGGTATATCGCTGGCCGCGAACTGAGCTGCGAGGGGCTGAGATGGACGGCAAAGTGGCCACGCTGGCCGAACTGGGTTTGACCGCACAGGGCGGCCGCGAGGCCCGTCTCACAGGGCTGTCGGTTGACAGTCGGGACGTGCGGCCGGGCCATCTCTTTGCGGCGTTGCCCGGCTCCGTGTCCCACGGGGCGGGGTTTGTCGAGGCGGCGCTCGACAAGGGTGCCACGGCGATTCTCACCGATGCGGAGGGTGCGCGCATCGCGGCGCCCGCGCTGTCGGCCTCTCCGGCGGCGCTGGTGGTGGCCGAAGAGCCGCGTCAGGCGCTGGCGCATGCCGCGGCCCTGTGGTTCGGCCCCGCCCCCGGCACCCTCGTCGCCGTGACCGGGACCAACGGCAAGACCTCGGTCTCGACCTTCGCGCGCCAGATCTGGACCGCGCTGGGGCGTCACGCCGTCAACCTTGGGACCACCGGGGTCGAGGGGGCCTGGACCCATCCACTCAAGCACACCACGCCCGAGCCAATCACCCTGCACCGCGCACTGGCCATGGCCGCGCGCGAGGGCGTGACGCATGTGGCGATGGAGGCCTCGAGCCACGGCCTCGATCAGCACCGGCTCGACGGGGTGGTTCCGGCGGCGGCGGGCTTTACCAATTTCACCCAAGATCACCTCGACTACCATCACAGCTTTGAAGCCTATTTCGAGGCCAAGCTGGCGCTGTTCGATCGGGTTCTCCCCGAAGAGGGCGTCGTCGCGGTCAATCTCGACGATGCCAAGGGTGCCGAGATCGCCCGGCGCTGCGCCGCGCGCGGCCAAGAGGTGATCGGCGTAGGCCGCGCCGATGGCGCACGGCTGCGGCTTCTGGCGCAGCGGTTCGATTCCACCGGACAGGAGCTGCGATTCGCTTGGCAGGGCGTGGCGCGCATGTGCCGTCTCGACCTCGTCGGCGGCTTTCAGGCCGAGAACGTGCTTCTGGCCGCCGCCCTCGTGATCGGTGCGGGCGAGGACCCCGACGAGGTGTTTCGTGCGCTCCCCGAGCTGTCGACCGTGCGCGGGCGCATGCAGCTTGCCGCCCAGCGCGGCAACGGCGCCACGATCTTCGTCGATTACGCCCATACCCCCGACGCCGTCGAGACCGCACTCAAGGCGCTGCGTCCGCATGTGATGGGCCGCATCATCGCCATCGTCGGCGCGGGCGGCGATCGTGACAGGGGCAAGCGCCCCTTGATGGGGGCGGCCGCCGCGCATCATGCCGACGCCGTCATCGTCACCGATGACAACCCCCGCTCCGAAGATCCGGGCTCGATTCGCGCGGCTGTGCTCGACGGCGCCCGCGGCGTGATCGGTGGCGCGGAAAGTGTCACCGAAACCGGTGACCGCGCCGAGGCGATCCTGCGCGGTGTCGACGCGCTTGGGCCGGGCGACGCGTTGCTGATCTGCGGCAAGGGCCACGAGACCGGCCAGATTGTCGGCGACGACGTCCTACCCTTCGACGACGCCGAACAGGCTTCGGTCGCCGTGGCCGCATTGGAGGGGCACGCATGACGCTCTGGACCGCCGCTGACGCCGCCGCCGCGACGGGCGGGCGCGCAACGACCGATTGGGCTGCAACCGGTGTGTCGATCGACACCCGCACGCTCCAGCCGGGCGATCTCTTCGTGGCGTTGGAGGCGGCACGCGACGGTCATGACTTCGTTGCGCAGGCGCTCGAAAAGGGGGCCGCCGCCGCCCTCGTGAGCAGGGTGCCCGAAGGCGTGGCCTCCGACGCGCCGCTGCTGATCGTCGACGAGGTGCTTCCGGCGCTTGAGCGGCTCGGCCTCGCGGGGCGCGCGCGCACCCGCGCCCGCGTCGCCGCGATCACCGGCTCGGTCGGCAAGACCTCGACCAAGGAGATGCTGCGCGCCGCGCTCGAGGGCCAAGGCCGTGTCCACGCCGCCGAGGCCAGCTACAACAACCACTGGGGCGTGCCACTGACGCTGGCACGGATGCCCGCCGACACCGATTTTGCGGTGATCGAGATCGGCATGAACCACCCCGGCGAAATCGGCCCGCTGGCCCGCATGGCGCGCCCGCATGTGGCAATGATCACCACCGTCGCTGCCGTGCATCTCGAAGCCTTCGAGGACGTCGAAGGCATCGCGCGTGAAAAGGCTGCGATCTTCGAGGGGCTGGAGCCGGACGGCGTCGCGGTGATCAACGGCGATCTCGCCGTCAGCCCGATCCTGCGTGCCGCGGCCCGCGCGGCGGGAGCCCGGATCATCGGCTTTGGCAACGGCGTCAGCAACCACCACCGGCTGCGCGAGGCGCATGTGCGCGAAGGCGCCACGGTGGGCAAGGCACGGCTGTGGCGCACCGAAGTGATGCTCAAGGTCGCCACCGAAGGCAGGCACTTCGTGGTCAACGCGCTTGGCGTCCTCGCCATGGCGCAGGCCATGGGCGCGGACCGGGCGCAGGCGATCTGCAACCTCTCGGTCTGGGCGCCGCCCGCCGGGCGCGGCACCCGCGAGACGGTGATCATCGACCCCGCCCGCGATGGCGAAACGCTTGAGCTGATCGACGACAGCTTCAACGCCAACCCGACCTCGCTGTCGGCCTCGCTTGCGGTGCTGGCGGCGGCGAAGACCCGCGATGGGGTGGGGCGCGTGCATCGCGGTCGCCGTATCGCGATACTGGGCGACATGCTGGAGCTTGGACCGCGCGAGCGCGAGATGCATGCCGAGATGGCCGCCGATCCCTCGATGGCCGCCCTCAGGGTGGTGCATTGCGTGGGGCCGAGGATGCGCGCGCTGCACGAGGCGCTGCCCGACGCGCAACGTGGCCGCTGGGTCGAGCGGGTCGAGGATCTGATCCCCGAGACGGCGCGGCTCGTCGATTCCGGCGATGTCGTGCTGGTCAAGGGCTCCAAGGGCAGCCATGTCAGCCGCCTTGTTGACGCGATCCGCAAACTGGGGCAACGCAGGCCCTCCGGCGACAAGGAGGCCTGAGGCCCATGCTCTACCTGCTGACGCTGCTCTCGGATGGCGGCGACTTCTTCAACCTGTTCCGCTACATCACCTTCCGCGCGGGCGGGGCCTTTCTCACGTCGCTGCTGTTCGGCTTCATCTTTGGGCCGCCGCTGATCAACGTGCTGCGCCGCACCCAAGGCAAGGGCCAGCCGATCCGCAGCGATGGCCCCGAGGGACATTTTGCCAAGGCGGGCACCCCAACCATGGGCGGTCTTCTCATCGTGGGCGCGGTGATGACCTCGACCCTGCTCTGGGCGCGGCTCGACAACCCCTATGTGCTGATGGTGCTCTTCGTGACGCTGGGCTTCGCGATGATCGGCTTTGCCGACGACTACGCCAAGGTCCGCAAGCAGAACACCGATGGCGTGTCGGGCAAGCTGCGGCTGCTGATCGGCTTCACCATTGCCGGTCTCGCAGGCTGGTGGGCGGCGATGTACCACCCCGACAACCTCACCAACCAGCTCGCTTTCCCGGTCTACAACGAGATGCTGCTCAACCTCGGCATCCTCTTCGTGCCCTTTGCGATGATCGTGATCGTGGGGGCTGCCAACGCGGTGAACCTGACCGACGGTCTCGATGGTCTGGCCATCATGCCGGTGATGATCGCAGCGGGCGCCTTTGGCATCATTGCCTATGCGGTGGGCCGCACCGACTTTACCGAGTACCTCGGCGTGCACTACGTGCCCGACACCGGGGAGATCCTGATCTTCACCATGGGGCTGATCGGCGGCGGCCTCGGCTTTCTTTGGTACAACGCGCCCCCGGCGGCGGTCTTCATGGGCGACACCGGTAGCCTAGCGCTCGGCGGCGGGCTCGGTGCGATCGCGGTGGCCACCAAGCACGAGATCGTGCTGTCGGTCGTTGGCGGCCTCTTCGTGGTCGAGGCGCTCTCAGTGATCGTTCAGGTGCTCTACTTCAAGCGCACCGGCCGCCGGGTGTTCCTGATGGCGCCGATCCACCATCATTACGAAAAGAAGGGCTGGTCCGAGCCGCAGATCGTGATCCGCTTCTGGATCATCTCGCTGATCCTCGCGATGATCGGCCTCGCCACGCTCAAGCTGCGCTGACCCTGACGGAGACACCGACATGATCCCGGTTCGCGGACACGAAGGCCAAACCGTCGCCGTGCTTGGCTTGGGCCGTTCCGGCCGGGCCACGGCGGCGGCGCTGAAAGAGGGCGGCGCGCAGGTCGTCGCCTGGGACGACGGCCCCTCGGGGCGCGAGGCGGCCGAGGCCGAAGGCATCGAGCTGCGCGACCTGACGCGCGCCTCGGCCTATGAGGGCATCTCGCTGCTCGTGACCTCGCCGGGCATCCCGCATCTCTACCCCGCGCCGCACGCCGCCATCGCCGCCGCATGGGAGGCGGGGGTGCCGGTCGACAACGACATCGGCCTGTTCTTTCGCAGCTATGCCACCGAGGATTTCGATCAGTTCGACACGCTGCCGCGCGTCGTCGCCGTCACCGGATCGAACGGCAAGTCGACCACCTCCGCGCTCATTCATCATATTCTGACCGAGAACGGCCGCCCCGCGCAGCTCGCGGGCAACATCGGTCGCGGCGTGCTCGATCTCGATCCGCCGCATGACGGCGAGGTCGTGGTGCTCGAGTTGTCGAGCTACCAGACCGAGCTTGCCCGCGCGCTGACGCCTGACATCGCGGTGCTGACCAACCTGTCGCCCGATCATCTCGACCGGCACGCGGGGCCGGGTGGCTATTTCGCGGCCAAGCGTCGACTCTTTGCCGAAGGCGGACCGGACCGGGCCGTGGTCGGCGTCGACGAGAACGAGGGGCGGTATCTCGCCAACCAGCTCGCCACCGGGCAATCCGACGACCGTGTCATCGCGATCTCCTCGGGGCGCAAGCTGACCGGGCCAGGCTGGAACGTCTTCGCGCGCAAGGGTTTTCTGAGCGAATACCGCAAGGGCCGTCAGGTCGCCTCGCTGGACCTGCGTGATATCCCCGGCCTGCCGGGGGCGCATAACCACCAGAACGCCTGCGCCGCTTGGGCCGTGGCGCGTGCCTTGGGTCTCGGACCGCGCGCCATCGAGGCGGCCCTGCGCTCCTATCCCGGTCTGCCGCACCGTTCGCAGCGGGTTGCCGAACGGGACGGCGTTGCCTTTGTCAACGACAGCAAGGCCACCAATGTCGACGCCGCTGCCAAGGCGCTCTCGGCCTTCCCTCGCATCCGGTGGATCTGCGGCGGGCTGGAAAAGGAAGGCGGGCTGGCGGGCTTGGGCGAGGGGCTGTCACACGTCGCCAAGGCCTATGTGATCGGCCGAGAAGCCGAGGCCTTCGCGGTAAAGCTTTCGGGCGTCGAAGTGGAGGTCTGCGGCACAATGGCCGTCGCGGTCGAACGGGCCATGGCCGAGGCCGAGCCGGGTGACACGGTGCTGTTGGCCCCTGCGGCAGCGAGCTTTGACCAATACGACAATTTCGAGAGGCGCGGCGAAGATTTCGCCGCCGAGGTCAAGGCACGGCTCTGACGGCAGAGGGCGGTCAGCCGCCCTGTGCGATCGCCGTTCCGGCGGCAAAGCCCGAGGCCCAGGCCCATTGAAAGTTGTAGCCGCCGAGCCAGCCGGTGACATCGACGCATTCGCCGATGAAATGCAGCCCCGGCACTGCCTTGGCTTCCATCGTCTTGGACGACAGCGCATCGGTCGACACGCCACCCAACGTCACCTCCGCCGTGCGGTAACCTTCGGTGCCCGTGGGGATGAGCCGCCAGTCGCGCAGCCCCTCGCAAAGCGCGTCGATGGTGCGGTCGGACTGATCGGCCATGTTGCCGGGCATCGGATGTTCATCCGCCCAAGCCTCGACCAGACGCGCCGGCAGATGCTGCGCCAGCACCGTCTTTACCGCCTTCTTGCCATCAGTGCGCCGCGCCGCGCGCAAGCTCGCGGCCAGTTGCCCGTCGGGTGCGAGGTCGATCCGGACCTCCTCACCCTCGCGCCAATAGGACGAGGCCTGCAGAATTGCGGGGCCGGACAGGCCGCGATGCGTGAAGAGAAGCGCCTCGTCGAAGCCCGGCCCGTCAGCCTGCGCGCGCACCGGCAGTGCCACGCCGGACAATCCCGCAAAGCGATCGGGGAAGGTCAGAGGCACGAGGCCGGGGCGGGTTTCGGTCAGAGGCAGGCCGAACTGCTCCGCGATGCGGTAGGCCAGCCCCGTGGCCCCCATCTTGGGGATCGACTTTCCGCCAGTGGCCACCACGACGCGGGCAGCACGGATCGTTTCGCGTCGCCCCGCCCGCTCGATCACGGCGCGAAAGCCGCTTTCGTCACGGGAGATCTCCACGAGCGATGTCTGCAGCGACACCTCGGCGCCCGCGGCTCGCGCCTCGGTCATCAGCATCGCGACGATCTGGGTCGCCTTGCCGTCGCAGAACAATTGGCCCAGCGTCTTTTCGTGCCAAGCGATGCCGTGCTTGTAAACGAGATCAAGGAAATCCCACGGCGTGTAGCGCGCGAGGGCGGACTTGTGAAAGTGCATGTTGGCACCGAGGAAGCACTCGGGGCCGGTGCGCAGATTGGTGAAGTTGCAACGCCCGCCGCCAGAAATGCGAATCTTCTCGCCCGGGTTGCGCGCGTGGTCGATCACGAGCGTGTCGCCACCCGCGTGCATCGCCGCAAAGAGACCGGCGGCGCCAGCGCCGAGGATCAGCGTGTTGATCTGTCGTGTGTTATCCATGACCCGCGACCTGCCGCTTTTCTGCCACGGGCTCAAGCCTCGACGTCAGGAAGGCTGGACGTTATTTTCATGGTCAATCCAGCATATTCGCGCTAGTCTTGTGCGACAGACCCGCAAAAGCGGGCAGGGCAGAGGCAATCAGGCAGCAGATTCATGACCGAAATGGTGCATGGGGCGGTCCCCGTACGGACTGTCGATCCGATTCTTCCACGCTGGTGGCGGACTATTGATGTCTGGACCATGTCCTGCATCCTCTTGCTCTTTGCGATCGGCATTCTGCTGGGCCTCGCGGCCTCGCCGCCGCTGGCCTCGCGCAATGGTCTCGATCCGTTCTACTACGTCAGCCGTCAGGCCTTTTTCGGCATCGTCTCGCTCGCCGTGATGCTCGGCGTGTCGATGATGACGCCACAGGTGGTCCGTCGCCTCGCAGTTGTGGGTTTCGCGGGCGCCTTCGTCGCGCTGATCCTGCTGCCGATCTTCGGTACCGACTTCGGCAAGGGGGCGGTACGCTGGTACTCCTTCGGCTTCGCCTCGGTGCAGCCCTCAGAGTTCCTCAAGCCGGGCTTCGTCGTCGTCGCGGCCTGGTTCATGGCGGCGGGAATGGAGCCGTCGGGCCCTCCGGGTCGCCTATGGTCCTTCGCTCTGGCCTTCACCATCGTGATGTTCCTCGCGTTGCAGCCCGACTTCGGGCAGGCGGCACTGGTGCTGTTCTCATGGGGGGTCATGTACTTCGTGGGCGGCGCACCGATGGTGCTGTTGTTCACCCTCGCGGGCGCGGTCGTCGCGGGCGGGACGCTGGCCTACAACAGCTCCGAGCACTTCGCTCGGCGCATCGACGGCTTTCTCGCCGCCGAGGTCGATCCCAACACCCAGCTCGGCTATGCCACCAACGCGATCCGCGAAGGCGGGTTCTTCGGTGTCGGGGTCGGCGAGGGGCAGGTGAAGTGGTCGCTGCCCGACGCGCACACCGACTTCATCATCGCGGTGGCGGCCGAGGAATACGGGCTGATCTGCGTGATCGCCATCATCGCGCTCTATGGCATCATCGTGGTGCGTTCGCTGATGCGGCTGATGAAAGAACGCGACACCTTCATCCGCCTCGCGGGCACCGGTCTAGCCTGCGCCTTCGGCGTGCAGGCGATGATCAACATGGGCGTCGCGGTCCGGCTTCTCCCCGCCAAGGGCATGACGTTGCCCTTCGTGAGCTACGGCGGCTCCTCGGTGATTGCGTCAGGCATCGCGCTTGGCATGCTGCTGGCCTTTACCCGCACCCGTCCGCAGGGCGGCATCGGTGACATCCTGCTGCGGCGGGGCCGCTGATGGCGCAGGCGCCGCTTCTCGTCATTGCCGCCGGTGGGACCGGCGGCCACATGTTCCCCGCTCAGGCGCTGGCCGAGCTCATGCTGACCCGCGGCTGGCGGGTGAAGCTTTCCACCGATGCCCGTGGCGCGCGGTATACCCAGAACTTCCCGCGTGAGGTCGAGATCGAGCAGGTCGGTGCTGCCACCTTCGCGCGGGGCGGTCTCACGGCCAAGGCGATCGCGCCGTTCCGGATCGGCGGCGGCGTCGCGGCGGCGGTAAGCCGGATGATGCGCGACCGTCCGTCCGTCGTCGTGGGCTTTGGCGGCTACCCGTCGATCCCGGCGCTGTCGGCAGCGACGATCCTCAAGCTGCCGCGCATGATCCACGAGCAGAACGGCGTGCTGGGCCGGGTCAACGCGCTCTTTGCGCGCCGCGTCCATGCGGTGGCCTGCGGTACCTGGCCCACGGCGCTGCCCGAGGGCGTCGAGGCGATCCACACCGGCAACCCGGTGCGCCGCGCCGTGCTCGACCGGTCGGGTGCCGCCTATATCCCGCCGGGCGACTACCCGATGTCGATCCTTGTCATCGGCGGCAGCCAGGGCGCGCGCATTTTGTCGGACGTGGTGCCGCCCGCCATCGCGGAGTTGCCCGCCGAGCTGCGCCGCCGCGTGCGCGTCAGCCATCAGGCCCGCGAAGAGGACGTGCAGCGGGTGTCGACCTATTATTCCGACGAAGGGATCGACGCCGACGTGCAGACCTTCTTTGCCGATGTGCCGACGCGGATGAGCGAGGCGCAACTGGTTGTCTGCCGCTCCGGTGCCTCGACCATCGCGGATCTGAGCGTGATCGGTCGTCCTTCGATCCTCGTGCCCTTTGCTGCCGCCGCCGCCGATCACCAGACCGCAAACGCGCGCGGCCTTGTCGAAGCCGGCGCAGCGATCATGTTCCCCGAGACGAAGTTTCACGTGACGCCGCTTGCCGAGCAGATGGCCTTGGTGTTGGGCGACAGCGAGGGCGCGATGCGGATGGCCCATGCGGCGCGCGACACCGGCGTACCCGACGCCGCGGAGCGGCTCGCGGGGGTTGTAGAACGCCTCGCGGATGGACAGAAGGGGACTGATTCTTGATGGACGGGACGCAAGCCATGAACGCCGCGACGAAACTGCCGCTCGATGTCGGCCCGATTCACTTTGTCGGGATCGGTGGCATTGGCATGTCCGGTATCGCCGAAGTGCTGCTGAACCAAGGCTATACCGTGCAGGGTTCGGACCTGAAGGGGTCCAAGATTACCGAGCGGCTCGAAGGCTTGGGCGCGCGCGTCTTTGTTGGTCAGTCGGGCGAGAACCTCGACGGCGCCGAAGTCGTCGTCATCTCTTCGGCGATCAAGCCGGGCAATCTCGAGCTTGACGAGGCGCGTCGCCGCGGTCTTCCCGTGGTGCGCCGCGCCGAGATGCTGGCCGAGCTGATGCGGCTGCGCTCCAACGTCGCGGTGGGTGGCACCCATGGCAAGACCACGACCACGACCATGGTGGCGACGCTGCTCGACGCAGGCCATTTTGATCCGACCGTGGTCAACGGCGGCATCATCCATGCTTACGGCTCGAACGCCCGGATGGGGCAGGGCGAATGGATGGTGGTCGAGGCCGATGAGAGCGACGGCACCTTCAACCGCCTGCCAGCGACCATCGCCATTGTCACCAATATCGACCCCGAGCACATGGACCACTGGGGCTCCATCGAGGGGCTGCGCAAAGGCTTTCTCGACTTCGTGTCGAACATCCCCTTCTACGGCCTCGCGGTCTGCTGCACCGATCATCCCGAGGTGCAGGCGCTGGTGGGCCGGGTCACCGACCGCCGCGTCACCACCTTCGGCTTCAACGCGCAGGCAGACGTGCGCGCCGCGAACCTGACCTACAAGGGCGGCATCGCGCATTTCGACGTGGTGCTGCGCGCCGAAGGCACGGTGATCGAGGGCTGCACCCTGCCGATGCCGGGCGACCACAATGTCTCGAACGCGCTCGCCGCTGTCGCGGTGGCGCGCCACCTCGGAATGAAGCGCGAGGAGATCCGCGCCGCGCTGGCGGCCTTCGGGGGCGTCAACCGGCGTTTTACCAAGGTCGGCGAATGGAACGGCGTGTCGATCATCGACGACTATGGCCATCACCCCGTGGAAATTGCCGCCGTGCTGCGCGCGGCGCGTCAGGCCAGCGAAGGCCGGGTGATAGCGGTGCATCAGCCGCACCGCTACACGCGACTGGCCTCGCTGTTCGACGATTTCTGCACCTGTTTCAACGACGCCGACGTGGTCGGCATTTCCGACATCTATGCTGCCGGTGAAGAGCCGATCGAGGGGGCAGGGCGCGACGATCTCGTCGCCGGTCTGATCCGTCACGGCCATCGCCACGCCCGTGCCGTCACCTCCGAGGAGGATCTGGCACGGCTGGTTCGCGAACAGGCGCGGCCCGGCGACATCGTGGTCTGTCTCGGCGCGGGCACGATCAGCGCTTGGGCCGCCGCGCTGCCCGCAAGGCTGGGACAGGACGGATGAGCGCGGTGCAGGCCCTGCCACTGGCGGCCGCCTGCCTGTGGGTGATCGCGGCCAATCTTGCCGCGATGCTGCCCTCGCGTGACAACCATCGCAATTGTGCCACCGCTCTCGTTGTTATTGGCGTGCCGCTCTTGGGGTGGACCACCTATGCGCTGGGCCCGATCGCGGGCGTGGTGATGATGGCGGCGGGGGCCTCGGTGCTGCGCTGGCCGCTGATGGCGGCAGGTCGGCGGCTCAAGCGGCGATTTGGGTGGACGTGATGACCGAGCTTCCCGAGGTGCGGGGTCGCCTGACCCCTGACCGTTCGCTTGGCGATCTGACATGGCTGCGCGTCGGCGGTCCCGCCGACTGGCTGTTCCAGCCGGCCGACCGCGACGATCTCGCGGCCTTCTTGCGCGATCTCGACCCTTCGGTGCCGGTGTTTCCGATGGGTGTGGGCTCGAACCTGATCGTGCGCGACGGCGGTGTGCGCGGTGTGGTGATCCGGCTCGGACGTGGCTTCAACGGCATTGAGATCGGTCCGGAAGGCCGCGTCACCGCCGGGGCGGCGGCGCTCGATTCGCACGTCGCGCGCAAGGCGGCTCAGGCGGGGCGCGACCTGACCTTCCTGCGCACCATCCCCGGCGCCATCGGCGGGGCCGTGCGGATGAACGCGGGCTGCTATGGCGCATACGTCGCCGACGCGCTGCGCGAGGTCACGGTGATCCACCGCGACGGCTCAACGGAAACGCTCCCTGCGGCGGCGCTCGACCTCGCCTATCGCTCCAGCCGACTGCCCGAGGGGGCGGTAATCGTCGAGGCCGTGTTCGACGCACCCCAAGGCGATGCCGCCATGCTCGACGCCCGGATGGAGGAGCAGATCGCCAAGCGCGACGCCAGCCAGCCGACCCGCGACCGCACCGCCGGCTCGACCTTTCGCAACCCGGCGGGGTTCTCCTCCACCGGCCGCACCGACGACAGCCATGAGTTGAAGGCCTGGAAAGTGATCGAGGCGGCAGGGATGCGCGGCGCGCGGCTTGGCGGCGCCGTGATGAACGACAAGCATCCGAACTTTCTCACCAATGCCGGAGATGCAACGGCGGCCGAACTTGAAGCTCTGGGCGAGAAGGTCCGGAAAAGGGTTTACGAGCATTCGGGCCTGACGCTAGAATGGGAAATCATGCGGGTCGGGCAGCCGATCGCGTGACATACGAATAATGCGGCCCCCGCCAAGCGGGGGAGGTCCACAAGGGCCATAACAATGACGCGCCGTTCAGCGGTGCGCGAATGGGGCAGTGCGGGAATGTCGAGCGGGACACATCCCAAGGTTGTCGTGGTGATGGGTGGACCCTCGGCCGAGCGCGAGGTCTCTCTTTCCACGGGGCGCGAATGCGCGGCAGCCTTGCGGCAGGCAGGATATGACGTGATCGAGGTCGATGCCGGCCCCGACCTGCCCGAGCGCCTGCGCGACCTCGCCCCCATGACCGTCTTCAATGCTCTGCACGGCCCGCGTGGCGAGGATGGCTGCATTCAGGGCCTTCTGGAATGGCTGCGCATTCCCTACACCCATTCGGGCGTTCTGGCCTCGGCGCTCGCCATGGACAAGGAAGCCACCAAGGTCGCCTTCCGCGCCGAAGGGCTGCCGGTGGCCGAGAGCCGTCTTGCCACCAAGGCCGAGGTGATGGCGGCCCATGTCATGCCGCCGCCCTATGTGGTGAAGCCCTACAACGAAGGCTCCAGCGTCGGCGTCTACATCGTGCCAGAGGGGGCGAACCAGACGCCGCAGCTGTCGGAGGACATGCCCGAAACGGTGATGGTCGAGGCCTATCTCCCGGGGCGCGAGCTGACCACCACGGTGCTGGGTGATCGGGCCTTGACCGTGACCGACATCGTGACGGACGGCTGGTACGATTACGACGCCAAGTACAAGACCGGCGGCTCGCAGCACGTGGTGCCCGCTGAGATCCCCCGCGATATCTTCGACGCCTGTCTCGATTATGCGCTGCGCGCGCACCGCGCCTTGGGCTGTCGCGGCCTGTCGCGCACCGATTTCCGTTGGGACGAGAGCAAGGGCCTCGAGGGGCTGGTGCTGCTGGAGACCAACACGCAGCCCGGCATGACCCCGACCTCGCTCGCCCCCGAGCAGGCGGCCAAGGTCGGCATTACCTTCCCCGAGCTTTGCGGCTGGTTGGTGGAGGATGCCTCGTGCGATCGCTGAAATCGCTTTTCCGGCGCGAGCCGCAATACGGCATGCGTCGCGATCCGGCCCCCACCCGCTGGGGCTATCGCTACCAGCGGCTGATGCTGACCCCGACCTTCCGGATCGGCGTGCGCTTTGGCCTGCCGGTCCTGCTCGTGGCAGCGATCGCCGGTATCTGGTTCGGTCAGGAAGACAACCGGGCGAGCTTTGCCGCGCAGATTGACCGGCTGAAGGCGACCGTGCAGCAGCGCCCCGAATTCATGGTCGGCGCCGTCGAGATCGAGGGCGCCGAGCCCGCGCTCGCCGCCGCGATCAAGGCGTTCCTGCCCGAGAAGATGCCGGTCTCCTCCTTCGACCTCGATCTGCCCGAAATCCGCACCCGAATCCGCGAGCTGACGGCGGTGGCCGATGCCACCGTGCGTGTCCGTCCCGGCGGCACGCTCGAGGTCGCGGTGACGCAGCGGGTCCCGGTGGCGGTATGGCGCTATGTCGACGGGCTGCGGCTCGTCGATGCTGAGGGCGTGATGACCGGGATGATCCCGGCGCGCTCCGACCGCTCCGACCTGCCGCTGATCGCGGGCGACGGCGCGCGGGAGAAAATCGACGAGGCGCTGGCGCTGTTTGCCGCCGCCGCCCCCGTGGCCCCGCGCATCCGCGGTCTGGTGCGCATGGGCGAGCGCCGCTGGGATCTGGTGCTTGACCGCGATCAGCGCATTCTTTTGCCGGCCGAAGCGCCGGTCAAGGCGCTGGAGCGGGTGATGGCGCTCGACGGGGCCGAAGACATGCTGGCACGCGACATCGCGGCAGTGGACATAAGAAACGAGGATCGGCCGACCATACGGCTGACCGAGCAGGCTTTGGTGCGGCTTCGCCGCGTCAGCGACAACAACTAGAAAAAACGGGCGGGGACGAACAGATGGGGCAGCTCTACCAGACGCAGCGGGCGATGCGACACATGCGCAAGGCGGCGATGCAGAGAGGCGTCATCGCCATTCTCGACGTCGGCACGTCCAAGATCGCCTGTCTGGTGCTGCGCTTTGACGGCGACGCGCCCGCGCTCGAGGGCGTGGGCTCGATGGCCGGGCAATCGAATTTCCGCATCATCGGCGCCGCCACCACCCGCTCGCGCGGGGTTTCCTTTGGCGAGGTCGCGGCGATGGCCGAGACCGAGCGCGCGATCCGCACCGCGGTGCAGGCTGCCCAGAAGATGGCCGGCGTGCGTGTCGATCACGTCATCGCAACGCTGTCGGGCGCGCGGCCGCGCAGCTACGGTCTCGACGGCGAGGTCGAGGTCGAAGAAGGGCAGGTGACCGATGGTGACATCGGCCGCGTGCTCGCCGCCTGCGAGATGCCCGATTACGGCGATGGCCGCGAGGTGCTGCACGCGCAGCCCGTCAACTTTGCGCTCGACCACCGCTCCGGTCTGGCCGATCCGCGTGGCCAGATCGGCCAGCGGCTCACCACCGACATGCATCTGCTGACGGTCGACGCCATCGCGATCGAAAACCTGCTCTACTGCATCAAGCGCTGCGACCTCGAAGTCGCGGGGATCGCCTCATCAGCCTATGTCTCGGGCGTCTCCTCGCTGGTCGAGGACGAACAGGAGCTTGGGGCGGCGTGCATCGACATGGGCGGCGGCTCTACCGGGATCTCGGTCTTCATCCGCAAGCACATGATCTATGCGGATTCGGTGCGGATGGGCGGCGATCACGTCACCTCCGACATCTCGATGGGCCTGCAGGTGCCGATGGCCACCGCCGAGCGGATCAAGACCTTCTACGGCGGTGTCGTAGCCACCGGTATGGACGACCGCGAGATGATTGAGATCGGCGGCGATACCGGAGACTGGGAGCACGACCGCCGCACGGTCAGCCGCGCCGAACTCATCGGTATCATGCGTCCGCGCGTCGAGGAGATCCTAGAAGAGGTGCGCCAGAGGCTCGACGCGGCGGGCTTCGAGCATCTGCCCTCCCAGCAGATCGTGCTGACCGGCGGTGGCAGCCAGATCCCCGGCCTCGACGGGTTGGCAACGCGCATCCTTGGTCAGCAGGTCCGTCTGGGTCGTCCGCTGCGTGTCCAAGGCCTGCCGCAGGCGGCCACGGGGCCCGCCTTTGCGGGCTCGGTGGGGCTGTGTCTCTTTGCGGCGCACCCGCAGGACGAATGGTGGGATTTCGAAGTGCCCGCCGAGCGTCACTCTGCGCGGTCCTTCAAGCGGGCCTTTAAATGGTTCAAGGACAACTGGTGATACGCAAGATGTCGCTCATCTGAGGTCCGGGCCAATATTCGGCGCTGCAGAAACCTCAGAAAATAAGTAAGAATGCCCGAGTTTCCCCGTGACGATACGAGCGCGCGCGGATAGTTTGGCCAAATAATGGCAGACACGCCCGGCGGGACGGGCCAGATTCAGGACAGGCAGACAGCGATGGCACTCAACCTCTCTCTGCCGGGGCAGGAAGATCTCAAGCCCCGGATCACCGTCTTCGGCGTGGGCGGCGCTGGTGGCAACGCGGTCAACAACATGATCGAGAAGGAACTCGACGGTGTCGAGTTCGTGGTCGCCAACACCGACGCGCAGGCGCTTCAGCAGTCGCGCGCCACGGCCAAAATCCAGATGGGCGTGAAGGTCACCGAAGGCCTTGGCGCTGGCGCACGCGCCACCGTCGGCGCCGCCGCGGCCGAGGAATCGATCGAGGAGATCGTCGATCATCTCGCCGGTGCGCATATGTGCTTCATCACCGCCGGCATGGGCGGCGGTACCGGCACCGGTGCGGCCCCGATCATCGCCCAGGCCGCGCGCGAGCTCGGTGTTCTGACCGTCGGCGTCGTCACCAAGCCGTTCCAGTTCGAGGGCGGCAAGCGCATGAAGCAGGCCGAGGCCGGTGTCGAGGCGCTGCAGAAGGTGGTCGACACGCTGATCATCATTCCGAACCAGAACCTGTTCCGCCTCGCCAACGAGAACACCACCTTCACCGAGGCCTTCGCGCTCGCCGATGATGTGCTCTATCAGGGCGTCAAGGGCGTGACCGACCTGATGGTGCGCCCCGGCCTGATCAACCTCGACTTTGCCGACGTGCGCGCGGTGATGGACGAGATGGGCAAGGCGATGATGGGCACCGGCGAAGCCGAGGGCGAGGACCGCGCCGTGCAGGCCGCCGAGAAGGCGATTGCGAACCCGCTGCTCGACGAGATCAGCCTTGAAGGCGCGCGCGGCGTGCTCATCAACATCACCGGTGGCTACGACCTCACTCTGTTCGAACTCGACGAAGCTGCGAACAAGATCCGTGAGAAGGTCGACCCCGAGGCCAACATCATCGTCGGCTCGACGCTCGACACCGGCATGGAAGGCCGGATGCGCGTCTCCGTCGTCGCCACCGGCATCGACGCGCTGGCCAAGCCCGAAGACGTGCCGGTGCCGCGTCGCAAGATGAGCGAGCCGCTGCGCGAGCGCGTCTCCTCCGAGGAAGAGATGCCCGCCGCCCCGGTGGCGCCGCGCCGCGAGGCCCCGCAGCAGCCCCGCGCCCAGGCCCCCGCGCCACGTCGCGAGCCGCAGCCGCAGGCCCGCCGCGAGCCCGAGCCCACCTACGAAGAGGACTACGCCGAAGGCTTCGACACCCGGCGGTCCGCCCCGCGCGAGGAGCCGCAGCAGCGGTTCCAGCCGCAGCACGAAGACGACCTGCCGGCGCCTGCCTACGAGCCGCGCCGCGAAGCGCCGCATCAGGCGGAGGCCGCCCCCGAAAGCTTCGTGGCCCCCGCGCCGCGTGCGTCCGGCGGTGCCTCGCCCGAAACCATGGCGCGCCTGCGGGCCGCGTCGCAGAACCAGCCGCGTCAGCAGCAGCCCGAGCGCGCCGAGATGCCTCGCGCCGAGCCGCGCAGCCCCGCGGCCCCTGCCCGGAGCGCCGAAGTCGACCGGCAGCCGCGCTTTGGCATCAACTCGCTGATCAACCGGATGACCGGCCATGCCGAGCAGCCCGGTGCCTCGGCCCAGCCGGCGCGCCAGCAGCCGCCGGCCCAGCGCGCGCAGCCGCAGCAGCCCGCGCAGCCGCGTCAGGCCCCCAACTGGCAAGACGATGGTGAGACCGATCCCGAACAGGAGCGCATCGAGATCCCGGCCTTCCTGCGGCGTCAGGCCAACTGATCCACTACCGCACATTCGTTGTGCAAAAAGGGCCGCCTCCGGGCGGCCCTTGTTGTTTTCAAGGGTTTTGACGCACCGACTGCGTGCCCCAGACCACATGTTTCACGCTGTCGCAAAGAGTGAATTGTGACCATCAAAGCGAGCGCTTAGGTCACTCGGGTAGCGAAATCCGAAATGGATCCGGGCAGAAACACGTGCAGACCACCTTGTTCAGATACGTCGGCTTTACCGGCATCGGCCTCCATAGCGGGCGGCCCGTTCGGCTTGTGCTGCGGCCTGCGCCGGTCGGGCATGGCATCGTGTTTCGCCGCATGGACGTGGTTGGCATCGATCGTCTGGTGCCCGCGCGTTGGGATCTGGTGGAGATCTCGCCGCTCAACACCCGCATCGTCAACGCCGCTGGCGTCTCGGTTTCGACCATCGAACACCTGATGGCGGCGCTCTCGGGCTGCGGCGTGCACAACGCGTTGATCGAGATCGACGGCCCCGAGGTTCCGATTCTCGACGGCAGCGCCGCGGGCTTTGCGCGGGCGATCCTCGACGCCGGGTTGCGGCGTCAGGACGCACCGCTTCAGGCGATCGAGATTCTCGACACCGTCGAGGTGCGCCATGACCGTGCCGTGGCGCGTCTGCGGCCCCGTCGTGGCCCAGAGCCGCGCGGCCTCAGGATCGATTTCGAGATCGACTTTGCCGACGCGGCCATCGGTCATCAGTCGCGCGTGCTCGACATGGCCAACGGTGCCTTCCTGCGCGAGTTGTGCGATAGCCGCACCTTCTGCCGCCTGTCCGACGTCGAGGCGATGCAGGCGCAGGGCTTGGCTCTGGGCGGCACTTTCGAGAATGCGGTGGTGGTCGACGGTGAGAAGGTTCTCAGCCCCGGTGGGCTGCGCCATTCCGACGAGGCGGTGCGCCACAAGATGCTCGATGCCTTGGGCGATCTGGGTACGGCTGGCCTGCCGATTCTCGGTGTCTACGAGGGGCTGCGCGCGGGTCATGCCATGACGAACCGGCTGTTACGCGCACTGTTCGCACAGCCCGACGCTTGGCGCATCGTGACTTGCGACGCCTCGCTCGAAGACCGCCTGCCGGGCAGCCGGCTGAAGCCCGCCGATTTCGCCGCCGTTGCCTGATCGCCGCGCCGCGCCCGGTTCGGGAAAAGCCATTTTGCCCCCGATTTTTTCATGCTAGACCCGAGGCCGAGCGGCCCCGACACGGGGCGTGAACGGGGCGCCGACCCCGGGATGGGCAGATGACCGACAGGATGCAGGACGCGCGGATGGCAGGCAGCGGAACACGGGCCAGCTTGGGCCTGATATTGGCTCTGGGGCTTCTCACCGGTTGCGGCAGCACCTCCGATCGCCTGAGCAGCGGTGCGCTCGAACAGCTCGACGCTGCCGCGATCTACCAGCAGGGCGAGACCAGCCTCGAAGGCGGCTCCGCCGATGACGCGGCCTTCTACTTCGGCGAGATCGAGCGGCTTTATCCCTATTCGGAATGGGCCAAGCGCGGGCTGATCATGCAGGCCTTTGCGCTGCACAAGGACGGCGCCTATGACGACAGCCGCGCCAGTGCCCAGCGGTATCTCGATTTCTATCCGACGTCCGAGGATGCGGCCTATGCGCAGTATCTTCTGGCGCTGAGCTATTACGATCAGATCGACGACATCGGTCGCGACCAAGGTCTTACCTTTCAGGCGCTGCAGGCGCTGCGCGCTGTGATCGAGCAATATCCCGACAGCAGCTATGCCGCCGAAGCGAAGCTGAAGTTCGATCTCGCCTTCGATCATCTCGCGGGCAAGGAAATGGAGATCGGGCGCTATTACCTCAAGCGCGGCCACTACGCCGCTGCGGCGCGCCGATTCCGCGTGGTGGTGGAGCAGTTCCAGACCACGACCCACACTGCCGAAGCGCTGCACCGGCTGGTCGAGAGCTACCTTTCGCTGGGATTGATCCAAGAGGCGCAGACCGCCGGAGCGATCTTGGGCTACAACTATCGCGGCACCGACTGGTACGAAGACAGCTACCGCCTGCTTACCGGTCGTGGTCTGTCGATGGAGGCCAGCGGAGACAACTGGTTGGCCACCATCTATCGCCAGCTGGTGCGCGGCGAATGGATCTGATCGTTTCGGGCTGACGTTCCACTCCGGGGGTACTGGATATGCTGCGCGCGCTCGACATCCGGGACATGCTGATCATCGACAGGCTCGAGCTGGATTTCCAGCCCGGGCTCAACGTGCTGACCGGGGAAACCGGGGCAGGCAAATCGATCCTGCTCGACAGTCTGGGCTTTGTGCTGGGCTGGCGTGGCCGGGCCGAATTGGTGCGCGCGGGCGCGGCTCAGGGCGAGGTCACGGCTGTGTTCGAACTGTCTGCGGATCACCCGGCGCGTCAGGTGCTCTCGGAGGCCGGTATCGAGGCCGAGGGCGAACTCATCTTGCGCCGCGTCAACACCGAGGCCGGTCGCAAGACCGCTTGGGTCAACGACCGCCGCGTATCGGGTGAAGTGCTGCGCGCGCTCTCCGATCAACTGCTGGAACTGCACGGCCAGCACGATGATCGCGGTCTCCTTGATCCGCGCGGTCACAGGCTGATGCTCGATGAGTTTGCGCAAGCCGCACCCGCAATCGCCGAAACCCGCCGCACATGGGCTGCACGGCGCGAAGCCCGACGGGCCTTGGCCACGGTGCACGACCAGGTCGAGGCGCTGCGCGCCGAAGAGGATTATCTGCGCCACGCCGTGGCCGAGCTCGACGCGATCGACCCCAAGCCGGGCGAGGAGGCCGAACTCGATGCGACGCGCCGCCGGATGCAGGGCGCCGAACGGGTGCGCGGCGACGTGGCGCGCGCGCATCAGGTGATTTCGGGCGAGGGGGCCGAGGGGCTGGTCTCGGATGCGATGCGCTGGCTCGACGGCGCGATCGAGGCCGCCGAAGGTCGGCTCGACCCGGTTATGGAGGCGCTGACCCGCGCGCTCGATGCCTTGGGCGAAGCCGAGTCGGGCGTGCGCGACGCGCTTGATGCGCTCGAGTTCGATCCGCGCGTGCTCGAGGCCGCCGAAGAGCGGCTCTTCGCTTTGCGTGGCTTGGCGCGCAAACATGAGGTGGTGGTCGACGAGTTGGCCGATTTCACCGACGGGCTGCGTCGGCGTCTGGCGGCGCTCGATGCCTCTGAGGGCGACATGGCCGATCTCGAAGCCGCCGTACGTGCCGCCGATGCCGCCTATGACACCGCCGCCTCCGCATTGAGCACGCTGCGACGCGAAGCGGGCGCGCGGTTGTCGACGGCGATGGCGGCGGAGCTGGCGCCGCTCAAGCTCGACCGCGCGGTGTTCGACGTCGATCTGGCCCCCGCCGACCCCGGCCCCGAGGGGCGCGACGAGGTGAGCTTTCGTGTCGCCACAAACCCGGGCGCGCCGTCGGGGCCGCTCTCGCGCATTGCTTCCGGCGGCGAGCTGTCGCGCTTCTTGCTGGCGCTCAAGGTCTGCCTGACCGGTGACAACGTCGGCAAGACGCTGATCTTCGACGAGATCGACCGAGGCCTCGGTGGCGCGACCGCCAACGCGGTGGGCCGCAGGCTGGCGCGGCTGGCGGATGGTGCGCAGGTGCTGGTCGTCACCCATTCGCCGCAGGTGGCAGCACTCGGGGCGCATCACTGGCGGGTCGAAAAGGCGGTGAGCACCGGGCCATCGGGCGAGGTGACGACATCGCGGGTGGTGCCGCTCGACGAGGCTGACCGGATCGATGAGATCGCGCGCATGCTGGCGGGCGATACGGTGACCGAGGCCGCACGCGGTGCGGCGCGAGTCCTGCTCGGGGATGCCGACGCGGCCTGATCAGTGCGGCGGTCACCCCTGTCGGCAGCAAAACAGAGAAGCAAAAAAAAACGGTGTAAACTTCGATGCCAACATGGCCCCGACGTTTACACCGCATAGTCCGGCTTTAACCCTGCCTAGGGTAAAATAGATTCACTCCTCAGACGGCCACTCACCTCCGTCCTCGGTACAACATATACGTTCGTGTCTCGCGGCTTGCGCCTCCGAAAGACGAAAAATATCTCGGTTCAATACAAACAATATTAGCGATATCTCTCTTACGCGCCATACCTCCTTAGCAGTAGTTTCCAAACTAAACTTCCGCTGCTCTCTCCGAGGCTTGGCAGGTTGCCGCTGCTACATCTTCAACCGCTCTCCGTTCCGCTCTAGAAACGAGGGCGGGCGGATGGTGGCGGGAGACGATGACAGACAGCTCAAATCGGTCCGAAGGACGCCTGCGGGTTTTGATCGGGCGCATCGGCGCAAGCTGGCGCGAGGTCTGGTCGCTGATCCGCAGTCACGGGCCGAGCCAGGTGCAGTTCTGGTTCATCGCTCTTGTGCTCGGCAGCGCCGCGGGCATCGCCGCGATCGGGTTTCGCGCCGGTATCGAGATCCTGCAGGCCACGCTCTACGGAACCGACGACGTGGCGATGCTGCACAGCTTCGCGGCCTCGCTGCCGTGGTACTGGCTCTTGGGCCTGCCGGTCATGGGCGGTCTGATCGTCGGTCTGCTGCTCGATCGCTTCACCGAGGACGCGCGCGTGCGCTCGGTGGCCGAGGTGATCGAGGGTGCCGCGCTGCGTGAGGGGCGGGTCGAGCGCAAACGCGGACTCATCTCGGCGCTGGCGTCGATGATCACGCTCTCCACTGGCGGCTCCACGGGACGCGAGGGGCCGGTGGTGCATCTCGCCTCGGTGCTGGCGACCTATGTATCAAGCTGGATTCGCGCCGACGGCATCACCGGGCGTGACCTTTTGGGCTGCGCCGTCGCCGCCGCCGTCTCGGCCAGCTTCAACGCGCCGATCGCAGGCACGCTCTTCGCGCTCGAGGTCGTGTTGCGCCATTTCGCGGTGCACGCCTTTGCCCCCATCGCCATTGCCAGCGTCGCGGGCACGGTGCTGGGCCGTCTCGTCTGGGGCGACGTGACCGAATTCGTGCTGCCCGACAAGAACGCGCTGGCCTTCTATGTGGAACTGCCGGCCTTCCTGCTGCTGGGGCTGTTGTGCGGTCTCGTCGCCGTGGCGCTGATGCGGACGATCTTCTGGGCCGACGATCTTGCTAACACTCTGCAGGCCCGACTGGCGCTGCCGCGCTGGCTGCGCCCGGCGTCGACAGGGCTGATCCTCGGCATCATCGCGATCTTCTTTCCGCACATCATCGGTGTCGGCTACGAGACCACCTCTGCCGCCCTGCAGGGCAGCCTCGCCTTCGACCTCGCGGTGATCTTCGTGGTGGTCAAGGTGGCGGCGGTGGCGATCACGGTCGCGGGCCGCATGGGCGGCGGGGTCTTCTCGCCGTCGTTGATGATCGGCGCGCTGACCGGACTGGCCTTCGGCACGGTCGCCACCGCCCTCGTGCCCGAGTTCTCGGGCGAGGGCACGCTCTATGCGCTGGCAGGCATGGGCGCGGTCGCCGCCGCCGTGCTCGGCGCGCCGATCTCGACCACGCTGATCGTGTTCGAATTGACGGGCGACTGGCAGACCGGCCTTGCGGTGATGGTCGCGGTATCGCTGTCGTCGGCGCTGGCCTCGCGGATGGTGCACCGCTCGTTCTTTCTGACGCAACTCGCGCGGCGCGGCGTGCATCTGGCGGCGGGGCCGCAGGCGTGGCTCTTGGGCACGATCCGGGTCGAGACGGTGATGCGGGCCACGGGCGCGCCGCGCGCGGCCTCCGAGGAGACCTGCCGAGAGATGATCGCCGAAGGGGTCTTCGTGCAGTCAGGTGCGACGCTGGAGCAGGCGATGCCGCTGTTCGAGACAGTGCAACAGCCCTTCTTGCCGGTGGTCCGCTTTGGCCCCGAGGATGAGGCGCCTGAACTGTGGGGGGCGCTGTTCCAGGTCGATGCGCTGCGCGCCGTGAACCGGGCGCTGACGCGGATGGCGGCCGAGGAGCATTCCTAGGCCGCCCTGCGAGGCGGGGTCAGACCTGCTCGACCGCGACCTTGTTCTTGTAGAAGGCGAGGCAGTCCTTGATCTGCTCCATGCCATCCTTGGGGTTCTCGTAGGACCAGACCGCATCCTCGATCGCGCCGCTCTTGGCGATGATGTTGAAGTAATGCGCGTCGCCTTTCCAAGGACAATGCGAGCGGGTCTTGGACGGCTCGAGGAAGGCCATGGCGATGTCCTCGCGCGGGAAATAGATCACCGAAGGATAATCGCCCTCGACCAGCTCCAGCGCGCGGCTGCTTTCGCCCAGCACCGCGCCGCCCGCGCGAACCACCCAAGTGCCCTCGGCGGGGCGGATCGTGATGTGATCGCTCATGTAGTCTTGCTCCCTGTGGGTTGAGCCCTGCCGTCAGAGCGGCGCGCAGGCGGCCTCGAGCCAGTCCCGCGCCGCACCATCGAGGCGCGGGGCTATCTTGTCGAGTGTAGTCGCGTGGTAGGCGTCGATCCAGCCCCGCTCGGTGGGCGAGAGCATCCCTGCTACGATCAGTCGCCGCTCCAGCGGCACGAAGGTCAGGGTCTCGAAATCATACATCTCGCGGTCGTCGGCCCCCTCGAGCGCCGGGGCCTCGCGGGTCACGATCAGGTTCTCGATGCGGATACCGAACGACCCTTCGCGGTAGTACCCCGGCTCGTTCGACAGGATCATCCCCGGTTCCAGCGGGGTCTCGGACCCCTTGGAGATCCGCTGCGGCCCCTCGTGCACCGACAGGAAGGCGCCTACTCCGTGCCCCGTGCCGTGATCATAGTCGAGACCGGCGGTCCAGAGCGGAAAGCGGGCCAGCGCATCGAGATCGCGCCCGACGAGGCCCTTGGGAAACCGCGCGCGGCTGAGAGCGATCATGCCCTGCAGCACGCGGGTGTAGCACGCGGCGGCATCCTCGGGCGGTTGGCCCACGGCGATGGTGCGGGTGATGTCGGTGGTGCCGTCGAGATACTGACCGCCCGAATCCACCAAAAGCAGCTCACCCGTGCGCACCGCGCGATCGGTGTCTTCGGTCACGCGGTAATGGGTAATGGCACCGTGCTCGCCAGCCCCCGCGATGGTCTCGAAGCTGATGCCACGCAGCTCGTTCGTCTCGCGGCGGAAGCCTTCAAGCGCGGTGACGACGCCGATTTCGGTGAGCGTGTGCGCGGGATCGGCCGCAAGACGCTCGGCCTCGCCGTCGAGCCAGTGCAAGAAGCGGCAGACGGCGGCCCCGTCGCGCAGATGCGCCTGACGCGCGCCTTCGATCTCGGCGGCATTCTTGCGGGCTTTCGGCAGGATGCAGGGATCCTCGGCCTCGGCGATCCGGGTCTCCCACCCCTTGAGCGTGGTCTCGATGATCGCGGGGGCGGATTTTGGATCGACGCGCACCGGACCGGCAAGCTGGCCCAACGCACCCAGAAAGGCGTCGATGTCGAGCACGTCGACATCCTCGCCAAGATGCTCGCGCAGGCCGTCGGCCTTGCCCTTCGGACAGAACAGCTCGCATCGCCCGGTGTCGTCGATGATCGCAAAGCTGAGCGGCACCGGCGTGCAGGGCACGTCGTCGCCGCGGATGTTCAACAGCCAAGCTATGGAATCAGGCAGCGTCAGCACGGCGCAGCGTTGGCCATCGCGCTTGAGCACTTCGGCGATCTCGGCGCGCTTCTCGACATGGCTGCGGCCTGCAAAGGCCTCGGGCCAGGCGATGAAGGGCGCGGGCGGCGGGGCAGGGCGATCATCCCAGATCGCGTCCACAAGGTTGTCGCAGGGCTTGAGGCCGATACCGCGTGCATGCAGCTTGTCGTGCAACTCGCGGATTTCCTCGGGCGTATGCAGCCAGGCGTCATAGCCCACGGTGCCGCCTTCGGGCAGCTCGGCGATGAGCCAGTCGGCGAGCTTGGTGGCGGGCCAGTCCACGGGTGTGAACTCGGGCGCCACCTGCGTCTTGATCTGGATCTTGTATCGCCCGTCGATGAACACGCCCGCCTTGTCGGCAAGGATCGCGGCAAAGCCCGCCGAGCCGGTGAAGCCGGTGAGCCAGGCGAGCCTCTCGTCGCGGGCGCGCACGTTCTCGCCGCGCCAAGTGTCGCCGCGCGGCACGAGCCAGCCGTCCAGACGTTCGGTCGTCATGCGCTCGCGCAGCTTGGCGAGCCGGGGCGGGCCCTGCTCGGGGCGGGCGGTGGTGGCAAAGTTCTGATACATCAGGCGACCCTGTTCATTCCGAGGACGCGCGCCCGCTTGCGCGGGTCGCTGTCGAAGAGCGAGGCGAGCTGTTCGGTCATCGCGCCCGCGAGCTGGTCCACGTCGGTGATCGTCACCGCGCGGTCATAGTAGCGCGTCACGTCGTGGCCGATGCCGATGGCGGTCAGCTCCACGGCCTTGCGCTTTTCGACCATGGCGATGACGTCGCGCAGGTGCTTTTCGAGGTAATTGGCGGGGTTGACCGACAGCGTGCTGTCATCGACCGGCGCACCGTCGGAGATCACCATCAGCACCTTGCGCGCCTCGCGCCGGGCCAGAAGCCGGCGATGCGCCCATTCGAGCGCCTCGCCGTCGATGTTCTCCTTCAGAAGTCCCTCTTTCATCATCAGCCCGAGATTGTCGCGGGTGCGCCGCCACGGGGCGTCGGCGCGCTTGTAGATGATGTGGCGCAGATCGTTGAGGCGACCGGGACCCGCGGGACGACCGGCAGCGAGCCACGCCTCGCGCGCCTGTCCGCCCTTCCACGCGCGGGTGGTGAAGCCGAGGATCTCGACCTTGACCTGACAGCGCTCCAGCGTCCGGGCCAGAACGTCGGCGCAGATAGCGGCGATCGAGATCGGCCGCCCCCGCATCGAGCCCGAGTTGTCGATCAGCAGCGTCACCACCGTGTCGCGGAACTCGGTATCCTTTTCCACCTTGAACGACAGCGGCGTCGTCGGGTTGGCGATGACACGGGCAAGGCGGCCCGCATCGAGGATGCCTTCCTCGCGGTCGAACTCCCAAGAGCGGTTCTGCTGCGCCTGCAGGCGGCGCTGCAGCTTGTTGGCAAGACGCGACACCGCGCCCTTCAGCGGGTCGAGCTGCTGGTCGAGGTAGGCGCGCAGCCGCTCCAATTCCGCGGCCTCGGCCAGATCCTCGGCGCCGATCTCCTCGTCGTGCTTTGTCTCGAACACGGCATAGTTCGGATCGGCATCGGAATGGGAGGGGGGCGGCGGGTCCTGAGGGGCCTCGCCTTCGGGCATCTCCTGCTCTTCGGCGTCCTCGGCCTCGGCCTGCTCGTCCATCGAGACCTGCGCCTGGGATTGGTCCTGCTGCTGGTCCTGGGACTGCTCGGGAGAGGTCTCCTCCTCTTCGTCCTGCTCGTCGTCCTCACCGGTCGAATCCGGTTCCTGGTCGTCCTCTTCCTCGGAGGCCTCGTCCTCCTGATCGGGGTCTTCCATGTCCGGATCGTCGCCAAGCTGGTCGCCATAGCCGAGATCGCGGATCAGGTCGCGCGCGAAGCGGGCAAAGCTCTTTTGATCGTGCAGTGCCTCGGCCAGATCCTCGAGCCGCTCGCCGCCCTGATCCTCGATGAAGCCGCGCCACAGCTCCATCACGTTGTCCGCGCCCTGCGGCAGGTCGCGGCCCGTGGCGAGGTGGCGGATCAGGTAGCCCGCGGCGACAGCGAGCGGTGCATCGGCCTTGTCGCGGATCTGGTCGTAGCCCTTGCGCCGGGCCTCGGCGCCGATCTTGGCGTCGATGTTGCCGGCGGTACCGGGCATGTGTTTTGCCCCCACCGCCTCGACCCGTGCGCCCTCCATCGCGTCATAGAGATCGCGCGCGATCCCCGATTGCGGCTGGTAGCGCGCGTTGACGCCTGCATCGTGGTAGCGGTGGCGCAGCGCCAGCGCGTCGGCAGTGCCACGCGCGAGCAGCACCTCGTCTTTCGTCATGCGGCGGCTGACCTGCGGCAGGCGCACGCTGTCATGCGTGAGACCCGGCGGGTCGACCGAAAAGCTGACAGTCAGCTCGCGGTCGTCGGCCATGACCTTGGTGGCCTCGGTCAGGGCCTTCTTGAACGGATCGGCGGGGTTGTCGGACTGGGGGCTCATGGCAAATGTATCCCACTGGCGGCAGGGGGCGGCAAGGCGGCGCGCTCCCATGATAACGAAAGGCCCGGTTCTTTCGATCCGGGCCTTTGCACAGCGTCGAAAGGGCTCAGCGCCCGGCGGTGCTCACCGCGCTCTCGGGCAATTCTTCGTCAAAGCAGCGCTGGTAGAACTCGGCCACGGTCTGACGCTCGAGCTCGTCGCATTTGTTGAGGAACGAGAGCCGGAACGCATAGCCTACGTCGCGGAAGATCTCGGCGTTCTGGGCCCAGTTGATCACCGTCCGCGGGCTCATCACAGTCGACAGGTCGCCATTCATGAAGGCGGTGCGGGTGAGGTCGGCCACGGTGACCATCTGGGAGATGATCTGGCGGCCCTCGGCGGTGTTGTAATGGGGTGCCTTCGACAGCACGATCGCGGCCTCGGCGTCATGGCTGAGATAGTTCAACGTCGCCACGAGAGACCAGCGGTCCATCTGCGCCTGGTTGATCTGCTGGGTGCCGTGGTAGAGGCCCGTCGTGTCGCCCAGACCCACGGTGTTGGCCGTGGCGAAGAGGCGGAAATAAGGGTTCGGCGTCAGCACCTGGTTCTGGTCCATCAGCGTCAGCTTGCCGTCGGTCTCGAGCACCCGCTGGATCACGAACATCACGTCGGCGCGGCCCGCATCGTATTCGTCGAACACGATGGCGCAGGGGTGACGCAGCGCCCAAGGCAGGATCCCTTCGGCGAACTCGGTGACCTGCTTGCCGTCGCGCAGCTTGATCGCATCCTTGCCGATCAGGTCGATGCGGCTGATGTGGCTATCGAGGTTTACGCGCACGCAGGGCCAGTTGAGCCGGGCTGCGACCTGCTCGATATGGGTCGATTTGCCGGTGCCGTGGTAGCCCTGCACCATGACCCGGCGGTTGTTACCGAAACCGGCCAGAATGGCGCGGGTGGTATCGGGGTCGAACTTGTAGGTCGGGTCGATGTCCGGCACCCGGTCCGAGCGCTCGGCGAAGCCCTTGACCTTCATCGCGCTGTCGAAGCCGAAGGTCTCGCGGATGTCGATCTCTTCGGTCGGGCGGGCATTGGGGTCGGTCTGGGCGTCGGCCATGATGATCCTTTCGCGTGCGGGCAGGGGCCCTCATTTGCGGTCGCGCAAGTGATGGAGCATCGCGCGGCGGGGTTCAAGGCCCCGGCAGCGGGCGTCCGCCGCTTGCCTTTTGAGCAGGCTGCGTCATTGTCTGGCGTCGTACGCAGCCCCGAGGATCCCCATTCCATGTCGCGCCTGATCGAGATCGAAGCGATGATCGCCCGCATCGCGCTGGGTGACCGCGTGGCCTTCGGCGCGCTTTACGACGCCACCAGCGCGAAACTCTTCGGCATCTGCCTGCGTGTCTTGACCAATCGGGCCGAGGCCGAAGATGCGCTTCAGGAGATCTACGTGAAGGTGTGGCACAACGCGGGGCGCTATCAGGTGAACGGGCTGAGCCCGATGACCTGGCTCATCACCATCGCGCGCAACCACGCCATCGACCGGCTGCGGATGCGCCGCAAGGCCGAGAGCCGGGGGGGCGGCGACATGGAGGCGGTGGCCGCGATGGCCGACACTTCGCCTGGGCCCGAGGCGCTTGCCGTCGCCGCGTCGGACAACGCGCAGATCGAGCGTTGCCTGACCGAACTCGAACCCGAACGCGCCGGAGCGGTGCGCGGCGCCTATCTCTCGGGCGACAGCTATACCGAGCTTGCGGCGCGCTACGACGTGCCGCTCAATACCATGCGAACCTGGCTGCGCCGCAGCCTGATGCGGTTGAAGGAGTGCCTGACGCGATGACCGGGGCCGGGGAACACCACGAGGACGACACCGTCCTGGCCGCCGAGCATGTGCTGGGACTGCTGGAGGGCGACGACCTCATTCGCGCCGAAGCGCGGCTGCAGAGTGACGCGGCTTACCGTGCGCTCCATGCGCTCTGGGCTGAGGATTTTGCCTCGCTGACGGATGAGATCGCACCCGTGGCACCGCCGTCGCGGGTCCGGAGCGCCATCGACAAGCGGCTTTTCGGCATGCGGCGCGAGGGGCTGCTCAGGCGGTTGGGGCTGTGGCCCGCGCTTACGGCAGCGGCCTTGGCGGCAGGCACCTATCTGGTGGTGACCAACCTCGACCTGCTGCGCCCCGAGCCCGCCGGCCCGAGCCTGCGCGCCGAGATCGCGGCCGAAGATGGCGGTCTGGTGGTTCAGGTGGCCTACGATCCCGCCGACCCCGAGGCCTTGCAGGTGTCGCGCCCGAGCGGTGCGCCAGCTTCGGGCCGGTCGCTGGAGCTTTGGCTGATCGCGGGCGAGGCAGCCCCGGTGTCGCTCGGTGTACTGCCGGATGACCGTGAGGGCCGTGTGACGGTACCCGAGGCGCTGCGACCGCTGCTGTCGCAGGCCGTGCTTGCCATCTCGGACGAGCCGGCGGGCGGCTCGCCCACCGGGGCCCCCACGGGGGCGGTGCTGGGCGCGGGGCCGGTCACGACCCTTTGAGCCGCCCCGCCACCCCATATCCACTGCAGGCAATCGCGGATCACCCGGCCGCCGCCGGGCGCGGCGGCGAGGCCTGATGCCGGGTCAGTCCTTGTCGCGGAACGACTTGCTTTCCTTGATCTGGTCCCAGGCCCAGACCACCTCGCCCAACTGCTCTTCCTGGCTGCGGTCACCGCCGTTCATGTCGGGGTGCAGCACCTTGATCAGCGCCTTGTATGATTTGCGGATCTCGGCCTTGGACCAGCTGTCCTTGGCGTCAAGCACCTCGAGCGCGCGACGTTCGGTCGCGGGCAGGCGGCGGGTCTGCCCGCCCTGCTGGGCCGCATTCTTGCCCGGATTGCGGGTCGCGTTCTCGCCCAGCACCTGATGCGGGTCGTCGACGCCCAGACGCGCCCATGCGCGCTGCTCTTCGCTGCGCTTGCCGAATGGTTTGGTCGAGCGGCCCCAGACCCGGTCGTTGTCGACCTGCTCGGTGAACTCGGCCTCGGTGGTGCCGTCAAAAAAATTCCACTTAAGGTTGTACTCGCGCACGTGGTCTTTGCAGAACCAGAAGTAGTCGTCGAGAATATCGGGTGATTTCGGTGCGCGGTACTTGCCTGATTCCTCACAACCGGGGTGGTCGCAGACCCGGGTCGAGGTCTCGAAGGCGCCGGACATCCCACGTCTGCCGCGCGGGTTTTTCTTCTTCGATGCCGATACCGACATATCGAAACCGAAGGGGTCGTTCTTAGCCATGCTCTGCCTCATCCTTTCGAGTCGGACGCGGCAGTTTAGTCCAAAGAGCTGGAGATTGAAGGGGCGGAGGGCATTTTCCGCCCCTTCGGCGCAGGCCTGCCGGTTCAGTCGTCGCGGCGCGCGCTCACCTGGGGCGCGGGACGGTCGGGGATCTCCTGCGCCTCTTTGGTGCTGGGGGCGTTGCGCGCCGGGGCCGGGGCTTCGGTGCGGCTGGCGCTCAGAGCCTGCGACTGGGCGGCCATCGGCTCCGCGACCGTGGGCGTGGCGGGGACGGGCTGCGCGGTGCTGCGGCGGAACACCAGCACCGAATGATAGACGGTGCTGCGACCCCTCAGGCCCTGCCGCTCTTCGCAAGGCAGGGTCTCGGCGCGCTGATACTCCCAGCCCTTGGCCCCCATCTCGTTGATCGTGGACTGCAGCGCGTTGGCATAGCGGTCTTCGGCGGTCTTGAGGCCGCGTTCCTTGATGCCGCGCTTGGGCGCGGGGACGACGCGGTAGTCATAGGCGGTCATGGCGCTCTCCTGGATGGGCGCGGGCTCAGAGCCCGAGCTTCTCGGTGACGATCTGGTTGACGGCGGCGGGGTTGGCCTTGCCGCCGGTGGATTTCATCACCTGGCCCACGAACCAGCCCGCGAGCTTTGGGTTCTGCTTGGCCTTCTCGACCTGCGCGGGATTGGCGGCGATGATCTCGTCGACTGCCGCCTCGATGGCGCCGGTGTCGGTGACTTGGCGCATGCCACGCGCTTCGACGATCTGCGCCGGGTCGCCGCCCTCGGTATAGACGATCTCGAACAGGTCCTTGGCGATCTTGCCCGAGATGTCGCCCTTGGCGATCAGCGCCACGATGTCGCCGAGCTGCGCAGGCGAAACCGGGCTTGCCTCAATGCCCAGATCGTCCTTCTTCAGGCGACCGAACAGCTCGTTGATGACCCAGTTCGCGGCAAACTTGCCGTCCTTGGCGCTGTCGATGTGGTTAACGACCGCCTCGAAGTAGACGGCGTTGGCGAGCTCCGCCGTCAGCACGCCCGCATCGTAATCCGACAGGCCCATGTCGCCCATGAAGCGCGCCTTCTTGGCGTCGGGCAGCTCGGGCAGATGCGCCGCGATGTCGTCGACCCAGGCCTGCTCGATCTCCAGCGGCAGCAGGTCGGGATCGGGGAAGTAGCGGTAGTCGTGCGCCTCTTCCTTGGAGCGCATCGAGCGGGTCTCGTTCTTGTCCGGATCGTAAAGCCGGGTTTCCTGCACGACGCTGCCGCCATCCTCTAGGATTGCGATCTGACGGCGTGCCTCGAAATCGATCGCCGCTTGGATGAAGCGCATCGAGTTCATGTTCTTGATCTCGCAGCGCGTGCCCAGATGCCCAAAGTCCTGAGTGGCCTGATACTTTTCGTAATCGCCCGGGCGACAGACCGAGACGTTCACGTCGGCACGCAGGTTGCCGTTTTGCATGTTGCCGTCGCAGGTGCCCAGATAACGCAGGATCTGGCGCAGCTTGCCCACATAGGCCGCCGCCTCCTCGGGGCCGCGAATGTCGGGGCGGCTGACGATCTCCATCAGCGCCACGCCGGTGCGGTTGAGGTCGACGAAGGACATGTTGGGGTCCATGTCGTGGATCGATTTGCCGGCATCCTGTTCGAGATGGATACGTTCGATCCGCACCAGACGTGCCTGACCATTGCCCATCTCGACCAGCACTTCGCCTTCGCCGACGATTGGATGGTAGAGCTGGCTGATCTGGTAGCCCTGCGGCAGGTCCGGATAGAAGTAGTTCTTGCGATCGAAGGCCGAACGCAGGTTGATCTCGGCCTTGAGCCCGAGGCCCGTGCGCACCGCTTGGGCCACGCAGCCCTCGTTGATGACGGGCAGCATGCCGGGCATGCCCGCGTCGATGAACGAGACGTTGGAATTGGGCTCGGCGCCAAAGGCCGTGGAGGCACCGGAGAAGAGCTTGGCACGGGTCGCGACCTGCGCGTGCACCTCGAGGCCGATCACCAGCTCCCAATCCCCGGTCGCGCCTGCAATCACCTTGGGGGCGGGGGCCTCGTATGTCAGGTCCAGCATGGGAGCCTCTCCTTGCACCGTTGTCGCGGGCCTGATTAGGCGCGAATGCCCCGCGCTTCAAGGGTGGGGAGGGGATGTCGAGGATCGGCGGAATGGCGCGTCGACTGGGCGGTATCTCGCCGAAAATGCAGAGAGACTGCCTGCGCGCTCGACACAAGGCGGCGGTCTGGGACAGATCGCTCTCAGTTGCTGCCACAACGGACAAGATCAGAAAATGTTCCCGACGAGTGTCTCCGCGCGTTTGCGCCGTCTCATGCCGATCGCGCTTCTCAGTCTTGGCGCCGCCTGCGCCCAGATCCCCGAGCCAGAGGCTCCTGTCGCTCCCACCCCCGCCGCCTTGCCGGTCATGGCTTGGGATCACCGCCCCGAAAGCGCGCAGTGGACCGACGCCACGCTTGCGGCCCTCAAGGCGCATGGCGCGCCGCTCCTGAGTCAGGTTCCCGGTGATATCGCGACCTGGTGCCCCGGCTATGCCGAGGCCAGCCAAGACGAGCGCGCTGCCTTCTGGGCGGGCATGCTTTCGGCGCTGGCAAAGCACGAAAGCACTTGGAATCCCGGTGCCGTGGGTGGCGGCGGCAAGTGGTTCGGCCTCGTGCAGATCGCTCCGGCCACCGCGCGCAGCTATGGCTGCGCCGCTGGTAGCGGCTCGGCGCTCAAGGACGGCGTGTCCAACCTCTCCTGCGCGGTGCGTATCGCGGCCCGCACGGTGCGGCGCGACGGCGTCGTTTCGGCAGGCATGCGCGGTCTGGCCGCCGACTGGGGGCCGTTCCATTCCTCGCGCAAGCGCAGCGAAATGGCCAACTGGACCCGCAGCCAGAGCTATTGCCAGCCGCGCCAGGCGGCCTCGGTGGCCAAGGCCAAGACGGCCGGCTGAGGGCATGGCTGTCGCCTCCGCGACACAGGCCTCGTGCCGTCGCGGAGCCGCTCGCCGCACCGGACCACTTTGGCGTTGCATCGTGTCGTGGCGACGGTGCAGTTATCCCCACATGCTCGTGGCACTGACGATCCTGGGGGGATCGATGGCCGTGTCGTCGGGTTCGACGGTCCAAGCCGAGCCGTCGAACCCGGCGAAATTGCATATTATTGCCAAGGACCTGCACGACGACGCTCAGTCGTACCCGACGCCAGAGCCGCCCGCTGTCGGTCCTGCCGCGCCATTGCTCGACCAGCTTGAGACAAGCGCCTCGGATTTCCAGATCGACCCGCCACCGCCCGCCACACTTAGACCGATGGCGCGCCCCGCGACACTGGCTTCGGCACCAGCCACGCCCGGTCTGGCGTTGCGCCCGCAGGCGCGCGATCCGTTTCTGCCCGAGGCCCGTTGGGACGGCAAGGCGGGCACCGGACTGTGGACTCGCGGGCTGATGGCGGCGCTGCGCGGTCCCGCGTCCGACCTCGCCGAGGTGGTGCCCAATGACATCGCGACATGGTGCCCGGCCTACGCCGACAACCCGCCCAGGCTGCGCCGCGCCTTTTGGGTCGGCGTGATGTCGGCGCTGGCCCGGTTCGAAAGCCGTCACCGCGCCGATGCGGTGGGCGGCGGCGGTCTGTACCACGGGCTGTTGCAAATCCTGCCCGGCACGGCGCGCGGCTATGGCTGCGTGGCGCGCGACGGGGAGATGTTGCGCGATCCGGTCCGTAACCTCAGCTGTGCCGCGCGGATCATGGCACGCACCGTCACACGCGACCGCGCCGTGGCTCTCAAGGATGGACGACGCGCCGGGATCGCCGCGGATTGGGGACCGATGACCAAGCCCTCGATACGCGCCGAAATGGCGGCATGGACGCGCGAGCAGAGCTATTGCAAGCGAGAGGCACTCCTGAAGGTGCCGCGTCCCAAGGCACGGCCCGCGATCAGGCCCTAGTGCGCAGGATCGGCCGGGTCGAGCGCAGGAGGCTCACCGTCGGCGCGTCGCGCCCACCCAAGCCCAGCGTGGCTTTGCGCAGCATCTCGATGCCGCCCTCGGCCTTCACGGGCAACGAGGCGGGCGAAATTTCCTCGCCCACGGTGATGACATAGGGCTGCCGATCCTTGTTCAGCATTTCGTGGAACAGGGTGATGTCGCGCAGCGTCGGGTGGATCATGTCGAAAAGGTAGAACAGCGCCGAATTGCGGGCGCGGATGTTCACCGGGATCACCGGCAGGTCGAACTTGCGCGCCAGCATGGCCGCCGAGGGCATCCAAGGCCGCTCGTGAAGCCGCAGCCCGCGCCGCTTGGCAAGACGGCCGGACGGAAAGATTACCCCGAGCCGCCCCTCGGCAACCGCTTGCCGGGTGAGATCCATCGTCACCTTGGTCTTGGCATGGCTGCGCTTGTCCTTGCGCCATTCGACCGGAAGGATCAGATCCTGCATCTGCGGCAGCACCCGCAGGATGTCGCCATTGGCATAGATGAACAGATCGGGGCGCACCGTCTTGAGGGCGTGATAGAGCATGATGCCGTCGGCGATGCCGGTGGGATGGTTCGCCACGATCAGGGCCGGGCCGTGGCGCGGTACGTTGTCGAGACCGGTGACGGTGAGATGCTTGGCCAGCATGTCGCCCATGTCGCCCATGATCCGCGCCGTGGGCTCGTCGCGCAGTTTCGTGCCGATCGAAACGGTCCGATCGTAGGACAAGGCGAGATGCAGAAGACCGCGCAACGGTTTCACCAATGGTGATTGCCGGAACATCCACGGGGCACGTTCGGCAATCAACGGGTCAATGCGGTCTTTCATGAAGCTTTAATAACCATTGGCACATAGCAGTTCCGTGACATTTGCTGGATTGCCATGCTTTTGGCAATGGACATGCCCGTGGAGAGGGCGCGGTGGCGACACGGCGCCGCAATCGAGAGCAGTGCGGCAGGAGGCCGCCGCACCGCATAGGTATATCTCAGGCGGCGTCGCGATCATGGCGACCTTCGCGTACCTCCTCGATGATCTTCGCCACGAAGGCGTCGAGATCGTCGGGGTTGCGGCTGGTAATGATGCCCTGATCGGTGACGACCTCGCGATCGACCACTTTGGCGCCCGCGTTCCGAAGATCGGTGCGGATCGAGGGATAGGAGGTCATCTCGCGACCCCGCACCACGTCGGCCTCGATGAGCAGCCATGGCCCGTGGCAGATCGCCGCGACGATCTTGCCGGCGCTGGTGAACTCCTTTACCAAACTCACCGCCTCGGGCTTGGTGCGCAGCACATCGGGGTTGATCTGGCCACCGGGCAGCACGATGGCTTGGTAGTCGTTCACCTTTGCGTCCGAAATCTTCAGATCGACCTCGGCCTCCGGACCCCAGTCGGTCTCATCCCAGCTCTTGATCGCCGTGCCATCGGGGCTGGCCACATGGACGGTCGCCCCTGCCTCGCGGAGCTTGTCGCGCGGCACTTCCAACTCGACCTTCTCGAAGCCGTCGGTGGCAATGATAAGGATCTTTGCGTCCGTGATATCTGTCATGTCCGTCTCCTTGCGGTTCAGGGTGTCGGGTCCCAAACCGCAAGGGGCGAGGGGGCGTTCCGCGCCGCCCCCTCACGCCTGTGTCAATCGGCAAGCATGCGCCAGACCATCTCCGAAGTGTCGCGGCTGAGGCCATCGGTGTCCGCAATCCGCTGCAACTCGGCCCGGATCAGCGCCTTGCGGTCCTCGCCATAGCGTTTCCAGGTCGAGAATGCCTGCGTCATCCGCGCCGTGGTCTGCGGGTTCAGCGGGTCGAGTTTCAGCAGCCAGTCGGCGAGCAACCGGTAGCCCGCGCCGGAGGGGTCGTGAAAGCCCGCCGCGTTGCCCGAGAGCGCGCCGAAAACGGCGCGGAAACGATTGGGGTTCTTCCAGTCGAACGCCGGATGCGCGGTGAGCGCTTCGGCGGTGGCGGCGGCCTTCTGCGGGGCGGCGGCCGCGACCTGCAGGCCGAACCACTTGTTCATCACCAGCCGCTCGTGGCTCCATTGGGCCTCGAAGGCCTTCAACTCGGCCTCGCCCTCGCCGATCTTGAGAAGCACGCCCAGCGCCGCGATCTGCTGGGTCATGTTGTCGGCGGCGCGGTACTGCGCCCGCGCCCGGTCTCCGCCTTGGGTGAGCGACAGCAGCGACAGTGCGGCGTTGGTGAGCGACCGGCTGCCCGCGTCCTCGGCCTCTGGGCTGTAGGGGCCTGTGACCTGATGGGTATCGTAGAGACGGGCCAGAACATCGCCCAGCCGATCGGCGATGGCGTGTCGCAGCGCTTCGCGGGCCTTATGGATCGCCGTCGGATCGGGGGCCTCGCCCGCCTCGAAGATCGCCTGCGCCAACTCGTCTTCGCCCGGGAGCGCCAGAAGCTGCGCTCGGAAGGCCGGATCGAGGCCCTCGTCGGCGATGCCTCGGCCCAGCGCATCGATATAGCCCGCATGTGGCCCGTCATCGGTCTGGATCATCGACAGGAGCCCGGCGCGGGCAAGATCGCGCCCCGCCTCCCATTTGTTGAACGGGTCGGTGTCATGCGCGAGCAGGAAGGCGCGGGTCTCATCGGACTGCTGGTGCTTGAGGATCACCGGGGCGGAAAAGCCGCGCAGGATCGACGGCACGGGCCGGGCCGAGAGGCCGTCGAAGGCAAAGCTCTGCTCGGCCTCGGTCAGCTCCAGCACGCGGCTCGGCACCACCTCGTCGCCATTGGGGTTCAACAGACCCACCGCGACCGGGATCACCACCGGCTGCTTGTCGGACTGTCCCGGCGTGGCGGGGGTCTCCTGTCGCAGCGTCAAAGTGTAGCGCCCGTCGGCCCAGTCCTCGGCCACGTGGACGCGGGGCGTTCCGGCCTGTGAATACCAGCGAGCGAATTGCGACAGGTCACGGCCCGTGGCGTCCTCGAAGGCGCGGAGCCAGTCTTCGATGGTCACCGCCTGACCGTCATGTCGTTCGAAGTAGAGGTCGAGCGCTTTGTCGTAGCCCTCTTGCCCCACCAGCCGCTTGAGCATGCCAACGATTTCGGCGCCTTTTTCGTAGACGGTGACCGTGTAGAAATTGTTGATCTCGACGAAGCTCTCGGGCCGCACCGGGTGGGCGAGCGGGCCGTTGTCCTCGCGAAACTGCGCCGCTCGCAGCAGCATCGCGTCGTCGATGCGCTTGACCGCATGGCTACGCATGTCGCCGGTGAACTGCTGATCGCGGAACACGGTCAGGCCCTCTTTCAGGCACAGCTGGAACCAGTCGCGGCAGGTGACGCGGTTGCCGGTCCAGTTGTGGAAGTATTCATGCGCGATGATCGCCTCGATCCGCTCGAAATCGGCATCGGTCGCGGTCGCGGGAGAGGCCAGAACGGCGGAGGAGTTGAAGATGTTCAGCCCCTTGTTCTCCATCGCGCCCATGTTGAAATCATCGACCGCGACGATGTTGAACACGTCGAGGTCGTATTCGCGCGCATAGACTTCCTCGTCCCAGCGCATCGACTTCTTCAGCGCCTCCATGCCGAAGGCGCATTTGTCGATGTCCGCCTCGCGCACATAGAGGTTCAGCGCGACCTCGCGGCCCGACATGGTGGTGAAGCTGTCGGAATGGGCGACGAGATCGCCCGCGACGAGGGCAAAGAGATAGGCGGGCTTGGGCCAGGGGTCGTACCATTCGGCAAAGCCCTTGCCCGATGCGCCGGGGTTGCCGTTCGACAAGAGCACCGGCTGGTCGCTTTCGATGCGCACGTGGAACGGAGCCATCACGTCGGGACGGTCGGGGTAGAAGGTGATCTTGCGAAACCCTTCGGCCTCGCATTGGGTGCAATACATGCCGTTCGAGCGGTAGAGCCCCTCGAGCGCGGTGTTGTTCTCGGGGTCGATCTCCACTTCGGCCTCGAAGGTGAAGGCCGCGTCCGGGGCGTCGAGTCGGAGCCCGCCTTCGACCAACTCAGGGGTGACCTGCGCGCCGTCGACCTTGGCCGAGATTAGTTTGAGCCCCTCGCCGTGCAAGAAGAACTCGCGGCTCGTCGCGTCGGGATTGGGGCGAAACCGGATCTCGGAGAGCACCCGCGTCGCATGTGGTGCCAGCCTGAAGGTCAGCCGCACCTCGTCGACGAGATAGGCGGGGGGCGTGTAATCCCTCAGATAGACGGTGCGGGGATCGTGCTGTGTCATGTCCGGGAACCTTTCGCTGAACCTTCGGGGCCTGCGGGACGTTAGGGCCGCAACAGGGGGTCTTCAAGCGCGCCCCCGACCGTGACCGCGACTGCCGGCGCGGCACCCTTTCGAGGAGAAATGACATGTCCGCCCCAAACACAGACGTCGAAAAGCAGGAAAAGCAGCACAAGGGTCCGCTCGTTGGCATGGCGATCGTCGCCATCTTCGGCGTGCTGCTGATCCTGTTTCTGGTCTTCATCGGCTTTGGCCAAGGCAACGAGCCGGAGGCCGAAGCAACCGTCGAGGCCGTCGGCAGCGGTGAGGTCGAGATCAACGACAACGCCGAAACCGTCGGTGCGCCCGAACAGCTTGCCGACGAGACACCGGCACCGCCGCCACAGTAACGACGCCCCGAAGGGGAGACGAAAGGCGCGGGCAGCATGGCCCGCGCCTTTTCGCGTGACGGTGGCATCTAGTTGCCGGTCCCCTCGGGATGGATTAGCCAATGCACAACCGTATGCGAGGAGGAGAGGCAGATGGCCGAGAGGATCGACAAGCACGGATTGATGGTGGCCCCCGAACTGGTGGCTTTCGTCAAGGATGAGGCGCTTCCGGGGACGGGGATCGACGCCGACGACTTCTGGAAAGGATTTGCCGCGCTGGCGCAGGATTTTGGCCCGCGCATCCGCGAGGCGCTTTCGACGCGCTCCAAGTTGCAGGCCGAAATCGACGCTTGGCATTCGTCGCGCAAGGGCCAGCAACTCGACTCGGCCGAATATCGCCAGATGCTGGAGGGCATCGGCTATCTCGTGCCCCAGGGCGACGACTTCGAGATCGGCACCAAGGATACCGACCCCGAGATCGCCTATACCCCCGGTCCGCAGCTCGTGGTGCCGATCACCAACGCGCGCTTTGCGCTCAACGCCGCCAATGCGCGTTGGGGCAGCCTTTACGATGCGCTCTACGGCACCGACGCGCTGGGCAGCCTGCCGCAGGGCAAGGGCTATGACGAGGCGCGCGGCGCCGATGTCATCGCTTGGGGCCGCCGCCACCTCGACGAGGTCGCGCCACTCGATGGCTCGTCTTGGGCCGAGATCGACCGGCTCGAGATCAAGGGCGGCACGCTCGTGGCCTGCAAGGGCGACGCCGAGCATGGCCTGAAGGAGCCCGAGCAGTTCGCGGGCTCGACCACCGATGGCGTCGCCGATCTGCGGGTTCTTCTGGAAAAGAACGGCCTGCTGATCGAGATCGTCGTCGACCCGTCGAGCCAGATCGGCGGCTCCGACCGTGCCGGCATCTCGGATATCCGGCTCGAAAGCGCCGTTTCGACCATCATGGATTGCGAGGATTCCGTCGCCGCCGTCGATGCCGAGGACAAGGTTCTGGCCTATCGCAACTGGCTTGGCCTGATGCAGGGCACGCTCTCGGCCAGCTTCAAGAAGGGCGGTGAGGAGATGACCCGCCGCATGGAAGGCGACCGCAATTTCACCGCGCCCGACGGGTCGGAAAAGACCGTCAAGGGCCGCTCGCTGATGCTGGTGCGCAACGTCGGCCACCTGATGACCAATCCCGCGATCCTCGACGGCGACGACGAGATCTCCGAGGGACTGATGGATGCGGTGATCACCGTGCTCATCGCCATGCATGACCTCAAGAAAGAGGACGGCCCGCGCAACTCGACCACGGGCTCGGTCTACATCGTGAAGCCCAAGATGCATGGCCCCGACGAAGTGAAGCTTTCGGACGAGATGTTCTCGGCCGTCGAGAAGATGCTCGGCCTGCCGCAATACACCGTCAAGCTCGGCATCATGGACGAGGAGCGCCGCACCTCGGCCAACCTCAAGGAATGCATCCGGGCCGCGAAGAACCGCGTGGCCTTCATCAACACCGGCTTCCTCGATCGCACCGGTGACGAGATCCACACCTCGATGGAAGCGGGTCCGATGGTCCCCAAGGGCGAGATGAAATCCTCGGCCTGGATCCAGTCCTACGAAGACCGCAACGTCGACATCGGCTTGGCTTGTGGCCTGAAGGGCAAGGCGCAGATCGGCAAGGGCATGTGGGCCATGCCCGACCGGATGGCCGACATGCTCGACCAGAAGATCGGCCACCCCAAGGCCGGCGCCACCTGCGCCTGGGTGCCGTCGCCGACCGCCGCGACACTGCACGCCACGCATTACCACCATGTCGACGTGCTGGCGCGGCAGGACGAGATCGCCAAGGGCGGCGCGCGCGGCACGCTCGAGGATCTGCTGACGATCCCGCTGGCCACGGGCCGCAACTTCGACGAAGCCGAGGTCCAGCGCGAGATCGAGAACAACGCGCAGGGCATCCTGGGCTACGTGGTGCGCTGGATCGATCAGGGTGTCGGCTGTTCCAAGGTGCCCGACATCAATGATGTGGGCCTGATGGAAGACCGCGCGACCTGCCGGATCTCGTCGCAGGCGCTGGCCAACTGGCTGCACCACGGCGTTGTCACCCGAGATCAGGTGATGGCGGCGATGAAGAAGATGGCCGAAGTGGTGGACCGTCAGAACGAAGGCGACGCCGCCTACAAGCCGATGGCGCCGCATTTCGACAGCCTTGCCTTTCAGGCGGCCTGCGACCTCGTCTTCGAGGGCCGGGAGCAGCCCTCGGGCTACACCGAGCCGGTGTTGCACCGCCGTCGTCTCGAACTCAAGAACCTGGAGACTGCATGATGTCCGCTCTCAACATCGACGCCGCCCGCACCATCATCCGCGAAACCCTCGCCAAGTCGCACGAGATGGGGCTCAAGCCCATGTCGGTGATCGTGCTGGACGCGGGCGGCCACCCGCTCGCCTTCGAGCGTGAGGACGGGGCGGCACCGGGCCGTTATGCCATCGCCGAGGGCAAGGCCTACGGCGCCGTGATGCTGGGCATGCCCGGCTCGGCGCAGATGGCCCGCGCCGAGGCGCAGCACTACTTTATGACGGCGGCCAACGGCGCCTTCGGCGGCAAGGTCGTGCCGGTCCCCGGCGGCGTCATCGTGCGCGGTGCCGACGGTGCGATTCTGGGCGCCGTCGGCGTCACCGGTGATACCTCCGACAACGACGCCGCGGCGGCGCTCGCGGGGATCGAAGCGGCGGGGCTGAAGGGCGACGCCTGAGCCTTCTCATGTGCCTTTATTGACGGCAGATGTGCGCGCGGTCCGGGTCTTCCGGGCCGCGCGATGCTTTTCAGAAGGGCTTTGGCTGTATATCTGTAGGGGACAGCAACCGGAGCGATCATGACCCGTCCCGTCATCGGAATTATCGGCAACAACCATGTCATCGACGGCCATTACGTCACCCATGGCGGCGGCGCGATGAACTCCTCGGCCGTGTCGCAGGTTGCGGGCGGCCTGCCTCTGGTGATCCCCGCCGACCCCAAGCTCGTCTCGGTGGCGGATTTGCTCGAGGCCTGCGACGGCTTTCTGCTCACCGGCGGGCGACCCAATGTCCACCCGGATGAATACGGCGAAGAAGAGACGCCCGCGCACGGAGCTTTCGATCGCTCGCGCGATGCGGTCACTCTGCCGCTCGTGCGCGCCTGCGTGGAGCGTGGTCAGCCATTTTTGGGCATCTGCCGCGGCTTTCAGGAGGTCAACGTGGCGATGGGTGGGTCCTTGTATCCCGAGATCCGTGACCTGCCGGGGCGCACCAACCACCGCATGCCCCCCGACGGCACGCTCGAGGAGAAGTTCGCGCTGCGCCACGTGGTGACATTGACCGAAGGCGGCCCGTTCCACCGGCTGTTCGGCGCGCGCGAGGTGATGACCAACACGCTGCACGGGCAGGGTGTGAACCAGCCCGGCCGCCGTATCGTCATCGATGGCCACGCCCCCGACGGCACGCCCGAGGCGCTTTATGTCGAAGGCGCGCCGGGCTTTACCTTGTCGGTTCAGTGGCACCCCGAATGGAACGCAGGCGGCGATCCGGTGTCGCGCCCGTTGTTCGAGGCGTTCGGGGCGGCAGCGCAAGCTTGGGCCGACAAGAAGCTGCCGGTGGCGCAGGAACGACGCAGCGCCTGAACTGTCCGGCGGCACCGGGTCCGGGTTTCGAGAAATGGGGAGCGTGGAGAGCGTTCTCCACGCTAATGAAAATCCCGGCTTTTCGGTATGATCTGCACATTGCGCGGATGCCCGTTCGCGGGTGCGCCGCTGCCGCGGGCCGAGCCTTGGACCGGGTTCTTTACCGCGTCGGCGTGGCTCAGCGGCGGCGTGAATCCCCCCGGTGCGAGGCGCAACAGCGCATCCGAGCGGTCTTCCAGCCGCTGTGCCACGAAATGCACGATCTCCACGTCACGCTGCACATAGCCTTCCACCACCAGAAGCCGCGCCTGCATCACCGTGCGGCGGAACTGCGCCATGACCTTGGGCCAGACCACGAGGTTGGCGACGCCGGTTTCATCCTCCAGCGTGATAAAGCACACGCCCTTGGCACTGCCGGGCTTCTGGCGGATCAGCACCAGCCCCGCGAGCTTCAGGCGCTGGCCCTGACCGGCCCGGTTCAGATCGGCGGCGCTGGCATAGCCTTGCGCGCGGAGACTCTTGCGCAAGAAGGCCATGGGATGGGCCTTCAGCGACAGGCGCAGCGTCTGGTAATCGGCCACCACCTGCTCGCAGACCGGCATGACCGGGAGTGGCACGGCCACCTCCACGCCTTCGTCGCGCGCCTCGCGAAACAGCGGCAGGTCGGGTGCGTCCTTCAGGCCGCGCGCCTCCCACAGCGCCTGCCGTCGATCGAGGAACATCGAGCGCATCGCATCCGCCGAGGCCAGCCTGCGGATCACCGCCACCCCGAGGCCGGTGCGGGTCTTGAGGTCCTCCAAAGTCTCGAACGGCGCGTCGCGCGCCACCACGATCCGCGCCGCCGCCTCCGCCGCCAGCCCCCCCACCATCCGCAGCCCCAGCCGCACCGCGAAGCCCCCGGTCGAGATCGGCTCCAAGGTGCAGTCCCACTCCGACAGGTTCACGTCGACGCCGCGCACCTCCACCCCATGCTCGCGCATGTCGCGTACGATTTGGGCGGGGGCGTAAAAGCCCATGGGTTGGGAGTTCAGCAATGCCGCGCCGAAGGCCCCGGGAAAATGGCACTTCAACCATGACGAGACATAGACCAGATGCGCGAAACTCGCCGCGTGGCTCTCGGGAAAGCCGTATTCGCCAAAACCCTTGATCTGTTCGAAGCAGCGCGTCGCGAACTCCTCGTCATAACCGCGCGCCACCATGCGTCCGACCATCTTCTCCTGCAAAAGCGCGATGGTGCCACGCGAGCGAAAGGTGGCCATGGCCTTGCGAAGCTCGTTCGCCTCGGCGGGCGAAAACCGCGCGGCGTCGATGGCGATCTTCATCGCCTGCTCTTGAAAGATTGGCACGCCCAGCGTCCGGCCGAGAATAGATTTCAACTCCGAAGGATCGTGCGGGTGACCGGGCGAGGGGTATTCGACGGCCTCTTCGCCCGCCCTCCGGCGCAGGTAGGGGTGCACCATGTCGCCTTGGATCGGGCCGGGGCGGACGATGGCGACCTGTATGACGAGATCGTAGAAGGAGCGCGGGCGCAGCCGGGGCAGCATGTTCATCTGCGCCCGGCTCTCGACCTGAAACACGCCGAGGCTGTCGGCGCGGCACAGCATGTCGAAGACGCGTGGATCCTCGCGCGGGATCGAGGCGAGATCCTCGCGCCGGCCCCAATGCGCCGCGATCAGATCGAACCCCTTGCGGATGCAGGTCAGCATGCCCAGCGCCAGGATATCGACCTTGAGAATGCCCAACGCGTCGATGTCGTCCTTGTCCCATTCGATGAAGCTGCGGTCGGCCATGGCGCCGTTGCCGATGGGCACGGTCTCGGTCAGGGGCCGCTCGGTCAGGATGAAGCCGCCGACGTGCTGGCTCAGATGGCGCGGCATCCCGACCATCTGCCCTGCGAGCAGCAGCGCCTTTCGCAAGAGCGGATCATGCGGGTCCAGACCGGCCTCGCGCACGTTCTCCTCGGCGATGCCGCTGCCCCACTGGCCCCAGACGGTCTTGGCCAGCGCGCCGGTCACATCCTCTGACAGGCCCATCACCTTGCCGACTTCGCGGATCGCGCTTCGGGGGCGGTAGTGGATCACCGTGGCGCAGAGCCCTGCGCGGTCGCGGCCATACTTGGCATAGATGTGCTGGATCACCTCCTCGCGCCGCTCATGCTCGAAATCGACGTCGATGTCGGGCGGCTCCCGCCGTTCTTCGGAGATGAAGCGCTCGAACAGAAGCTGGTGCTGCGCCGGGTCGACGGCGGTGATACCCAGCACGAAGCACACGGCCGAGTTCGCCGCCGAGCCGCGGCCTTGGCACAGGATCGGCGGCTGGGCTGTTTCGCGCGCGAAACGGATGATGTCGTGGATGGTCAGGAAATACCGCGCGATGTCGAGCTTGGCGATCATCGCCAGTTCCTTTCGAAGTGTCGCGCGGGTGGCAGGAGGGATGCCCTCGGGCCAACGCAGCGCCGCTCCGTCCCATGTCAGCCGTTCCAGATAGTCCTGCGGGCTGCGCCCCTCGGGCACCACCTCGCGCGGGTATTCATAGGCCAGCTCTTCGAGATCGAAGCGGCAGGCGTCTGCGATCAGCCGCGTGGCGCGGATCGCGTGGGGCCATTCGGCAAAGAGCCGCGCCATCGCTTCGGGTGACTTCAGGTGCCGCTCGGCGTTGGGCAAAAGCTTCGGTGCGGCCTCGGCCAGCGTCACGCCCTCGCGGATGCAGGCCATCACGTCCTGTAACGGCCGGCGGTCCGGCGCGTGGTAGAGCACGTCGTTCGTGGCCATGAGAGACAGCCCGGCGGCGCGGGCATGGCGGTCGAGCGCGTTGATCCGGGCGCGGTCATCGCCACGATAAAGATGCGAGGCAGCGATATGGGTCAGCGTGGGCAGGCGGTGCAGAAGGCGGGGTAGAGCCGCCTCCAGTTCCGCCGTATCCTCGGGCGGCACGAGGATCAGCCGCAGCCCTTCGGCATGATCCGCGAGGTCGCTCAGGGTGATGTCGCAGACCCCCTTCTTCTGCCAGCGCCCCTCCGCGTCACGCATCTTGCCCTTGGAGAGCAGCCCCGAAAGACGGCCATAGGCGGCGCGGTCCTCTGGATAGGCAAGGAACACCTCACCGGAGACCAGCGCGAGACGCGCGCCGATCACCGGCCTGACATTCACGCGTTTTGCCGCGACATGCATCCGCACCACGCCCGCCAGCGTGTTGAGATCGGCGATGCCCAGCGCGTCGTAACCCGCCGCCCACGCGGTGACGGCAAGATCCACCGCGTCGGAGGCCCCGCGCAGGAAGGAAAAGCACGAGGCGAGACCCAGCTCGACGTAAGAAGACATCGGGTTCGGCGGGAACTCCGCCTCGGGGGCCACGTCGCGGCGGGGGTGTTTCTCGATTTCCGGCATCCGGCCCCCCTCACGCAAAGGCGCCGTGGACGAACCAGCGCGGCTCGGCCCCGCGCCCGTCACCCAATAGCCCTTCGCGGTAGAGCCAGAACCGTCGTCCGGTGTGATCCTCGATGCGGAAGTAGTCGCGCAGACGCGTGCCGGGCCTGTCGCGCCACCACTCGGGTGCGATCCGCTCGGGCCCGGCAAAGCGCGCGACGCGCAGTCTTTGCCTGCGCCAGACGAACTGCGCGGGCGGGCCTTCGGGCACGGCGTAGAGCACGCGCACTTCTTCTGGCGGCTCGAACAATCGCAGGGGCCGATCGGGCTGTGGCACGAAGCGGTGTGGCGTCACGTGCAGCGCCGGGAGCCAGAGCGTCTGACGCTCGGGGATATGGCTCGGCGCGGGCAGGGGGCGGGTCAGGGCGCGCACACCAAAGCGGGCCGAGAGCCGGTCGATCAGCCGCGCGAGGTCGTCGGCGTTCTCGGCTGACCCGTCGAGACGGCGCTGACGGGTGGGCAGAGCCTCGGCCACCAGCGCGGTCAACGTGATCAGGTCGAAGCCAAAGCCTGGATCAAGCCCCTCGAGCCGCCCCTCGAACAGCCGCACCATATGGGCCGGATCGCGCGAGGGCTGCGAGGTCGCGGCCTGCGCCTGCGCCACTTCGCCATCGGTGCGATACAGCGCCAGCGCGAGGCGACGCGCGCCAAAGCCCGCCGCGATCAGACCGGCACAAAGCTCTTCGCCCAGCGCGGGCAGGTGCGGTACCGGGTCGATCACCGGCTCGGAGAGCTTGGCCTGCACGGCAAAGCGCGGCGGGTCGTCGGGGCTGTCGACCGGCTCGGGCGTGCGGCCCGACAGCTGATCGAGGCGCAAAAGCGGATCGGTGTCGGGCGGACCCGCGCGAAACCGCCGTGCGAGCGACAGGCGCGGCACGGCGCGCAGCGCGCCGATGCTCGACAGGCCCAATCGATCGAGCGTCTGCACCGTGGCCGCGCCGAGGCGCAGGGCCGCGGCGGGCAAGGGATCGGTGCGCGCCTCCATGTCGCCCGGGCCGCAGATCGCCGGGGCGAAGCGCGCCAGCGCCCAAGCCGCGCCGCGAGTCGGCGCGATGGCGGCGCGGGCGGTGAGGCCGAGGCCGGCGAGGCGCGTCTCGATCTCGGCGAGCATCGCCGCTTCGCCGCCCCAGAGATGGTCCGAGCCGGTGACGTCTAAGATCAGCGCATCCGCGCCGTCCACCGCCGTCCACGGACACCAGCGCCGGGCCCAGAGCATGAGCCGCTGCAAGGCGGCGGCGTCTGCGCGCGGATCGGCGAAGCGGGTGCGCAGTTCGGGGCAGAGCGCGCGCATGTCGACGACACGCGCGCCGGGGGCGAGGCCCAAGGCCTGCGCGGCATCGTTCACCGCGTGGATTACCGGTCCATGCGGCCCTTCAAGCGCCAGCGCCAGCGGCGTGTCCTCGGGCAGCGCCTCACCATTGCGCGCGGCCTGCACCTGCCAGCGCTCGATCGCGAAACGCGGCAGATGCAGCGACAGGATGCGCCGTGGGATGGAGGCATCCTCCGTGGTGTCGATGCCGCCCTCGGGCGAGGCCTCGGTCGCTCCGCTGCTCGCCTGCTCGCGCGGCGTGCGGGGACCCGCCCGCCAGCGGGGGATGCCGATGGGAGTAAAGCTCTCTTCCCGTGCGGGCTGTTCAGCCGCAGGCGATGCCATGCCAGCCCCTGCGGCCGCCGGCTCGCCTTGCGTGGCCTGCCGCAAGGCCTCGGCCGCCTGCGCAAGCTGGCGGGGATCGGCGGCGCGGGGCCGGGAACGGAGGCTTCGGGGCGTGGAAAAGGCGAGGACGGGCAGCTTGTCCCCGCCGGTCATCGTCGTCGTCCGCTCTGTTCGAGAGGGGCTATCTCCCATCCGGCGCGATGCGATGCCACTGGCGGCTCCCCCCAGGAGACCGCCAAGGTCGCATTCGCGCCCTTCGTTTCGCCACTTCGCACATAGGCGCGGCGCGGCACAGGTCGCCGGGTACCCGGATCAGGCCATGGCGCGCGCGGCCTCTGCCGCCTCCATGCCGACGGCGTGGTCAAAGACCAGATCCTTGCCCTGCGGGTCATGCCCGGCCACCCAGCGCCCCGGTGCGCGCCAGCGCGCGCGAAACAGCTCGGCGCTCCACAAGGGCGCGCCGGGCGCGCGGGCATCGTCCGGTTCGGGGCGTGCGGGCAGCGCCCCCAGACGCCACCTTTCGCGCGCGGCACTCAGCTCGGGCGGCGCGGCGCGACGGATGAGCCATGCGGGCACGCCATGCGCCTCCGAGCGCAACGCCAGACGCTTGGTCGCGGTGAAATCGAGCGCCGGGGCGGTGCCCCAGACCTCGCCGATCACCCCACCCAAGGCAGGGCAGCCCAAACCCTGCTCCATGGCCCAAAGCACGTCGATCGCGCGCGAGACCTGAAGATGCAGCACCTCGCAGCCTCCCAATCCCGGCGGAAAGGGCCGCCCCGCCTCGCGCAGCGACAACCGGTCCTGTATCCAGAGCACCGGACCCTTGGCCGTGTCGAGATGCGCCAATGCAAAGGCGGGGGCCGCGGCATCGACCGCGGTTTCGGGAAAGATCTCCGACAGGGTGGGTTGGCGCAATGCTACGGGCTTGCGCGGCAGAATCTCCGCGGGCGTCTTTGGGAGGGCGGGGCATGAAGCGGGGGGCGACCACGTCACGGGTTCTCTCTACAAATCAATGTTCTTTCTTTGTTCTAGTGCGCGTTCCCGGCTGCGTCAAATGCTGTCTGCGTCATTGCGCCGCGTATCGCGTGCCGGTGTCATCACACCGCATGACACGCCGCGATGCCATTGCGCCGGATGCGGCGCTGCGGCACCCTCGTCTGCGGGAGAGGGAGACTTCATGAGACAGACGATCCGGTGTGCCGTGCTGGCGGCCATGTGCTGGCCCGGCGCGGCGTTTGCCCAAGATCTGCCCGCGCCGCCGGGCGAGGCGGCTTGGCCTGCGGTGGACCGGGACGCGGCCGCGCTGGGGCAACTGCTGTTCTACGACCCGATCCTGTCGGGCAACCGCGAGGTCTCTTGCGCAACCTGTCATCATCCGGCCTTCGGCACCTCGGACGGGCTGTCGCTGCCTCTTGGCGACGGCGGTCACGGCCTCGGACCCGCGCGGGCGATCGATCCCGAGAACCCGCCAGAGCAGCGGGTGCCGCGCAACAGCCAAGCACTGTGGAACGTCGGAGCGCGGGAGTACGTCTCGATGTTCCACGACGGTCGGGTCGAACTCGACCCTTCGGCCAAGGGGGGCATGCGGACACCGCTCGACGCCGACATGATCGAAGGGTTCGCCTCGATGCTGTCGGCGCAGACCATGTTCCCGGTGCTGAGCGCCGACGAGATGGCCGGGCACTATAGCGAGAACGAGGTCTCGCGCGCGGTGCGGCTGGGAATGTTGACCGGCCCGGGCGGCGCGTGGGATCTGATCGCGCGGCGGGTGGCGGACCTCCCGGCCTATGCCGCACGGTTCAAGGCGGTCTACGGCCTTGCGCCGGAGGAGATCGGCTTTGCCGACATCTCGAACGCCATCGCCGACTTCATCACCTTCGAGTTTCGCTCCGACACCAGCCCCTTCGACGCGCGGCTGCGCGAGGGCACGCCGCTGCCGCCAGAAGCCGAGGCGGGGCTGGCGTTGTTCTACGGCGCGGCGGGCTGTGCCGACTGTCACGCGGGCCCGTTTCAGAGCGATCACGGCTTTCACGCGATGGGCGCGCCGCAAATCGGCCCCGGCAAGGGGGCGCGGTTCGAGACCCATGCCCGCGACGAGGGGCGATTCCGGGTGACGGGCCGGGCCGAGGATCTCTATGCCTTTCGCACGCCGAGCCTGCGCAACGTGACGCTGACGGCACCTTATGGTCACGCGGGAAGCCACGCGACGCTGCGCGGCTTCGTGGTCGATCATCTCGATCCGGTGGCGGCGCTGGGGCGCTATGACCGGACACAAGCGGTGCTGCCGCGCATGGAGATTGCGGACTGGCGCATCCTCGACGACGAGGCCGAACGCGAGGCGATCGGAGCGGCGGTGGCGCAGTCCGCAGTGGCGTTAGAGCCGGGCGAGATCGACGCGCTGGTGGCGTTTCTGGAGGCGCTGACCGATCCGGTGGCGACCGCTGGGCGCTTGGGTGTGCCGGAGACGGTGCCAAGCGGCGCGGCAGTTGCCATGCCCTGATCCATCGTGCCGCGCAGCCGCGCCGTTTCGGCCCAGTTGAGGCAGCGCCGCGCCGGGCGCGCGCCGCGGGGGGTGAAGCTTTCGACCACGACACCCTCTGCATGGATCAGTTCGGAGTGCGGCAACACGAGACGCCAGCCCGGCCGCATCGAACTGCGCAGCGGCGCGATGCCGGGACCGGGTGCGAGATGCGCGGCCTCGGCCAGCACTTCGCTGACGCCGAAAAGTCGTCTCACCGCGTCGCCGCGCAGCAAGAGCCTCTGCCGGGGCAGCAGGCACAACGACCGGACGAGACCGTCGAGCGCAGGGGCGGTGAAGCGGAGCGGCACGGAAGCCTCCGCAGGAGCGGGCGGGCAGGGGTCGAGACGCAGCACCGGTTGAAACCCGTGATCCCGCGTTAGAACGAGATCGCCCGGGCGCAACGCCTCAACGGGCCGGTATCCGCCAAGAGTGGCGATCCGCGTACCGCTCAGAAGCCCTGCAAGAGACCGATGGGTCGGGGGGCCGTGTTGCTGGTCCATATCGTCATTCACCCGAGTTCAGCCACCCGACCGACCATGACGATAATCCGTCAAAATCGGGTGTATTCCCATAAAGATGCTTGGGAATTCGGGCAGGGCGGCGGCGAACGGCCCCGTGCCGACCGCTCTGACGCAGCGTCGCGGAGACCGACGTCAGGTCACGGCGGCGCGGGCGTGGAATTCGGGGCGGTCCCACGATCCGTCCCGCAGGATCTGTGCCAGCACCTCGACTGCCCGGTCGATATCGGCCTCATCGAGATAGAGCGGCGTGATGCCAAAGCGCAGGATGTCGGGGGCACGGAAGTCGCCGATGACGCCTTGGGCGATCAGCGCCTGCATCACCGCGTAGCCTTGCGGATGACGGAACGAGACTTGGCTGCCGCGCGCGTCGTGTTCGCGCGGGGTGGCGAGCTGGAGCCCGGGGCATGCGGCCTCGACGCCCGCGATGAACCGATCGCCAAGAACCAGCGAGGCGGCGCGCAGATCGGCCATCTCGACCCTGTCCCAGATATCGAGCGCCGCCTCCAGCGCCGCCATGGCGAGCACGGGCGGCGTGCCGACGCGCATCCGCGTGATCGCGGCACCGGGGCGGTAGCCCGGCTCGAAGGCAAAGGGATCGGCATGGCCGAGCCAACCCGAGAGCGCGGGCTGCACCTGATCGATCAGGCGCGGGGCGACATGAATGAAGGCCGGAGCACCGGGGCCGCCGTTGAGGAACTTGTAGGTGCAGCCTACCGCGAAATCGGTGTCCGCCCCGGCCACATCGACATCCACCGCCCCGGCCGAATGCGCGAGATCCCAGATCGCCAGCGCGCCCGCCGCATGGGCGCGGGCAATCAGGGCGGGCATGTCGTGGCGACGTCCGGTGCGGTAATCGACCTCGGTGATCATCATCACCGCGACATCCTCGTCGATCGCCGCCTCGACCTCCTCGGGCGCCACGACGCGCAGCTCATGGCCGCGACCGAGCTGCTCGATCAGCCCTTGGGCCATATAGATGTCCGAAGGGAAATTGCCGCTGTCGGTGAGGATTACGCGCCGGTCGGGCCGCAGCGCCAGCGCCGCGGCAAGCGCCTGATGCACCTTGATCGACAGCGTGTCGCCCAGAACCGTCGTCCCTTCGGGCGCGCCGATCAGCCGTCCGATCCGGTCCCCGAGGCGAGCGGGCTGGTCCATCCACCCCGCCTTGTTCCAGCCGGTGATCAGCATCTCGCCCCATTCGTCCGTCATCGCGCGCGCCATGCGGGCGGGGGCGGACTTGGGCAGGGGGCCCAGCGAGTTGCCATCGAGATAGGTGACACCGTCGGGCAGGTCGAACAGCGCCTTGGTGGCTTGGAAATCGGTCATCTCGGCGCTCCTCCTCGCGTCAGCCCGCAAAGTTGTGGCAGCACGGCTGCCCTTGCGCAACTGCGCGTGACAGCGCCCCGACGGCAAGGCAGAAAGGGTGCATGTACTGGATCGATTTTCCCCCTGCCTGGACCGTCTACGGCGTGTTCGCCGCTTGGGGCCTGTCGCGCATCGAGCCCGGCTGGCTCGGCTTCGGGCCGCATCATGTGGCGCTGGGCGCGGTTGTCGTCGCGGCCGGGCTTGGACTGATGCTCTGGGCGAGCGCCACGATGCTGCGTCATCGCACGCAGGTCATGCCTCGGCGCGATGCGGCGGCGCTGGTTACCGACGGTCCGTTTCGCTTCTCGCGCAACCCCATCTATCTAGGGGATTTGCTGTTGCTTACGGGTGGGGCGCTGTTTTTCGACGCGCCCTCGGGCCTTGTCATGGTGCCGATGTTGGCCACGATCCTGCAACGACGCTTCATCCGGCCCGAGGAGGCGATGCTGCGCAAGAGCTTCGGTGCGGCCTTCGAGGCCTGGGCCGCGCGCACGCGGCGTTGGCTGTGAGCGCGCTGTGACGCGGCGGCAGCAAAGTCTGCCGCCACCCTTGTGCAACATTCTTTCCCCCGCTACTCCTCTCGCAACCGCAGAATGACCGGAGGGGACGGGGCGTGAGGATCGGGGCACCGAGGGAAATCCATGACGGCGAGGCACGGGTCGCGATGACCCCGGCTTCGGCGAAAGATCTGCAGAAGCTGGGGCATGACTGCCTGATCGAGGCCGGGGCCGGTGTGGCCGCGGGCTTTACCGACGCGGCCTACGAGGCGGCGGGCGTGACGGTTCTGCCTGATGCCGAGGCGCTGTGGCGCGAGGCCGAGATCGTCACCAAGGTGCGGCCACCGATGGACGAGGAGATGGCACGGCTGCGCGAGGGACAGACGCTGATCTCGTTCTTCTATCCGGCCCAGAACGCCGAAGCGCTGGGCCGGGCCAAGGACGCGGGCGCCACGGTGATCGCGATGGACATGGTGCCGCGGATCTCCCGCGCGCAGAAGATGGACGCGCTGTCCTCGATGGCCAACATCGCGGGCTACCGCGCGGTGATCGAAGCGGGCTCCAACTTCGGCCGCTTCTTCACCGGTCAGGTGACCGCCGCCGGCAAGGTGCCGCCCGCCCGCGTGCTGGTGATCGGCGCCGGTGTCGCAGGCCTTGCCGCGATCGGCACCGCGACTTCGCTGGGGGCCGTGACGCTGGCCTTCGACGTGCGCCCCGAGGTGGCCGAGCAGATCGAGAGCATGGGCGCCGAGTTCGTCTATCTCGATTTCGAGGACAGCCAGGACAGCTCTGCCACCGGCGGCTATGCTGCGCCGTCGTCGCCTGAGTTCCGCGAAAAGCAGCTCGCCAAGTTCCGCGAGCTGGCACCGCAGATCGACATCGTCATCTCCACCGCCCTCATCCCGGGCCGCGACGCCCCGGTGTTGTGGACCAAGGACATGGTCGAGGCGATGAAGCCCGGCTCGGTTATCGTGGATCTCGCCGCCGAGCGCGGCGGCAACTGCGAGCTGACGGTGCCCGAGGAGAAGTTCGTCACCGACAATGGCGTGACGATCATCGGCTACACCGACTTTCCGAGCCGCATGGCGGCGCAGGCCTCGACGCTCTACGCCACCAACATCCGTCACATGATGACGGACCTCACGCCGGCCAAGGACGGCGTCGTCAACCACAACATGGAAGACGACGTGATCCGCGGCGCCACCGCGACGCATGGACGCGAGATTACCTTCCCGCCCCCCAAGCCCAAGACCGCCGCCATCGCCGCTGCTCCGAAAAAGGAAAAGGCGCGCGAGCTGACGATCGAGGAGAAGCGCGCGGGAGAGGTCGCGGCCTTTAAGAAGCAGACCAAGGACCAGATCGGCCTGCTTGCAGGCGGCGCGCTTGTCATGCTGCTAATCGGTGCCGTCGCGCCCGAAAGCTTCATGAGCCACTTCATCGTCTTCGCGCTGGCCTGCTTCGTCGGCTTCCAGGTGATCTGGGGCGTGGCGCATTCGCTGCACACGCCGCTGATGGCGGTGACCAACGCGATCTCGGGCATCGTGATCTTGGGTGCGCTGCTACAGATCGGCTCGGGCAACTGGCTCGTGGTGTTTTTGTCGTTCATCGCGGTGCTGATCGCTTCGATCAACATCGTCGGCGGTTTTCTGGTCACGCGCCGGATGCTTGCCATGTTCCGCAAGTCGTAAGGGGGGTCTGAGCCATGAGCATCGGCATCGTCTCGGCCGCCTATATCGTCGCGGCCATTCTTTTCATTCTCTCCCTCGGGGGACTGTCGAACCAGGAAAGCGCCAAGCGCGCGGTCTGGTACGGCATCGCGGGCATGGCGGTGGCGGTCTTCGTCACCGTGTTCGGCCCCGGCGTTCACAACCTCTTTCTGATCCTGATCGCCATCGCGGCAGGCGGCTTCGCGGGCTGGATGGTCGCAGGCCGGGTGCAGATGACCGAAATGCCGCAGCTTGTTGCCGCATTGCACAGCTTCGTCGGTCTGGCGGCGGTGTTCATCGGCCTCAACGCCGACATCATGCTGCACGACATCAACACGCTGCTGGCGGTCAACGGGCTGGAGCGCGAGGCGCTGGCACTTCTCGACCCGACCGAGCTTCTGGAGGCGGGCGGCGGTTTCTTCGGTGAGCTCACGGGCTTCGGCAAGAAGCTGGCTCTGAAGGACGCGACCGAGATCGGTATCCTCAAAGTCGAGGTGTTCCTCGGCATCTTCATCGGCGCGGTGACCTTCACCGGTTCGGTCGTGGCCTTCGGCAAGCTCGCCGGCCGCGTCGACGGCAAGCCCAAGAAGCTGCCCGGTGGTCACATGCTCAACGCCGCCTCGCTGGCGCTGTGTCTGGCGCTGGGCCTCTTGTATCTCACCGGCGCAGGCATCTGGACCATGGTTCTGGTGACGCTGATCGCGGGCTTCATCGGCTGGCACCTGATCATGGGCATCGGTGGCGCCGACATGCCGGTGGTGGTGTCGATGCTCAACTCCTACTCGGGTTGGGCGGCGGCGGCGATCGGCTTTACGCTGGGCAACGATCTGCTGATCGTCACCGGCGCGCTGGTCGGCTCCTCGGGCGCGATCCTGAGCTACATCATGTGCAAGGCGATGAACCGCAAGTTCGTCTCGGTGATCTTGGGCGGCTTCGGCGGCACCACCGGTCCGGCGATGGAGGTCGAGGGCGAACAGATCGCGATCGACGCCGACGGCGTGGCACAGGCGCTCGACGATGCCGACAGCGTCGTGATCATCCCCGGCTACGGCATGGCCGTGGCACAGGCGCAGCAGTCGGTGTCGGAACTCACCCGCCGCCTGCGCGCGCAAGGCAAGACCGTGCGCTTTGCGATCCACCCGGTGGCGGGGCGTCTGCCCGGCCACATGAACGTGCTCTTGGCCGAGGCGCGGGTGCCTTACGACATCGTCATGGAGATGGACGAGATCAACGACGACTTCCCCGAGACGGACGTCGCCATCGTCATCGGCTCGAACGATATCGTGAATCCGGCGGCGCAGGACGACCCGAACTCGCCCATCGCCGGCATGCCGGTGCTGGAAGTCTGGAAAGCCAAGCAGGTCTTCGTCTCCAAGCGCGGTCAAGGCACCGGCTACTCCGGCATCGAGAACCCGCTCTTCTTCAAGGACAACACCCGCATGTTCTATGGCGATGCCAAGAAGTCGCTCGACGAGTTGCTCACCAAGATCGCCTGATCAAGCCCACATCGTCGAAAGGCCCCGCCCCGCGCGGGGCCTTTTGCGTTGTAGGAGGTGCACGCTTCGGGCGAGGGTCGCGGCATGACAGCGAACACCTCCCTCAACGGCATCGGCCTGCGGCTCTTGGCGGCTTTTCTCATCACCGCGATGTCGGCGATGGTGGCGGTGGCGACGCGCGAGGTCGGGCTGGGGCAGATCGTGTTCTGGCGCTCCGCCGTCGCATTGATCCCGATCTGCGCCTACATGGCCATATGCCGCGAGTTTCCCGCCGCCATCGCCACGACCCGCCCCGGCCTGCACCTGACGCGCAGCCTGTTCGGTGCGCTGTCGATGGCGCTGTCCTTCGTCTCGCTGGCCTACCTGCCGGTCGCCAACGCGCAGGCGCTGGGCTTTCTCGCGCCGGTGCTGACGTTGCCGCTGGCAGCCCTCCTGCTGGGTGAGCGGATCGGGTCAATGGTGTGGGGGGCCGCGGCACTGGGTTTCGCGGGCGTTCTGGCGATGCTGGGGTCGGCGCTCGAGGCACCGGGGCAGGGCGCGCTGATCGGCGTCGCGGCGGGTCTGGGTTATGCGGTGACGATGGCCTTCGTGCGGGTCCACATCAAGTCGATGACGGCAAGCGAGCGGCCTTCGACCATCGCCTTCTGGTTTGCCGCCGTCTCGGCTCTGGCAGGGCTGGCGACATGGCCCTTCGGCTGGGAGATGCCGTCGACTGAGATGCTCGCTTGGCTGATCGGGGCGGGGCTCACCGGCGGGTTGGCGCATGTCGCGGCGACCGAGGCGGTGGCGCGCGCGCCCGTCGCCGTGCTGGCGCCGTTCGACTTTACCGGCCTGATCTGGGCGCTGATGTTCGACGCGGTGCTGTTCGGGGTGATGCCAGACGGGCTGGGCGTCGTCGGAGTGGTGGCGATCACAGGGGCGGCGCTGATGGTGACCTTTGCCGCGTGGCAGCCGGGCCGGAACCGGAGGCCGTCGCGCTGACGATGTGCTAGGCTCCTCACAGCAAGAGGGGGAGGCGGCATGGAAAAGGTCACGGGCATCGGCGGCATGTTTTTTCGGGCGCGCGACCCGAAGGCGCTCGCCAAATGGTATCTCGACCACCTTGGCATCGCCGGGCCGGGGCCGTCGATCTGGCGGCAGGAGGCGGGGCCGACCGTGCTGATGCCGTTTGATCAAGGCACCGACTACTTCGGCCGCGCCGAGCAGCTGTGGATGATCAACTTTCGCGTCGCCGATCTCGACGCGATGGTGGCACAGCTCGAATCGGCGGGCATCGCGGTGGAGCGGCGCGACGAATGGGACAGCGAGATAGGTCGCTTTGCCCGAATCCACGACCCCGAGGGCAATCCGGTCGAGCTTTGGGAGCCTGCGGGCTGATCAGGAGCTCAGGCGTCGATCTCGCGCCATGCCCCCGGGGCCAGCCCGTCGAGGGCCCAGTCACCGATGCGCCAGCGCACCAGCCGCAGCGTCGGAAAACCCGCGGCGGCGGTCATGCGCCGGACCTGCCGGTTGCGCCCCTCGCGGATCGCGATCTCGATCCAGGCGTCGGGGATCGACTTGCGCACCCGCACCGGAGGGTCGCGCTCCCATAGCTCCGGCGCCTCGACCAGACGCGCGCGCGCGGGCAGTGTCGGCCCATCCTTGAGCGTCAGGCCTCGGCGCAGCGGCTCGAGCTCGGCCTCGGTCGGCGCGCCCTCGACCTGCACGAGATAGGTCTTTTCCATCTTGTGCCGGGGATCGGAGATGCGCGCCTGCAGCCGCCCGTCATCGGTGAGCAGCATCAGCCCTTCGCTGTCGCGGTCGAGACGGCCGGCGGCATAGACGCCGGGACGGTCGATGAAGTCGGACAGCGTCGCGCGCGGCGATGGGCTCTTGGCGTCCGTGAACTGCGACAGCACGTTCATCGGCTTGTTGAACAGGACGAGACGCGGCATGGGGTCCTCCGACTAGTGCCAAAGCCCTATAGAACAAGGGGGCGGGAGGTGCAAAACCACTGGGGAAAAAATTCGGCTTATCTGAAGATTACCCCTTGATCCGACTCGGGCTTTGCCCCAAATGCCCCCTCAAGACGCCAACGCACGCGCCTCTGGCCACGCCTGGACGCAAGTCTCCAATCCGGAGGCCTACGCACAGACCAGCACGCGTTTATGCAGCGACGGTAACGTCTCCCTTGGAACCGCCGGCCTTACGGGGCCCCCGTCTGTCTATCGGAGATGCACATGACTGCATATTACGCGGGCGCCAGCGCCCCTTCCTTCGCTGTTGCCAACCGCCTGGAGGCATATGCCGCTTCGGCCGAGTTCGACCGGCCGACTCTGGTCATCGACGTGGACCGTGTGGAAACCCAGTTCGAGGCACTGAAAGCCGGATTGGGCCGTGCCGACATCCACTACGCCGTGAAGGCCAACCCGCATCCCGCGATCATCGAGCGCCTCGTGCAGCTCGGCTCGCATTTCGATGCGGCCTCGCGCGGCGAGATCGAGCTGTGCCTGAGCCAAGGCGCGCGCCCCGAGCATGTCTCCTTCGGCAACACCATCAAGCGCGTCTCGGACATCGCCTTTGCCTACAACGCCGGCATCCGCATGTTCGCGGTCGATGCCGAGGAAGAGCTCGAAAAGATCGCCGAGCACGCCCCCGGTGCGCAGGTCTATGTCCGCCTGATCGTCGAGACCTCCTCGGCCGACTGGCCGCTGACCCGCAAGTTCGGCTGCGACCGCGACACCGCGCTGCAGCTCCTGGACCGCGCGACCGAGCTGGGCCTCGAGCCGTTGGGCTTCTCGTTCCACGTCGGCTCCCAGACCCGCCACGCCGAAATGTGGGTGCCCGTGCTCGACGAGCTGTCGCGCATCTGGACCGCCGCGCAGGACGCGGGCCACCGGCTGCAGCTTCTCAACATTGGTGGCGGCTTCCCGGCCTTCTATGGCGAAGAGATCCAGGCCCCGACCGACTACGCCGCCGCCGTGATGGCGCTTGTCGAGGCCCGCTTCCCGGGTGCCGAGCGCGTGATGGCCGAGCCGGGCCGCGGCATGGTCGCCGAGGCCGGTGTCATCGCCTGCGAAGTGATGCTCACCTCGCGCAAGTCCGAGCGCGACATGCATCGCTGGGTCTATCTCTCGATCGGCCGCTTTTCGGGGCTGGCCGAAACCGAGGGTGAGGCGATCCGCTACCAGTTCGTGACGCCGCATGACGGCGAGACCACCGGTCCGTGCATCCTCGCGGGTCCGTCCTGCGACAGCGCCGACGTGCTCTACGAGAAGCGCCCAATGAACCTGCCGCTGAGCCTCAAGTCGGGCGACCGGGTGCTGATCCGCAACACCGGGGCCTACACCTCGACCTATTCCTCGGTTTGCTTCAATGGCTTCCCGCCGCTGGACGTCGTGATCCTCTGAGAGACACCGGGCGGTCTCGTACCGCCCGGCTGACGACCCACGGGGCTGCATTCCCACACTGGTCGCCGCCCGCCACGGCCCTCAGGCCATGGCGGGCGTTTTCATGTCCGACAGGATCTGCGCGCCGATCTCGAAGCTGCGCTTGCGTGCCTCTACATCGAACATCATGCCGGTGAGCAGAAGTTCGTCGGGCTGGTAGCGGTCGATCATCTCGCGCAGCTGGCGGCGCACCGTGTCGGGGCTGCCGATGGCCGAGACCGAAAGCGCGGCCTCGGCGCCCGCGATGGCCGATGCCGGAACGTGGTCGGCCAGGCTTTCGACCGGGCGCGACAGGCGGCCCGGCGTGCCGGTGCGCAGCCGCGCGAACGACAGGATCTGCGAGGATCGGTGATACCGCGCCTCCTCGTCGGTATCGGCAGCATGCAGACCGGCGGCCATCATGAAATATGGCTTCTCGAGCCGCTCGGAGGGGCGGAAGCCCTCTCTGTAGGCTTGGATCGCGGGCTCCAGCATCTGCGGCGCAAAGTGCGAGGCAAAGGCATAGGGCAGGCCAAGATAGGCTGCGAGCTGGGCCCCGAAGGTTGAAGACCCCAAGATCCACACCGGCAGGCGCGAGCCCATGCCCGGCACCGCGCGCACCGGACCGGTGCCATGCTCATCATCGAGATAGCCCATCAGCTCCACCACATCCTGCGGAAAGGCATCTGCCGACTGGTTGTAGCGACGCAGCGCCTGCGCCGTGGCCCCATCCGTGCCCGGTGCGCGGCCAAGCCCGAGATCGATGCGTCCCGGATACAGCGCGTCGAGCGTGCCAAACTGTTCGGCCACGACCAGCGGCGCGTGGTTTGGCAGCATGATGCCGCCTGCGCCCACGCGGATGGTCGATGTCGCCTGCGCCACGTGACCGATCACCACGGCGGTGGCAGCGGAAGCAATGCCCGGCATGTTGTGGTGCTCGGCCAGCCAGTAGCGGTGATAGCCCAAGGTTTCGGCGTGCCGCGCAAGGTCGGCGGCATGGGCAAGGGCCTGCGCCGGGGTTTCGTCTTCGGTCACCGGGGCGAGGTCGAGTAGGGAAAAGTTCTGCATGTCATGCTCCTGCGTCGATAGGGGATATGGGACGCGCGGGGCCAAGCGAAAACCACCCCTCCCGCACAACCCGGACGCGGTATGCGAACGCATGCGCTAAGGCTTTGTGCCTGCGACCTTTTCAGGAGTTTACAGGGGGGGCGCTGCCGGTCATCCTCTCCCGACGTTAGCCACCGGAGCCGCCATGACCCTTGCCGATCACCCGCTGCGCCAGGAATTGGCCAACGAGCTGCACGCGCGGCCCTTTCCGAGCCTCGGCGCGCCGGGGCAGGCGGCGTTTCTGGCCATCGGCCCGGCCGAGGATGTGCCGCGTGACATGGAGACCGAGCGGGCGCATCTGCTGGCGCTGCTCGATTGGTTCGGCGCGCCGCATCCGCAGCCCGGCGCCACGCATTGGTCGGGACAGATTGGGCGGCACCGGCTCAAGTGGGAGAGCCACACCGAGTTCTCCACCTACATGATCCTGAGCGACGGTCCCTCCGAGCCGCCTTTCCGCGAAGGGCTGGCGGGATTTCCCGCCGACTGGCTCGCCACCGCGCCGGGCCAAAAGCTCACATCCGCGCTGATCCGAGTGGAGCTTGCGGCGGGAGAGGACGAGATCGCACGGCGAGCCGAGGCGTGGTTCGTGGCCGAGAGCATGGCCGTCAGCCGGGTTCTCGACGATCAACTCATCGTCGCGGGCGATTTTCGCATCGATCCGGCGGGGCACATGCGCTTTGCCGTCTTTGCCCGCCCCGGCACCGGCGAGCGACGCATCGGCCGCGTGGTGCAGCGCCTGTGCGAGATCGAGACCTACAAGACCATGGCGATGCTGGGCCTCGCGCAGGCCCGCGGCATGGGACCGCGCATCGGCGCGCTTGAGAAGCGCCTGTCAGATCTGGTCGCCGAGATGGCGGCGGGGCCGGGCGATCCGGCAGCGACGCTCGCCGTGCTGCTCGAGGTTTCGGCGGAGCTCGAGAAGCTGCGCGCGCAGTCGGGGTTTCGCTCGGGCGCGACGCGGGCCTACGAGACGCTGGTGAACCAGCGCATCGGCGTGTTGCGCGAGGCGCGGTTCGGCGGGCGGCAGACCTTCGCCGAGTTCATGATGCGCCGCTTCGACCCGGCGATGCGCACGGTCGAATCAACCGACCGCCGCCTTGCCGCCATGTCGGAGCGCGCGGCGCGGGCGGGTGATCTGCTTCGCACGCGGGTCGACGTCGAGCGCTCGGCCCAGAATCAGGACCTGCTGTCCTCGATGGATCGCCGCGCCGATGCGCAGCTTCGTCTGCAGCACACGGTCGAGGGGCTCAGCGTCGTGGCGATCAGCTACTATGCCGTGAGCCTCGCCACCTATCTGCTCGCCCCGCTGGCCTATCCGCTCGGGGTCGACAAGACTGCGCTGACGGCGGCGCTGGTGCTGCCGGTGGTCGCGCTGGTCTGGCTGATGCTGCAGCGTATTCGCAAGCGGCTGCACTGAGGTCCAGCGCTCCGGCGGCGGAGCTCTGGCGGCTGGTCGCGCGCGCTGCCGCGCGTTAGACAGGCGGCAAATGCGAAAGGGGCGGACGATGATCAAGCAGGTGATCTGCATCAACTGGGGCACGAAATACGGCGCGCCCTTCATCAACCGCCTCTACGGAATGGTCGCGCGCAACATCACGCCGCCCTTCAGCTTCACCTGCTTTACCGACAATCGCGAGGGTATCCGAGGGGAGGTAAATTGTCAGGACCTGCCGCCTCTCGACGTGGAAATGCCCAGGAACAGCAAGGGCATCTGGCCCAAGGCGCGGCTCTGGGGGCCGAAGCTCGGCGATCTGAGTGGGCCGGTTTTGTTCATGGATCTCGACCTTGTGGTCACCGGATCGCTCGACGATTTCTTTACCCACGGCGATCCAGACGACGTGATCCTGTCGCGTAACCCCAATACGCCGCTCGAGAAACTGGGCCAGACCTCGGTGTTCCGATTTCCGGTGGGCAAGCTGGTGTCGTTGCAGGAGCGATTCCGCGCCGACCCGCAGGGTATCGCCGACGAGTACCGCTTCGAGCAGCGCTTCGTGACGCGCAACGCGCCGGGCGGAGCCAAGCTGTTTCCCGCCGCGTGGGTCCGGCACTTCCGCATGCATTGCCGAAGGCCGTTCCCGCTCAACTATCTGGTCCCGCCCAAACTGCCGTCCGACGCGCGGATCGTGATCTTCCCCGGCGGGCTGCACCCGACCCATGCGATCGAGGGGCATTACCCGCCCTATGCGCCAAGCAGTGCGAGCGAGCATCTGCGCGGTCTGTTCTCGGGCGTGCGACAGGACAGGCCGCTACGCTATCTGCGACACTACATCCGCCCCAGCCCTTGGGTCGAAGAGCACTGGCGCCCCTGACGGCGCGGCAGCCGGGCACTGGCTTGCACCCCGCCACGCTTGAGAGCAGTCTCATCCCGCACCCGAGATTCCGCCCCGAAGGACGCCCCATGCCGATCAAGAACCGCTTTGCCGAACTTCTCCCCGAGATCACCGCGTGGCGGCGTGACCTGCACGAGAACCCCGAGATCCTCTATGAGACGCATCGCACCTCCGCGCTCGTGGCCGAAAAGCTGCGGGCCTTCGGCTGCGATGACGTGGTCGAGGGGTTGGGCCGCACCGGCGTCGTCGGGGTGATCCGCGGCAAGCAGGCCGGATCGGGCCGCGTGATCGGCCTGCGCGCCGACATGGACGCGCTGCCGATCCATGAGCAGACCGGCAAGCCCTATGCCTCGAAGACAACGGGCGCGATGCACGCTTGTGGCCACGACGGACACACCGCGATGCTCTTGGGCGCGGCCAAGTATCTCTCCGAGACGCGCAACTTCGACGGCACCGTCGTCGTCATCTTCCAGCCCGCCGAAGAAGGCGGCGGCGGTGGCCGCGAGATGTGCGAAGACGGGCTGATGGAGCGTTTCGGCATTCAGGAGGTCTATGGCATGCACAACTGGCCGGGCATCCCGCTGGGCCAGTTCGCGATCCGGCCCGGCGCCTTCTTCGCTTCGACCGACCAGTTCGAGATCACCGTCGAAGGCAAGGGCGGCCACGCGGCCAAGCCGCACGAGACCGTCGATTCGACCCTTGTGGCCTCGCACATCGTGCTGGCGCTGCAGTCCATCGCCAGCCGCAATGCCGACCCGACCGAGCAGATGGTGGTCTCGGTGACCTCCTTCGAGACCTCGTCCAAGGCCTTCAACGTGATCGCCCAGCGGGTGCAGATGAAGGGCACCGTGCGTACCATGTCGCCCGAACTTCGGGCGCTGGGCCAAGCGCGGCTGACCGCCATCGCCGAGGCCACGGCCCAAGCCTACGGTGCAGTGGCCAAGGTCAATTACATCAAGGGCTACCCGGTGATGATCAACCACGGTGCCGAAACCGAGTTCGCAGCCGAAGTCGCGCGGGACGTCTCGGGCGATTGCGCCGAGGCGCCGTTGATCATGGGAGGCGAGGATTTCGCCTATATGCTCGAAGAGCGCCCGGGCGCATACATCCTCGTGGGCAATGGCGACACGGCCTCGGTGCACCATCCCGAGTACGACTTTTCCGACGAGGCAATTCCGGCGGGCTGTTCGTGGTGGGCGGGCATCGTCGAACGCCGGATGCCAGCGGCCTGATCTCAGGCAAGCGTGAAGCGCGGGTCGGCGGACATCAAGGCCGCGACCCGGTCACGCTCGGCGGCGAAGTCATGCGGCACGTCGACGGCCGCGCGACCACCCGAGAGCGATTTCGATGCGAAGAAGTCAAAGCCATGGAGCCGCGCCGACGCGAGATCCGAGCGCGCGAGCAGGTCGATGGTGAGCATTCCCGTGGTGGGGCGTGCGCCAAGATCTTGGCGGAGAGTCGCGGCGTAGGCGGCGGGCAATAGGGCAAACCCCGACGCGCAGGCGACACGCCACGGCAGGCGTTTGCGCTTGGGCGTCATCCACAACAACAGATCGGGCCCGCGCGCCGCGATGACGGAGGCGGGCACCGGGATCGACATGGCGAGCCAGTCGGTCCGCCGACCGTGCGAGGCCGGATCCGGCATTGGTGCCGCGTTGAGGCGGATCACGATGTCGGCGGCGTCGATCTCGGCGCCTTGGGTCTTGTCCGACAGCGAACGCGCGTTGCCGACGAGCGCCACCCGGCGACCCGCGAGGCGAGACAGCAGGTCCGTCTCGGGCAGACCCAATCGCGACAGGCGGGCCTCATCGCCGCGCCGCTTTGCAATCTCGAAGACGATCCTGTTCATCTGTCCCTCCGGGCCAGCGCCGCGATGTCGGCATAGAGCGTTTCGGCCCGGCCTTGCGCCAACTGGCGGAAGGCACGGATCGCCGTCAGCTCGGCCTCGCTGAAGGGCATGTCCTGCGGCGGCTTGGACAGCGTCTCGGGGGGGACAAGCCGCGATGGACCGAGGCCCGCATCGCCCAGCAGCCGCTCGATCTTGGAAGCGTTGGAACCGAGAGCCAGAAACGGTGTCTCGGTGAGCATCGACAGGCAGACCGCGTGAAATCGACCCGTGAGGTGCAGCCGGGCGCGGGCGATGCGCTCCAGATAGGCGGGCTCATCTTGGGGCATTTCCAACGGCGGCAGACCCAGCCCACCGAACCACGCCGCTGCCAGCGCGGCACGGGCCGGGGCGAACCGCCAGACCCCGCCGCTCAGTGTCTTGGTCGGCACCAGCGTCGCATCGGCATACTGTCGCGCGGCGCGGCCCAGCACCCGGCGCGGGCCGGGCTTCACGCTGTCGCCGATGATCACGCCGTGGCGTGACGCGGGCGCGATGTCCGCCGGGGCGGAAAGCGACAGGTCCGGCAGCCAGCGGACGTCGTGCCCCGTGGCCTGCGCCATGGTCTCGGCGCTGACACTGTCACGCGCGGCGATCAGGTCGAACCGGGACAGAAGCGTGGACCAGTCGTCAGGATTGTCCTGCCAGAGTGCATTGACCAATGCGAGCGGCGTGCCTCCGCGTGCGGCATGCTTTGCCACGGCGAGCAGCCGTGCGCCTGCGGGACGGCCGTGATGCAGCGTGCCTTCGCCGTTGATGACGATGACATCGGTCTCGCGCATCGCGCCGAGAAATCCCGCATTCTCTGCCCAGTCGTGGCGCGCCGGGCTGCGGGCGGTGATGGTCAACCCGTGCCGCTCCAACCCCGCGACGAGCAGCCGCATCACCCGCGAACAGCCGTGATGGTAGCGGGTCGAGGTGTCGTTGAGGATCACGGCGCGCAGGGTCATGGCGCAACTTCGGTGGATACGGGGTCGGGTGCAAGCAGTCCTCTCAGCGCGGCCAGCGTGCGGGGCCGCGTTTGCCCGCGATCGGTCATGACCTGGGCCGCCGCCGCGCGCATGTCGGAGAGCTGACCCGAGCCGATCAGCCCGCCCACCGCCGCGCCGAGCGCCGCCGCGTCCGCCACCTCTCGTGCGGCCCCCGCTTTGTCCAAGACAGCATGGGCATGGGCGGCATTGGATACGCGCGGCCCATGCAGCAGCGCCGCGCCGAGCGCCGCCACCTCCCACGGGTTGTGCCCGCCCTGTGGCCCGAAGGAGCCGCCGAGGAAGACCAGCGGCGCGAGGCGGTAGATCAGCCCGGTTTCGCCGAGCCGATCGACGAGCCAGACCTCGGCCTGGCCCGGCATGTCGCCCCGCGCGACCGACAGCCCCGCGTCGGTCAGGGCCGTTGCCAAGACATCGGCCCGGTCGGGATGGCGCGGCGCGAGGATGAGCCGGAGGCCCGGATGCCGCTTCCTTGCCTCCAGATGCGCTGCGATCACCGGGGCCTCGTCTCCGGCATGGGTCGACACGGCGGCCCAGAGCGGCGCGCCGTCGAACCGAGCGCGGAGCGCCGTCAGTCGCGCAGGGTCGGCGGGGAGAGGGGCTGCAGCGGATTTCAGATCACCCGGTGCGAGCACGCGATCGAGCGGCATTCCAAGGCGGGTTATCTCGTCGCGCACCTCATCGGTCTGCGCCGTCACGAGGTCAAAATGCGACAGCAAAGCCGCGTTGAGCTTGGGCGCGCGGGTGCGCGAGCGCGATGGCCGGGCGTTGAGCAGGGCGAGGGGGACGTTTCGCGCCGAGGCCTCGGCCAGAAGACGCGGCCAGAGATCCCCCTCGACAAAGCAGGCCAGATCGGGCTGCCAATGATCGAGAAAGCGCCCAGTCGCGCGGGCGGTATCCAGCGGTTGGTATTGGTGCATCACGCCGTCGATTTGTCGCGCCCGTGACCCTCCGGTTGTCGTCGTCGTGGTGATGAGAACGCGATGCCCCTCGGCCATCAGATCGCGCGCGAGATCGGCCACCGAGGCTACTTCTCCGACCGAAGCCGCATTGATCCAGACGACAGAGCCTTCGGGCCGCTTTATCGTCGCGCGGCCCAAGCGTTCGCCAAGACGGGCAGGGGCGGAGCTTTGGCCGCGATGCACGCGGCGCGCCAATGCGATCTCGGCCAAGCGCGGCAGTGCCCGCGATCCGCCGAGCCAGAGCCGCAGCGCCCAAGGGGCGCTGCTCATCCGCCGGTGTGGCTCATGTGACGGCTAACCCGGCCCGAAACCTCCTGACGGTCATAGTCGAAGTCGTGACCCTTGGGCTTGAGGGCGATAGCGGCACGGATCGCGCGCTCGATCCCCGCGTCGCCTTCGCTCGCCCGGAGTGGCCCGCGCAGATCGGAATGGCCCTCCTGCCCGAGGCAGGTGTAGATCTCTCCGGTGCAGGTGACGCGCACGCGGTTGCAGCTTTCGCAGAAATTATGGCTCATCGGGGTGATGAAGCCGACGCGCTGCCGCGTTTCTCCGAGCATGACGTAGCGCGCAGGACCACCGGTGCGGTCGGGCAGATCATGCAGGGAATACCGCGTTGCCAGCGTCTCGCGCAGCTCGCGCAGGTTCCAATACTGGCCGATCCGATCCTCATTGCCGATGTCGCCCATTGGCATGACCTCGATGAAGGTCAGGTCCATCCCGCGCGCGGCGCAGAACTCGGTCAGCGTGAACAGCTCGTCCTCGTTGAAACCCTTCAAGGCCACGGTGTTGATCTTGACCTTCAGCCCGGCAGCAAGCGCAGCATCGATCCCATCCAGCACCTGCGGCAGGCGACCCCAGCGGGTGACGCGGGCGAACTTGTCCTCGTCGAGGGTATCGAGCGAGACGTTGATCCGGCGGACCCCGGCGGCATGAAGCTCGGTCGCGTATTTCCCGAGCTGGCTGCCGTTGGTGGTCAGCGTCAGCTCCTTGAGCGCGCCGCTCTCCAGATGCCGCGTCATCGAGCGGAAGAATTCCATGATATTGCGCCGCACCAGAGGCTCGCCGCCGGTGATGCGCAGCTTTTCGACCCCGAGCCGCACGAAAGCCGAGCAAAGCCGATCCAGCTCTTCGAGCGTCAGGAGTTCCGCCTTGGGCAGAAACTGCATCTTCTCGGACATGCAGTACACGCAGCGGAAATCGCAGCGGTCGGTGACCGAAACCCGCAGGTAGCGGATCGCCCGCGCAAAGGGGTCGATCAGGGGCGCTGCGGGGGGCGGAACGGGTGCGATTGTCATGGCGGCAAGGTAGGGTCGAGGGAGGGTGTTGGCAAGCAAACTGCCGGTGATCGTGTCGGTGATCGTGTCGGTGATCGCGCATGCGCGCACGCTCTTGCCCGCGAGGCGCGACCCGCTATCCTTCCTGTCATGACACGCCTCATGATCCCCACCGCCCTCACTGCGCTTGGTCTTCTGGCCGCTTGCGCCGAGCTGCAACCTGCCAACGCACCGGTCGAGGCCCCGGCGCCCGCCGCTCAGACCCCTGCGCCGCAGCCCGTGGCGCAGTCTGCACCGCCACCGCCGGCGCCGTCGGGGGGAGCCAGCGCCGAAGCGCTCGACACCACTACGCCCGAACAGCGCGCCGCCGCCACCGCCGCGCCCGAGCCTGCGGGCGAGCAAAGGCTTGGCACCACCGTAGCCTCGCTGGGCTCGCCTGCCGATCCGGGGTTGTGGATCGAAACGCCGCTGGTGAGCAGCGTGGCGCAAGGCCGCGTCGAGGCGGCGAACGGAAAATCGGTGAAGTTGGAACTGCGTCCGTCGGGCGGAGCATCGGGGTCCGGCAGCGAAATCAGCCTGCCCGCGATGCGTCTGCTCGAAGTGCCGCTGACCGATCTGCCTGAGCTGACAGTGTATCGCGGCTGACGAACAGGTTGCGATCGGCGACGTCGGAGACTGCGTGGAAGGGGGGGCTTGGCCCCCCCTTTGTCATGTCACTCGACGGTGACGGATTTGGCGAGATTGCGTGGCTGATCCACATCTGTGCCCTTGGCCACTGCCGTGTGATAGGCGATCAGTTGCGCCGGAACCGCGTAGAGGATCGGGGCCCAGAGCGGGTCGATCTCGGGCAGGGTGATCACTTCCCAAGCGCCTTCTCCGGCGATCTGCGCCCCCTTGGCGTCGGTGATCAGCAGCACCTTGCCACCTCGCGCCATCACCTCCTGCATGTTCGATACGGTCTTGTCGAATAGCTCGTCATGCGGCGCCATGACGATGACCGGCACATGCTCGTCCACGAGCGCGATGGGGCCATGCTTGAGCTCGCCAGATGCATAAGCTTCAGCATGGATGTAGCTGATTTCCTTGAGTTTCAGCGCACCTTCAAGAGCAAGGGGGAACATCCGCCCCCGGCCCAGGAAGAGGATGTCGCGGGCTTCGGCAAGACCGCGCGAGACCCGCTGGCATTCGGCTTCGATAGTCAGGCCCTGATGGAGCAAACCGGGCAACTCACGAAGGCCCCTCACATGCTCCGCAAAGGTAGCCTCATCGAGCATGCCGCGTTGCCGAGCAGCCTCGAGCGCCAATGCACCGAGCACCAGAAGCTGGCAGGTGAAGGCCTTGGTCGAAGCGACGCCTATCTCGGCCCCGGCGAGGATCGGCAGCGCGAGGTCGCTGTCGCGTGCAATCGAGCTTTCGGTGACGTTCACCACCGACAGGATGCTGTCGGCTTTGCCCTTGGCATAACGCAGCGCCGCCAGCGTGTCGGCGGTCTCGCCCGATTGGCTGACGAACAGCGCGGCGGAGCGCGCCGGAACCGGCGGCTCACGGTAACGATACTCCGAGGCGACGTCGATTTCGACGGGCAGGCGTGCGACCTGTTCGAACCAATATTTGGCGACGTTGCAGGCATAGAAGGCAGTGCCACAAGCCACCAACGTCAGCCGGTCGATGGCGGTGAAATCAATGCCCGGCTCAGGTAGGGCGATCTGCCCCTCGGGCGTCAGGTAGTGCTTGAGCGCTTCGGCCAACACGCGAGGCTGCTCAGCGATTTCCTTGGCCATGAAGTGCTTGTGTCCGGCCTTGTCGACCTGTGCCGACGCCTGCGCGATACGCTTTTCGGGGCGCGTCACTTCGCGGCCTTCGGCATCGAAGATCACCGCACCCGCGCGCGTCACCTCGGCGCGGTCGCCCTCGTCGAGATAGGTGATCCGGTCGGTCAGATTGCCCAGCGCGATGGCGTCGGAGCCGACGAACATTTCCCCCTCTCCATGCCCGATGGCCAGCGGGCTGCCCTTACGCGCGGCGATGAGCAGGTCGGGCTCCTCCTCGAACAGAAAGCACAGCGCATAGGCGCCGGTCAGCCGTGCGATGGTGGCGGCGGCCGCCTCACGGGGAGGCATTTGCCGATCGAGGAACAACTGGCACAGCAGCGCCACGGTCTCGGTATCGGTATCGGTTTGGGTTCCGATACCTTCGGCGGCCAGCTCGGCGCGCAGCTCGCGGTAGTTCTCGATGATGCCGTTGTGTACCACGGCGACGCGTGCGCCCGCGTGCGGATGCGCATTGGCCTCGGTCGGTGCGCCGTGTGTGGCCCAGCGGGTGTGACCGATGCCGGCGAGGCCGCGCAGCGGTTCGCGCACCAGCTTGTCCGAGAGATTCACCAGCTTGCCCACCGCGCGACGGCGCTCGAGATGGCCTTCGTGCACGGTGGCGATGCCGGCGCTGTCATAGCCGCGATACTCGAGTCGGCCGAGCGCTTCGACGAGTAGAGGGGCAGCCTCGTGATTGCCCAAGACACCTACAATTCCGCACATCTCAGTTGTCCTTGGTCTTGGCGGCCTTGGCGGCGCGCAGCTTGTCAAAGAACCGGGTCGCGAAACCCGGCTTGTTGCTCTGTTTGGTCCGGCCAACGGCCATGTCGCCCGCAGGCACGTTGTGCGTGACCACGGTGCTGGTCGCGGTCATTGCACCGTCGCCGAGCGTGACAGGGGCCACCAGCATGGTGTTGGAGCCGATGAAGACATCGCGGCCCACGGTGGTGCGGTGCTTGAATACGCCGTCATAGTTGCAGGTGATGGTGCCCGCGCCGACGTTGGTGCCCGCGCCGATGTCGGCATCGCCGAGATAGGTCAGGTGGTTGACCTTGGCCCCGGTGCCGATCTGCGCGTTCTTGATCTCGACGAAATTGCCGATGTGCACGTCTTCAGCCAGTTCCGCGCCGGGACGCAGCCGGGCGAAGGGGCCGACGGTGGCCCCGCGCGATACGTGGCAGCCTTCGAGGTGGCTGAAGGCGCGGATCTTGGCACCGCTCTCTACCGTCACACCGGGGCCGAACACGACATTGGGTTCGATCACCGTGTCACGTCCGACCACCGTGTCGCGTGCGAAGGTCACGGTGTCGGGGGCGAGCAGGGTCACGCCGTCTTCGACCGCCTCGGCGCGGGCACGGATCTGGAACGCGGCCTCGGCACGGGCCAGCTCGGCGCGGGTGTTGATGCCAAGCGTCTCGGCTTCCTCGCAACGCACCACTTCGGCCTTGAGACCTGCCTCGCGCGCGAGACCGACGATGTCGGTGAGGTAATACTCGCCCGAAGCATTGTCGTTGGTCACCTGGTCGAGCAGCTTGAACAGCGTTTCGCAATCCGCCGCGATCACGCCGGAATTGCACAGGGTGATGGCGCGGATCTCCGCGTCGGCATCCTTGAACTCGACGATGCGGTCGAGGCTGTCGCCTGTCGTCACCAACCTTCCATAGCGGCCCGGATCGGTGGCTTCGAAACCCAACACCACGACATCGGCGCGGGCACGGGCTGCAAGCATCGCTTCGAGCGTCTCGGGCCGGATGAAGGGCGTGTCGCCGTAGAGCACGATGGCATTTCCGGAGAAACCTTCTAGAGCGGTGCGCGCCTGTTGTACGGCGTGGCCAGTGCCCTCCTGCGTCTGTTGGCGAACGGTCACGATGCCTTCGTCATACGCCGTGGCGGCGCGTTCGACCGCTTCGGCGTCATGTCCTGCAACGACGATCATGCGCTCGGGCTCAAGGGTCATGCCCGCTGCCATCGCGTGGTGTAAAAGCGGCGATTGGCCGATCTCGTGCAGGACCTTGGGTAGGTCCGAGTTCATCCGCGTGCCTTTGCCCGCGGCCAAGACGATCAGTGTCGTGGCCATTGCTGCCCCTCTTGTTGCTTGATGCGACTTCTACTAGCCGCATCTTGAGGCACAAGCCCGACCGCCCATTGTTTGGATCAATTCCCACAACGCTTCGTTACAGGAGAGTCGCCCATGCGCGCCGTGATCTTCGACCTCGACGGCACCCTCGCCGAGACCAGTGGCGACCTCATCGCTGCTGCCAACCGCTGCTTTGCAGATCTTGGCCTCGGGGCATTGCTCGACCCTCGAGAGGATGCCGCCACGGCCATGCACGGCGCGCGTGCCATGCTCAGGCTGGGTTTGTCGCGCGTGGGCGAGGTCGAGGAAGCCGAAGTCGACCGGCAATATCCACGTCTGCTTGCCTATTATGACGACGAGATCGACCGGCACTCGACCCTGTTCCCAGGTGCGATGGAGGCGATCGCGGAACTCAAGCGGCTGGGTCATCCGGTGGCGATCTGTACCAACAAGCCCGAGGCATTGGCTGAAAAACTGCTGGCAAAGCTGGGCGTGCGCGAGCATTTCGCCTGCCTGATCGGGGCCGACACGCTCAAGATGCGCAAGCCCGATCCCGAATGCCTGCGTGAGACAGTACGTCGGGCAGGCGGCGATCCGGCCTATTGCGTGCTGGTCGGAGACACCGAAACCGATCGTACCACCGCGCGTGCCGCGGGCGTGCCGTCGATTCTCGTGCGGTTCGGCCCGAACGGGCACCGCACGGCCGATCTGCACCCCGAGGCACTGATCGGCCATTATGACGAGCTGGTGGCAGCGGTGCAGGCTCTCGGCTGATAGCCGTGTCGGGCCATAAAGGCGCGCGCAGAAAAGCCGCGCCTTACTCCACAGCGCCTGTGTCATAGAGCGGGATTGTCGAAAGCGACATCTTGGCCGAGCCTTGGGTCAACTCGCTGCCGTGCGCGAGATAGATCAGGACTTGGTTCGCTTCGTCATAGATGCGGGTGATCCGCAGCGATTTCAGGATGATCGAACGGCTTTCGCGAAACACGGATTCGCCATCGCGCGAGCGGTCAATCTCGCCAAGTGTGATCGGGCCGGTCTGGCGGCAGTCGATCGACGCATTTGACGGATCCTCGAACCAGTTGCCCTGGCTAAGACGGTCGATCACGGATCGCTCGAAATAGGCGATGTGGCAGGTGACGCCATCGACCTTGGGATCGGGAATCGCCTCGACGATAATGTCGTTGCCGACCCAGTCGACCCCGACCTTGCCGACAACATCGGCATGCAGGGCTGCGGGGAGGAGGGCGAGGGCAAGTGCGGCAAGGCGGAGTGTGTGTGTCATGCGCGGCCAACGCAGCCGCGAAGCAGGGGTTCCCCTCGGGTGATCCGCGTTGGTTGACCCGATGCGGGGGTGGCCCAGATGATGGCCCCAGACAAAGCGGGGGACAGCGATGGGATCGATCTGGGAGTTCGGGGCGGAAAGCGGCGTCCTGCATGAGCATCTCGGCTGGCTGGTGAGCGGGCTCGAATGGGTCTCGGCGATCATCGATCTGTTTGCCATCGCGTTGCTGCTCGTGGGCGCGGTGCGATTCATCGCCGGCGTTGTGCATGCCGAGACGCGACGCGACGCCAAGGCGCGCGTGCGCGGCACCAACACCGAGCGGATCGAGCTCGGGCGCTACATCCTCGCGGGGCTCGAGCTGTTCATCGTGTCGGACATCATCCACACCGCTCTCAGCCTCGCCTTTGCCGATCTGATGTTCCTGGGGCTGCTGGTGGTCATCCGGTCGCTGATTTCGTTTTTCCTCGACCGCGAACTCGAGCAGGTGAAGCACGAACTGCGCGAGGATCCGGTCGGAGATTGAGGCTGTTGTGCGCTTCGGACGCATCGGCAAAGCCTCGGGCTCGGTTGACCCTTCCCTGACCGGGGTTTATGGATCGCGCAACGACCGACAGCTCCCGCGTGAAAGGACCCGACGTGGAACTGCTTCTTGCGGAATACCTTCCGATCCTGATCTTCCTTGGCCTGGCCATTGCACTGGGCGCGATCCTGATCCTCGCGGCCGTCGTGCTCGCCGTGCGCAGGCCCGACCCCGAGAAGGTGTCGGCCTATGAATGCGGCTTCAACGCCTTTGACGACGCGCGGATGAAGTTCGACGTACGGTTCTATCTCGTCTCGATCCTGTTCATCATCTTCGACCTCGAGGTCGCCTTCCTGTT